>JAQYLE010000001.1 GCA_028720205.1 Clostridia bacterium
GGATTAAAACGCGCGAACCCTGCTTCACGTTTTTTCTGAGCATATCGCCGTAATTGTTCAAGGTGGCGCGCGAAACGGTAACGCCGCCCAGTTCCACGGGCGTAAGGAGAGCAAGCGGCGTTAATTTACCCGTGCGCCCCACCTGCCACGCCACGTTTTCCACTTTCGTTTCCACCTCTTCCGCCTCGAATTTGAACGCCGTTTCAAACCGCGGAAATTTATCCGTGTACCCCATGGCGCTGCGGAGAGACGGCTCGTTCACCTTAATCACCGCGCCGTCCGTCAGCACGTCGATTTTTTTGCGTTCCACCTCTATCTCGTCCACGGCGGATTTCACTTCCTCGCCGTTTTTCGCTATGCAAAAATACGGGAACACTTTAAACCCTTCTTTTATCAGAAACTCGTGCGCCTCGCGCTGCGAAAGCGGCGCGCCTTCCGACATGTAGTTCACGTCGTAAAAAAATATGTCTATGCCGCGTTTCGCCGTCACCTTCGGGTCCAGGTTGCGTATCGCGCCGGCGGCGGCGTTGCGCGCGTTTTTCAGGGGTTCTTCCGCCGTTTCGTTGTACTTTTGCAATACGGAAAGCCGCATCACCGCTTCGCCGCGTACTTCCAGCGTGCCTTTATACGAAATGGCAAGCGGAAAAGATTTCACCGTTAATACCTGCGCCGTCACGTCCTCGCCGACAACGCCGTTGCCGCGCGTCGCCGCGCGTACAAACGCGCCGTTTTCGTACGTTAAACATACCGTAAGCCCGTCGAATTTGTATTCCACGGTGTACGTGGGCGCAACGCCCTCCCGTTCGCCAGCCTTTTCCGCGCGCGTTACGAACGCGGCGAGTTCTTCGTCCGTTACCGCTTTATCCAGCGAATACAACCGTCTGATATGCGTATGACGCTCGAACGCGGATATCGGCTCTCCCCCCACGCGACGGGTGGGAGAATCGGGAAACACCTCCCCCGAAATTGCTTCCAGCGCTTTTAATTCGTCGTATAATTTATCGTATTCCCTGTCGGAAACGCTCGGCTGATCCAGAACGTAATATTCGTACGCCCAACGGTTTAAAATATCCGTAATCTCTCTTTGTCTGGACATTGGTTTTTTCCCTCTTTGTTCGTATTTCCCGATAAATCGCTTCAACTTACTATGCGTTACGCGCGTTTTTATAAAACGGTGAGCGGCGCCAGCGCGGCGGCAAGTTTTTTTATTCCGTACCCCTCGAACGCCACGTCTAAAATCACGTTTCCCTGATAGCCGCCCGTCTTTACAATCACGCCCGTGCCGAATTTTGGATGAGATACCTTTACGCCTTCTTTCAACGCCGAAACGTCCGCGTTTTTCTGCTTTGTTACGGGCGCTTTATACCCCACGCCGCCGTACGTGAACGCGCCGCCCGAACCGTTCGCGCCCGTACGATTGTTGCCGTATGTATTCGCCTTCGCGCCGTACGTATCCGAACCGTACGCGCCCCCGTAAGCGGGCTTGTACGTACTGCGCACGGGCGCCGAATCGCGCGTTGAAGCCGCATAGGAATTGCCGTACGCGCCGCCGTACCCGCCGCCGTATGCGCCTCTGCCGCCGTACGATTTCCGGTATCCGCCGTAATCGCCTCTTCCGCCGTACGAGGAGCCGGAGCCGTACTCGTCGTACGAACCGTACCCGCCGTATCCGGCGCGGCGTTCTTCGGGCAGTTCCACCACCGAAGAAAGTTCGCTTAAAAAGCGGGAGCGCATGGTTGTTTCGCGTTTGCCGTACAAAAAGCGGGTTTTCGAACGGGTGAGATACAGCCGTTCTCTGGCGCGCGTCACCGCCACGTACATCACGCGGCGCTCTTCTTCCGTTGTCTCTTCGTCGTTTTCCGCGCGGGAGGTGGGAAAAACGTTTTCTTCCAGCCCCACCACAAACACGCACCTGAATTCCAGACCTTTCACCGCGTGTACGGTGGCGAGGGTAACATAGTCGCTCTCGTCCATTTCGTCCGTATCGGAAACAAGCGAAACTTGTTGCAGATACTGCGCAAGGTCGGCTTCTTTGTTCAGCCGTTCGAAGTCCGCCACGGAGTTCACGAATTCTTCGATATTGGCTTTTTTATTGATACTCTCGTCGTCATCGCCCGAAAAGGCGTCGTAAATCCCCGCGTCCGCCACGATCTTTTTCACGAGTTCGAGCACGGAAAGTTCCGTTGAATCGAAAATCCATTCTTTAATCTGATTCCCGAAGGCGGCAAGTTTCGCGCGCGTCGGTACGTTGAGGGAAATATTTTCCGTTTGCAAAAGCGCTTCGTAAAAAGAAACGCCGTTTTGCGCCGCAAAATCCTCCACCTTTTCCATCGTTTTCAAGCCGATGCCGCGAGGGGGAAAATTTACGATACGCGCCAACGCCTCGTTATCGAACGGATTGGCAACGATACGCAGATACGCCAGCATATCCTTGATTTCTTTTCTGTCGTAAAATTTAAAACCGCCGAACACTTTAAACGGAACGGAATCCGCGGTGAATTCCTGTTCGAACGAACGGGTGAGCGCGTTTACGCGCATGAGCACCGCAAAATCGGAATACGAATACCCCTCGCGCACGAGTTCGCGTATGGTTTTGGCAACGTACAAACTTTCGTAACTTTCCTCGTCCGCCTCGTAAACCTTAACTTTTTCGCCTTCTTCCTTTTCCGTCCACAGCGTTTTCTGCTTTCTGCGCCCGTTGTTTTTAATCGTTTCGTTCGCCACCGCCAGAATGTTTTTGGTGGAACGGTAATTGCGTTGCAGTTTAAACACCTGCGCCGAAGGAAACTGCTTTTCAAAGTGCAGAATGTTTTCGATTTTCGCGCCGCGCCAGCCGTAAATGGACTGGTCGTCGTCGCCTACGACGAACAGATTGCCGTGCACGGAAGAAAGCAGACGGATAATCTGAAACTGCACTTCGTTGGTATCCTGAAATTCGTCCACCATAATATAGCGGAATCTTCCGCCCAGGTATTCCCGTACCTCTTTATTCGTTTGCAGAAGGCGCAACGTTCGGCTTAACAAATCGTCGAAATCGAGGGCGTTGTTTTCTTTCAGATGTTTTTCGTATGCCGAAAAAACGCGTTCGATCGTTTCTATATGGCGCTCGTCCTTGTGCAAAAGCGCGTATTCTTCGGGCGACTGCCCCAGCATTTTCGCTTCGGACACGCAATATTTTATCGTTTTTAAAAGTCCGTCGTTCTCTTCGTCGGCGGCGCATTCTTTATACGCTTTTTTCAACACGTTCGAGCGCTCGGTTTCGCTGTAAATGGAAAAGTTTTTGCCTATCCCCGCCTCGTTTGCGAATTCGCGTAAAATGCGCACGCACATACTGTGAATCGTGCAGACCCACATATTTTCGATATCTCCGAGGGCAGAAACGCGCTCTTTCATTTCGTTCGCCGCTTTATTGGTGAACGTTATCGCCAGAATCGCCCTTGCCGGAACGTTTTTTTCGCGCAATAAATACGCGATGCGCGTGGTGAGCACCCGCGTTTTTCCGCTGCCCGCTCCCGCCAGCACCAGCACCGGACCTTCCGTGGCAAGTACGGGTTTCAATTGTTCTTCGTTCAGTTCGTCAAGTAATTCTTCCGTGGTTTTCATAGGTTTTTATTATACCACTTCGCGGCGCTTTTGGCAAGCGTTCCGCGCGGGCGCGTTTTTTGTTTTTTTT
>JAQYLE010000002.1 GCA_028720205.1 Clostridia bacterium
AAATATCTGTACGAAACGGAGCAAGTAGCGTAGCATTTCGTGCGGGCGGAGTCAAGGATAAGAACGAGCAGCTGCGCTGTCCTTGACACCGCCGCCCCGAAATGCTTGTGAGCAACTAACGAGGCTGAACGCCTCGCCATATTTCACGTTGAAAACCACGGACGATCTGATTACTTCCGTATATTACGATCTGCGCGTGCCGTTGGACGGGATCAGACTTCTAAAAAAGAACACGGAAGAATATAAAAAAGCGGCGGATATTTTAGAGCGCGCCGTGAACAGAATAGATTTCAGAAGAATTTATTCCGAAGAATTTTACGCTTCGTTGAAAGACGCGAAAGAATATTTATACCGCGAATTTTACGGCGGAATCTGCGGCAACCGTAATACCGTATTCTGTATCGGGCATACGCATATCGACGTGGCGTGGCTTTGGGATACAGAACAGACGCGCCGTAAGACGGAACGGAGTTTTTCCACCGTTTTAAAACTGATGGAAGAATACCCCGAGTACCGTTTTATGTCGTCGCAACCGCAACTTTTCGATTTTCTCAAAAACGATAATCCCGAACTGTATGCACGAGTCAAAGCCAAAATACAGGAAGGGGCTTGGGAAGCGGACGGCGCGATGTGGCTGGAAGCAGATTGTAATTTAACAAGCGGTGAAAGTCTGGTACGGCAGATTTATTACGGGAAAAAATTTTTTAAAGAAGAATTCGGGCAGGATTGTACTTGCGTATGGTTGCCCGACGTGTTCGGGTATTCGGCGGCGTTGCCGCAGATTATGAAAAAAAGCGGCATCGATCGTTTTGTTACCGCTAAAATCGGCTGGAACGATACCAACCGCTTCCCTTATGACGCGTTTATCTGGCAGGGAACGGACGGTAGCAAGGTGTTTGCTTATTTGCTTTCCGCCTGTTATCCCGATCCGCGTAAAGGAATATACGACACCACGTTTACGAGTTATTGCCCCGCGCTTACGCCGCAAACCGTTCTGGGCGCGAGAAACCGTTTTACGCAAAAAGAATTCAGCGACGCCGTTATGACGAGTTACGGCTACGGCGACGGGGGCGGAGGACCTACGGCGGAAATGCTGGAATACGGACGCCGTATGGTATACGGCTTGCCGGGGATACCCAAAACGCGTCTGACATCGTTGAAAAACGCTTTGGACGAAATAGAAAAAAACTTTTTCGAAAACGCCGGGGAATTAAAGCGCATACCCAAATGGAACGGCGAATTGTATTTTGAATATCACCGAGGGACGCTGACTTCTGTGCCGATGGTCAAGGCGTATAACAGAAAAGGCGAATTTGCGATGATGAACACGGAATTGTTTGCTACGTTAAACGCGCTTGTTTTCAATGCGCCGTATCCGTATGAAAATATGGAAAGGAAATGGAAAATACTTCTGCTTAATCAATTCCACGATATTCTTCCCGGGTCGGCGATTAAAAAAGTTTACGAAGACAGTAAAAGTCAGTACGAACGGCTGTTTTTCGATTGCGATAAAGAAAACGGCGAGATTATAAGCCGTATTACGGGCGCGATCGATTGTGAAAACGGAACGGCGGTATTTAATCCCAACGCGTTTACCGTGTGCGGAACGGTGGTGGCAGACGGTAAGACCAGAATAGTGGAAAACGTGCCGGCGTGCGGATACGTTACCGTTACAAATTTTAAAAACAGGCGTAAAAAAGTAACGGCGGACGTGAAAACGCTTACGTTGGAAAACGTATTTTTCAAAGCGGTATTTGAAAAAAGCGGCGCGATCGTATCGCTAACGGATAAACGGGAAGGACGCGAGATCGTTCCTGCGGGGGAAAAATTAAACGAAATGCGTTCCTACGAAAACATGCCGTACGAATACGAAAATTGGGAACTCACACCGTATCATAAACAAAAAGAATATACTCTTGGCGACGAGGCGGAGTTTACAATAATCGAAGACGGCGACAGGGTTGGCTTTAAAATAGTAAAAACATATTACGATTCGGTAATTACGCAGGAAGTCTGTTTGTACGCGGATACGATAGACAGGATTGATTTTTTAACCGATATTTGCTGGAAAGAAAAAAATCAGGTGCTTAAAGCGCGGTTTCCTTTAAATCTGTTAATAAACGAAGCCGTTTACGATATGCAGTTCGGTCCGGTAAGGCGCAGCACTTCGTCGAATACAAGTTGGGACGCGGCAAGATTCGAGTGCGCAGCGCATAAATGGGTTGACGCTTCGGAATACGGTTACGGCGTGGCTCTTTTAAACGATGCGAAATACGGGTTTTCCGCCGAAGACAACGTGCTTACCGTAACGCTGGTAACTTCGGGCGGATACCCGTACGAGGGGGAAGCGGACGATGTGCCGAGTTTTACCTATTCGTTGTTACCGCATAAAAACGGTTATGCCGAAGGTAAAGTAATCGAAAAGGCGTACGTTCTCAACCGTCCGCTTATTGCGGCAAAAACAGGCAAAGGAAGCGGCGTTTTACCGAAAGAATTTTCGCTTTTATCCGTGCAAGGCAAGGGAGCGTATATTGAAACGGTGAAAAAATCGGAAGACGGCGTAGGCGTTATTATGCGTATTTACGAGGGGTACGGCGAGCGGAAACAGATTACCGTCTGCCCGAATTTCCCGTTTCAAAAGGCGTATTTGTGCGATTTATCGGAGAACCGATTATCGGAAGCGGCGACGGAACAAAACATTGTTCGTTTTGAAATAAAACCTTTTGAGATTGTAACGTTAGAGGTTGTTTGATTATGCAGGTATTCCATCTGAAAAAAGGTGCGCGCATATGCATCGACTTTGAAAATTCCTCCGTAATAAGTATGGAGTTTCGCGGAGAGGAGATGATTAGCGGAAGAACGCCGATGTTTTTTGTCAAATTAAGAAACGCCTTGGGCGCGCACCGCATCGTTTCTTCAAATGAATGTGAATTCGTTTCGTTCGACGGGGAAAAAGCGGTATATACTCATGAGGCAATCGGCGTAACGCTGATTTTTAAACTTCGCGGCGCGGGGCTCGCCGTGCGCATTCGGATAAAAAACAAAACAAAAGATCTGATCGAGTGGGCACAGCCGTTTTGCTTCGGATTATCGGGCAAACTGAAAGACGAAGGCGGCGCGGGCGAAATTGTGTATCCGTTCAACGAGGGGTGTCTGGTAACGGATATGAAAAAGCGTATGAGTATGCCTTTTAAATATATCGAGCCGGAATATCCTTCTCTTGGGAAATATTCTATATTCCCCAATATGATCTGTTCGCAGTTTATCGGCTATATCAAAAACGGAAAAGGCATATATATGGGTATGCACGATAAGGAACGGACGGTAAAACATATAGATTTCGATTACGAGAAAGAAAGCATTAAACTTGTGATGCGTACGTTTTGCGATACGGATTTTACGCAGGATTATTGCATGCCTTTCGATTTGGCGATTGAGTTTTTCGAGGGCGATTATTTTGATTGCACGGAAATTTATCGCAAGTGGTTTTATAAACACCTGCCTGCGGGGCTGAAAAAAACGGACGAAGAGTCGTTACCCGGCTGGTACGAGGAATCTCCCATAGTAGTAACGTATCCTGTGCGCGGAAAATTCGATACGGATACAATGACGCCCAATCCCGCTTTATATCCTTACGCCAACGCTCTACCGTTCTTGGGGGAAATATCGCGGCAAACGGGAGCAAAAGTAATGGCGCTTCTTATGCACTGGGAGGGAACCGCGCCATGGGCGCCGCCGTACGTTTGGCCGCCCTACGGCGGAGAAAAAATTTTTTCGGAGTTTATTGAAAAAGCGCATGCCGAGGGAATACTCACGGGCGTGTATTGCAGCGGTATGGGCTGGACGCAGAAAAGTAAACTTGAAGATTATTCCAAAGAAAAACAGTTTAAGCAAGAATCGCTGAAAAAAATAATGTGTTCCGATACGAACGGCGATATAAAAAGCGAAATCTGCACGCAGCAGCGCGAAGGATACGATTTGTGCCCCGCAGTGAAGAAATGCCGCGATATGTTAACCGAAGAATACAATAAAATCGTGCATAGCGGCGTGGATTACGTACAGGTGTTCGATCAGAACCACGGCGGCAATTCGTATTTTTGTTACAGTCGGAATCACGGGCATACGCCCGCCCCCGGGAAATGGCAGATAAAAGCGGTAAACGAAATATTAAACGCTATCGACCGTTCGCGTGTGTTGCTGGGGTGCGAATCCGCGGCGGCGGAACCGTTTATCTCCGCTTTGAAATTCAGCGACAACAGGTGGAATTTAAACGAATATACCGGCGAAAGCATACCTCTTTACGCGTATTTGTATCATGAATTCGTCAATAATTTTATGGGCAACCAGATTTGCATGATGCTTTCGGACGAAGAATATAATTACACGTACCGCTCGGCATATTCTTTTCTTGCGGGCGATATGCTTACGCTTGTCCTGCGTTACGACGGCGTACCGGTTTCTTCGTGGGGAAAAAATAAAAAACCGTTGGATGAAAGCGTTGTCTACCCGTTTTTAAAAGAATTGACGTTATGGAGAACGCACGCGGGAAAAGACTTTTTGCATAAAGGAAAAATGATAAAACCGAAAAAATTTTTCTGCGGAAAAAACAAATTTACCATCGAAGACGGATCGGAAATATCGGTGGATAAAGTGCTTACTGCCGCATACCGGTATAAGCGAAAAAACGCGCAGTTTCTTGTAAATTACAATGTGCAACCCGTCGCGGTCAATTTTGAAACGGAAGTCACGTTATATACGGATTTTCGGTTAAATGAAAAACGGCGAGTAAAAACAACGGAGTTACAACCGCTGAGCGTGGCAATGATAAAAATATGAAAGGGAAAGAAATGGATAACAGCGTAATAGATAAATGTCCCGCGCCGTTTTGGTTTTGGAACGGCAACATGAACGAAGAAGAATGCGTAAAACAGTTAAACGCAATGCACGAACAAGGCGTTCCCGCTTTCGTTTTGCACGCGCGGGTAGGGTTGAAAACGCCCTATCTGGGCGAAAAATGGTTTTCCTGCGTAAGCGCCGTATTGCGCCGCGCGGCGGAACTGAATATGCAGGCGTGGATTTACGACGAAGAGAATTTTCCAAGCGGATACGGCGGCGGGCGCGTCCTTGAAAAGTACCCGTATGCGTACGGTAAACATCTGAAAATACGTATCGGCGGAATCAGCGACGAAAACGCGGACGTTACTGAAAAAAACTTAACGGCTATCAATGAATACGGCGGAAAAAAATACGCGTTTACGTGTTGCAAAACGCTGTGGCGCCCGGCGTATGCCGATACGTATTATATCGATGTAATCGGAAAAGACGCAGGCGCGCATTTTACGGAATGCGTGCACGAGGAATATTATCGTAGGTTCGGCAACTATTTCGGCAATGTTATCCGCGGTTTTTTCACCGACGAGCCGGGGTTTTATAACAATATACATTATACCGCGCGCACCAACGACGACGACACCGTGGTATGGACGGACGATTTCGCCGAGGAGTTTTATTCGCGGCGCGGCTACGATATTCTGCCTTGCCTGTGCCATGTATTCAGAAACCTTGACGAAACTTCCGCCGCGATACGTAAAGACTTTTTCGATACGGCGGGAGAACTGTACCGCGAACGTTTTTTATTGCCGATAAAAAAATATTGCAACGATCGCGGCGTGAAACTGATCGGACACCTGCATATGGAGGATTATTTTCATTTTCAAATCGGTACGCAAGGGGATTTTTTCAGGGCGTTAAGTTGTCTTGATTTTGCCGGATTAGACAGAATCGATAAAAATTTCGATAAAATCACGGAAAAGGTCGTTTCTTCCGCGGCGCATACATCGGGCGTAAACGCGGTGGCAAGCGAAAGTTTCGCTTGTTCAGGCTGGGAGTTGGATTTTACGCAGATGAGAAGCATCGCGGACAGACAGTTCGTACGCGGCGTAAATTTTCTTGTGCCGCACGCGTTTTATTATTCGATAGAAGACTTTCGCAAATGGGAAGCGGCGCCTTCGCAGTTTATTCAGAATCCGTATTGGAAATATTACGGCGAATTTGCGCGCTATATTCAAAACGTGTGCGCCGCTTTGCAGACGGGTAAGCCGTACGCGCAGATTTTGGTTTATTATCCGCGCGATACGGCAATGGCAAAGTACGAGCCGGACGATTTTTTACCGTGCATAGAATTCGATAATAAATTACAGGACGCGGCGTTTGCTCTTTTGGAAGGACAACTTGATTTTGATTTTGTCGACGAAGCATCGCTGCTTAGGGAGGATGGTCTTTTTGTCGGCGGTACGGAAAGGGATCTTCTCGTTTTGCCGTTTGTAGAACGGATAAGCACGGCGTTTTTAAAAAAACTTCTTGTCTTAAAAAAGCCGATTCTTATTCTGGGCGACGAAAACTTTGCGCCGCTTTATCCCTGCGAACGCGAGGAATTCGAAAAAACGATGCGTGCGTTTCTTGCGGCGGATAACGTTAGCATATTATCCGAAAAAGCACTGAAGAAAAGTTACACGTACCGTTTTAACGGCGAACTTTTGTGCGAAGAAATTAAAAAACGCATCGTTCCGGTAACGCAGTTGAAATATCCCGACGCACGTCTTACGTATACGGTGCGCAGAACAACGAAAGGCGAGTTGTATTTTTGGGTGAACGAAGAGGGGACGGTAAAAGAAAACCGCTTCATATTACAAGGGATAAAAACGGTGCGTATGATAGATTGTTTCAATCAATCTTCTTCCGTCGTTCCCGTTGAATATATCGACGGGAAAACGCAGATTCCCGTGCGTTTTTCGCCGTGGGAAAGCAAGTTGTTTTCGGTTACGGAAGGAAAGAGTGAAAAACCGATCGATGATTACGCGAATGCGTTTACAGACCGCGCGCGGTTTGAAAAACTTCTTGTAAACGACAAGGAATTTTTATCTCCCGGTCTTTGGAACGAAAAGGGCGAAAAAGATTTTTCGGGAACGGGCAGGTATTGCTTCCGCTTTAAAAAGGAATTTGAAGCCGAAAAAATATTTGTGGATGCAGGGCGCGTATTTAACGTGGCGGAAGCGTTCATCAACGGGAAAAGCATGGGCGTGAAAATTTTTCCGCCTTATGTGTTCGATGCAACCGATCTGGTGCAGGAAGAAAACATTTTAACGGTGGAAGTTACCAATACTCTTGCCAACGAATTTGAAAAGAAAGACGTTCCTTCCGGCATGGAAGAAAGCGCAAAAGTGATATATATTGGCATAAAGCCGAAAACAAATAAGAAAAAAAACAATAAAAGTCACGTATGAATGGTATAAGCAAAAACACCATTCAAAAAAAGAACCAACGCGTGTATAAAATATATAACTAAACTTTTCGCGGAGAAAAATATAGTTAATTCAAGCTACAGGTCGATGTAGCTGTGAGAAAAAACAACAGAAGCAAACTCTTCTATTTAATACTTTTTTTGATTTTATTCCAAAAACTATTGACTTATTTGTTTTTTTTGGATATAATAGGAATAAATAGAGGAAAAAACTATGTTAATTCAAAGAAAAGAATATTTAAATCATTTGATTGCATTTCGGGATAAAAAGCTTATTAAAGTAATAACCGGAGTGCGCCGTTGCGGGAAATCCACTTTAATGGAATTGTATCAGGAGTATTTAAAAAAACAAGGGGTAAAGGAAAGTCAGATAATTTCAATTAATTTTGAGGATTACGATTTTTACGAGTTACGCGACGAGGAAAAACTTTATGAATATTTGAAGAATAAGATTATATATAATGAAAAAAATTATATTTTTCTTGATGAAATTCAGCACGTAAAAGATTTTGCTCGCGTCGTTGATAGTATGTATATAAAAAAAGGAGTGGATATTTATATAACGGGTTCGAACGCGAATATGTTATCAAGCGAGATAGCAACCGTTTTATCGGGAAGATATGTGGAAATTTCTATGTTGCCGTTATCTTTTAAGGAATATGTTGAGAGTACCGGAGATACCGCGGATTTAGGCAGGAAATATCGGGATTATATTGAAAACAGTTCTTTCCCTTATGCGCTGGAATTGAGAAATCATCCGAAGGAATTAAAATTATATTTGGAAGGGATTTATAATACGGTAGTAGTCAAAGATATTGCCGCGCGTAAAAAAATCGCTGATTTGATGATGTTAGACAGCGTGACGTGTTTTTTGTTTTATAATGTCGGAAATCCGGTATCGACCAAAAAGATTGCCGACGCCATGACGTCTGACGGAAGAAAAATCGACGTAAAAACGGTTGAAAAATATATAACGGCGCTGACGGAAAGTTTTGTGTTGTATAAGGCCGGCAGATATAACGTAAAAGGGAAACAATACCTTAAAACGCTGAAAAAATATTACGTTGTAGATATCGGGCTACGGTATACTTTGTTAGGGGCGAGATCTACCGACGTGGGACATATTTTGGAAAACGTGGTTTATCTGGAACTATTGCGACGCGGATATGACGTTTACGTAGGAAAAGTGGATGATTCGGAAGTTGATTTTGTGGCTATGAATGAAAGCGGTATTTCTTATTTTCAGGTAGCGGCGAGCGTCAGAGAGAACACGACTCTGCTTCGGGAATTGGCGCCGCTCCAAAAAATTAAAGATAATTATCCAAAAACAATATTGTCCTTAGACGACGATCCGAAAGCGGATTATAGCGGGATCATCAGGTTGAATGCGTTGGATTGGTTAATGTCTTGATTGAAATGTGGACCAGAATTAATTTTTTTTAAATTTAGAAAAAATAATAATTTAGAGATAGAGTTTTATAAATGCGAAAATTCTTGGAGACTTTTTGGGGACTGTGTGCCTGAAAGCCGCTAAAATAAAGGACTTTTTGAATGTTGTTATAGCTTCAATTCCTGTCGATCGCACCAAGTCAGTATAATCCGAACCAGATACTTATAACAAGCGAATGGTTCGGATTTACTTTTTTGCTTAAATAACTTTAACGGCGGGGATTTACGTTCCTGCCGTTTGTTTGATATAAAGAAAGGGTCTGTCGCAAGTTGATAAAAAACTTGCAGACAGCTCCTTTATTTTTTAGTTATGATATAAATTATTTCGATTTTGTTGAAAATGAATATGTTTCGGACGGGTTTATTATAATTTTCGTAAACCAACAAAGGGGGTTGTGGATAAACTCCCTGCGAAC
>JAQYLE010000003.1 GCA_028720205.1 Clostridia bacterium
AATTTTTTAATAACGACTGGACGGATGAAGATAGTCGCAAATATTACCTTGATTTGTTGGCGAAAAAAGATTCGGCTATTGAATTGACGCAAGCATAAAAACAATAAAAATTTTAACGGTATCAATCGCGCCTATGGGGACGAAAAGATATCGTTAATCGGCTTATAGGCGTGGTTGTTACTCGAATAAGGAGAAAGAAAAAATGAAAACTCCGGTATCGCGGGTAGGCAATAAAACGTCTATACTGCATATTTTGTACGCCGTGTTTCCGCCAAAGTACGATAGGTTTATAGACGTATTCGGAGGTTCGGGCAGCGTATTACTCGGAAGTCCGTATTCGTGCAATTTCGAGGTGTATAACGATTTTGACAGGAATCTCGTCAATTTATTTCGCTGTATGAAAGAACGGACGATGGCGACGATTCGGGAACTCGGATTCTGCAATTTAAATTCGCGTGAGGACTTTAACGCCTTGCGCGAGTTTTTTGAAAGCGAGAAGTTTGAAGATAAATATTTGGGCGAAGAACAACTCTTGACGGAACTTATTCTGCCGCCGCTTGAAGCGGAAGAAATGAAAGAAATACGGACGAGAATAACCAAAGATTACGACGTTCGCAGGGCGGCAATGTTTCTGAAATTGTTGCGTTACAGTTATTCGAGCGGGGGCAAGTCTTACGCATCGCAACCGTTTGATATAAGTCGGTTGTTCGACCTTATAAAGCAGGTGGAAAGCCGCATGGCGAACGTTGTGGTGGAAAATCAGGACTTTGAAACGCTCATAAAACATTACGACAGGGACGGCGCGTTTTTCTATGCCGATCCGCCGTATTTATCGACGGAAGGAATGTACGAGGTGTCGTTCAATTACGACGATCATTTGCGGCTGAAACGCACGCTCGAAAACGTAAAGGGAAAGTTTTTGCTTTCGTATAACGATTGCGAAGAGATACGCGAATTATATTCGGATTTTTCTATTCTTGACTTTTCGCGGCAGCATTCGATGGCGCAAAGATACGAGGCGGGCAAGGAATTCAAAGAACTGCTCATCGGAAATTACGATTTATACGAGCGGGAAAGAAATCGCCCGAAACAACTGACGATTTTTAATCGTTACGAAGATTTTAATTACGAAAAAATACTCAGGGAGTGTATATTATCATGCAAAATAAAAAAGTAAACGAATTTACGCTGATAAGCGTACCGAAGGAAGCATTGGAAGAAGTTGGAATCACCGAGAATTGCGTGCTGCAGATTTACGCGGACGGAAACAGGCTTGTCATCGAACGGCTGACGGATACGGGCGAAATCGTGTGCGACGGCGATTGCGAAAACTGTCCCGTGAACAAAACGGACTGCGACGAGAATTGCGAAGAATGTCCGTGTTATAAAAACTGCGAGGAGGAAGAGAAATGAAAACTTATAGGATTTTGGGCAAACGCGGAAGAATCACCGTGCCGTATGAAATCAGATGCAAAGTGGGGTTTAAGCAAAACGACGTGTTGTCGTTTGAAGAGAGCGCGGACGGCAGAACGGTGGTGATCAAGCGCGAGATTATCTGCGACTGCAACGGCGAAAAAAGCAAGGATAAGAAAGATAAGCAGGATGAAATCACGCTCTATGATTTTCTGAACGGATTATCGCCCGAGCAGCAACGCGCCGCGCTGATTCATTTGTCGGTAAATTGGGCGCAGAATCAAGCGGGAGAAAAGACGTATGAGCAAAGTTGAACCGACGTATCGGTGGTCGAGAACGGAAGCGGAGGCAAGCGGCGAAACCGAATTATGGCTTGAAAGTTACCGTATCAATTGCGATTGCGCGAGGTTTATCGAAAAGCAGATTTCGGAAAGCTATGCGGACAATCGCTTGAACGAACAGGGTGTAAAGGCCGCGATAGAAAAATACGGGTTTGATAGAGTGAATCGCGTGCTTGCGAACACCGTAACGGAAAACAAAACGGACGGCAGGTATTCGGCGGATAATAAAAAGTGGGCGGCAGGTTTTAATATCCCGAGAGAAGAAAACAGGTATAATTACAATTATTCGGTAAATTCGCACCCGGGGCTTGTGGACGTATTCATCAATCAGGCGCGGAAAGAATGGGCAAACCTGAATCTTTACGACTTTAAAAGTTGCTATGAGGACAAAACCGACTATACGGGAAAAGTGCTTGCCGTTCGACCGGATATTTTGAAAGACGAATACAAAACGCCCGCCGATCAGTTATTTTACGCAACGGGCGGATTCGGGTGCAAAGCGGATAGTCTCGGGCGAAAGATTTACGGCGTACTTCTTAGTGGCGGGGAAGGGTGCGTATTTTTGCGTGGCGAAGTGATCGGCGCTGTCAAACTTGAACTTATTCCCGATTGGGCGAGTGAAAAAGTTGCGGAACTTACGAACGGACAAGCAAGAAAAATGGAGGATTTAATAAAAGAAAACTATTCGTTCAGAAGATTCCTTACGAGAGGGAAAAGAAAGACGGAAACACAGTTTTTCTTAATTGC
>JAQYLE010000004.1 GCA_028720205.1 Clostridia bacterium
GATGGGCAATATGACGCTTGCCCCCATAGATCTGAAACTGAAAACCAAAGAAGAGGCGGAACAAAAAGCAACGGAACTTTTAAAACGCATCGGTCTGGAAGATAAAAAAGACTCTTACCCCTCCACCTTATCGGGCGGACAGAAACAGCGCATCGCCATCGTACGAGCGTTGATGATGGATCCGGACGTGCTATTATTTGACGAACCCACTTCCGCGCTGGACCCCGAAATGGTGGGCGAAGTGCTCGCTTTAATGAAAGAACTTGCCGCCGAGGGCATGACCATGGTGGTGGTGACGCACGAAATGGGCTTTGCCCGCGAAGTGGCTTCGCGCGTGCTGTTTATGGACGAAGGCGTAATTAAAGAAGAAAACGAACCTAAGGAATTTTTCACCCACCCCAAAGACGAGCGGTTGAAAGAATTTTTATCGAAAGTACTTTAAATAATCCCTTTAAAATAAAAAAGGTTGCTCGCTTTACTTGCGGAGCAGCCTTTTTTATATCGCTCATCGATTATAAACGTCTATTTTATGATTACTTCAACGCGAATAACCCCGTCTTCCGAAACGCTGCACGTTTCACTGTAACTTTTCACAAGAAACAGTCCCCTTCCGCCTTCGGCATAAACGTCGGCGCAGGAGGCTTGCTGCGGAGGCAAAAACGCGGGTTCGCAACGCACCGTGAGAACGGCGCGTTCGCCGCGTACCGCGCACGAAACGCACGCGCTTCCGCCCGCCGTGTGTTGCAGTACGTTGCTGACCAGTTCGCTTACGATCAGTTTACTCTTAAACACCCCTTCTTCGCATGCGCCCGACTCAGAAAGAAGAGAAGAAAGTTCGCGCAGGGCAGTATGCAGTTGTTCGAACGTTTCGATTTCTTCTATCATTGTTTTAATTAAAGCGTTTTAATTCCGGCGCCGCTTTGTATCCTGCGGCAATTTTTACGCTTCCTTTAAAAATTCCTTTAATTTTGCAAGCACCTTACGTTCCAGACGGGATACGAACATCTGCGAAACGCCGAGTTTTTTTGCCGTTTCGCTTTGCGACAGACTTTCGAAAAAACGATAATTTACAAGTTTTCGCTCGGTTTCGCTCAGCGTTTTCATCGCGCTTTTCAACGCTTCGTTGTTTTCGAACCGCTCGTAGGTGGAATCGCTATCGGGTAATACGGCGTAGAGCGAATTATCGTTTTCGTCGTCGTTTTTCGCCATGGTGGAATCAAGCGAAATCGCATTACCGACTTCCAGCGCGCGCACCACGTCTTCTTCCGATAGCGCAAGCGCGGCGGCAATTTCTTTCACCGCGGGTTTTTTGCCCGTCCTGCCTTCGTAATCGGCGCAGAACGCGCGCACTTTGGCGTGTATTTCGCTGAGTTTCCTCGGCAGTTTCACCATGCGCGCCTTATCCCGGAAATAATTTTTAATCTCCCCCGCTATCGTAGGCGTGATAAACGTAGTAAACTGCATGTTCAGATCGGGATTGAATCGGTCGATTCCGCGCAGAAGCGCCAACGACGCCACTTGTTTTAAATCGTCGTAATCCACGCCCCGCCCCGTAAATTTTTTGGCGAGTATATCCGCTATGTACAGGTACCGTTCGGCAAGTTGATTGCGCAACTTTACGTCGCCTGTTCGCCTGTACTCGCGGAACAATTCCTCTTCATTCATTTCCGTCATATCGATTTATCCGAAGAATTATTTTTTCATGCCGCGCCGTGCGAAAGCGCAGAACCTTGCTGTGCGCTCACGCAAAAAAAGAAATTTCCGTAACCGCCGCGCCGTCTTTTTCCACATTACTCTCTTGCACCAGAGCGGCGAGCAAAGCAAACGATATTTCGTCCTCCGCCCCGCCTTGCGCGGCGTTTTTCGTTCGTCCGCCCAAACCGATAAGACGGCAACGCATTTTTCCGCCTTCGCCCGTAAACGCAAACGATAACTTCGCCCGCGCGTAACCGTTGCGCTTCAACACAAGCAATCCTTCGGTAACGCAAACTTTCACGTCTTCCGTATAATCCACGTCTAACCCGCAGAGAGCGCAGATCCCGCCCGTCGTAAGCCGCACGGTGGTAAAAAAATCGTTTAAAAGCGGCAGTTCCGCCGTAAATTCGTTATCGCGCTCCGCGCTTTCAGAAATTTCGTCTTTCATTTTTACGCGATCTCCATTATACTGTTCAGCGAGCAGATGAGAAACAGTTTTTTGATTTTCGGCTTTAAATTGATAAGAGACATTTTAAAGCCGTCCGTTTTTACCCGCTTTAAAATTTTAACGAAAGTACCCAGAGTGGTACTGTCGATAAAATCGAGTTCGGCGCAATCGAACACGATATTCGCCGCCCCCGCCGCATACGCCGCCAGAACGCCTTCGTAAAACGCGTCCGCATTGCCGGAATCCACCTCCCCCGAAAGCGCGATTTTTAAATTTCCGTTTTCTCTGCCGAGTATTTTCATCTCTTCCATAATCCGCTAATTTCTCCTTTTCATTCGGATTTTTTCCCGTTCGGACGTATTCTTTAAAATAAGGCTACGTTTATTTATAAACGCCGACTCGCCGTTTTAAACGCAGGCAGTCAGGCGCGCTGCGCTTACAAATGATATCCGCTATGCCAAAAAAACGTTTATTAAACTGCCTGCCGCCACCGAAACTACGTAGCAGACGGCGATTAAAATCAGATTTCTTTTCCATTCTTTGCCGTTTTTCAAAAGCACCACAAACCCCAGCCCGGCGTTAGCGCAAAGCCCTGCCACGCACGAACCGAAATACAGCCCGCCTTTTAAAAAGCATTGCGTAATCACCACGCTGGAAGCGCAGTTGGGTATCAACCCTATAAGAGCGGCGATAAACGGCTGCGCCGCCTTGCCGCGTTGCATAAAGCCGATGAATTTTTCTTCCGTCACCGCGTGTACGATTGCGCCGAGCACAAAATTCACGATAAAGATAAACGCCGCCACCTGCAACGCATGCAACAACGGGCGCACGAAATAGGTCAGCCACGGCTTTCCCTCGTCGTGTTCTCTGCCGCACGAAGTACATTCTTCGTTTTCGCCCTTCGTAAAGAAATACTCGTGCGAATCCCCCGCGCCGGCGTTCGGATTAACGCGCATCGCTTCTCTTTCCGCCCCTTCGGCAAGCAACGGTTGCGAAAACTTCTTCTTAAACAGAAACGCCAAGCCGTCCGCAACGTATCCCGCTGAAACGCCGATCGCCATTTTTGCGATTATCAACGGCATTAAATGCCCCGCCGCCCCCTCGGAAAGCAAAATAACAAACGCCTCGTCGCTCGTCGACAAAAATATCGCCAACAGCGTGCCTACCGAGATAAATTTCTGTTCGTATAATTTCGCCGCCATCACGGAAAAACCGCATTGCGGAATCAATCCCGTGGCGCTGCCGATCAGCGGCCCCAACGCCCCTTTCAGGCGGGAATGCTCTTTATTTAAATTAGTTTTATGTTCGAGCAGTTCGATAATTACGTAAATCAGTACCAGGAACGGTAACAGTTTCAGCGTGTCGAAAAGCGCGTCAAAAAATACGTCAAGCATACGTTTTCCTTTTATTTGTTCGAAGCGTTACGCCTTTTATGCTTATAAACCGTAGTATATAATAAATTGCGATGAAATTTCCGCGGCGTTTTATCCGATTTCCTCTTTCGCCACAAACGAAAGAGGAATCGACGCTTTCGCGTTCAGCGTAAGATCGGCGAATATGCCGTGCCGATAACAGATCAACCCTTCGGAAGCGATCATCGCGGCGTTATCCGTACAATAACGCTTTTCGGGCAACACAAGACGCAAGCCGTTTTTTGCGCATTCGGCGGCAAGCGTCTGGCGCAGATAATCGTTGGCGACCACGCCGCCGCCCGCCGTCACGGTATTTACGCGCTTTTCTTTTGCCGCCGCCACCGTCTTTTTCACCAGCACGTCCACCGCCGCTTTCTGAAACGACGCCGCGACGTCCGCTTTCGCAAACGTTTCGCCCTTTTGTTGCTTCGTATGGCAGTAATTGATTACGGCGGTTTTCAAACCGCTGTACGAAAAATCGTATCCGCCGCCCCCTTTGAACATCTGCGGCAAAGGTATGTTCGCTCTGCCTTCCGCCGCGCATTTTTGTATATTCGGTCCGCCGGGATAGGGCAAGCCTAAAACGCGCGCCACCTTATCGAACGCTTCGCCCGCCGCGTCGTCTTTCGTGCCGCCGAGATAGGTAAACTCCGTTTCGCTCTGCGCGTATAAAATCGCGGTATGCCCGCCGCTTGCCAAAAGCGTAATAAACGGCGGCGTTAACGTTTCGTCGGCAAGATACGCCGCCGCCAGATGACCGCGGATATGATTTACGCCGATCAGCGGCTTTTGTAAAGCATAGGCAAACGCCTTGGCGAACGACACGCCTACCAACAGCGCGCCTAAAAGCCCCGCGCCGTACGTTACCGCCACCGCGTCGATTTTATCGGCGGAAATTCCCGCGTCGCTTATCGCCGCCGCCACCACTTTATCTATCGCGTCGAGGTGCGCGCGCGAAGCGATTTCCGGCACCACGCCGCCGTATAACGCCTGCACCGAAGCGGACGAGGAGATTACGTCGGATAGAATTTTCCTGCCGAAAATCACCGCCGCCGCCGTTTCGTCGCACGAGGATTCTATGCCCAGAATCACGGGTTGTTTTTTCTGCGCCGAATGCGCCAATTCCTTCGACATTTTTTATATCTTTTTCAGGTAATCGATGATAAAGCCCTGAATATCGCCGTCCATCACCGCCTGAATATCTCCTTTTTCATACCCTGTGCGGTGATCTTTCGCCATGGTGTACGGGCAGAACACATAAGAACGGATCTGCGAGCCCCATTCTATCTTTTTCACGTCGCCCTTCATCGCGTCCGCCTCCGCCTGCCGCGCCTCTATCTTTTTTTCGAGGAGTTTGGAACGGAGCATGTTAAAACACATTTCCTTGTTTTGCAGTTGCGAGCGCTCGTTCTGGCACTGCACCACGATTCCCGTGGGAAAGTGCGTGATCCGTACGGCGGAAGCCACTTTGTTTACGTTCTGCCCGCCTGCGCCGCCCGAATGGTAAATATCGATGCGGATATCGTCGTCCTTGATTTCCACTTCGTTATCATCTTCCACTTCGGGCATCACTTCCAGCGAACAGAACGAAGTGTGCCGCCGTTTGTTTGCGTCGAACGGAGAAATACGCACCAGACGGTGCACGCCCATTTCCGCTTTTAAATAGCCGTAAGCGTTTTCGCCTTCCACGCGGAAATCCACGCTTTTAATGCCCGCTTCGTCGCCCGCTTCCCTATCGAGTTCGTACACCTTGAACCCCATTTTCTCGCAGTAGCGGTTGTACATACGATACAGCATCGAGCACCAGTCGCACGCCTCCGTGCCGCCCGCGCCCGCATGCAACGATAAAAGCGCGTTGTGCGAATCGTACGGTCCTTTGAGTATCGCGCGGATACGCATATCTTCTATATCTTTATCCGCCGCGGAAAGCATAGAATCGAGTTCGGAAATCAGACTTTCATCGCCTGTTTCTTCTATGAGATCTATCACTTCTTCCGCGTCGGAAAGGGCGGTTTCGCTTTTTTCGTACGCCGTAATTTTATTCTGAATATGCGAAATCTCCCGCCCGATTTTCGTAGAGCGTTCCAGATCCTGCCACACTTCCGGTTTTTCCTGTTCCGCTTTCAACCCTTCCAGTCTGGTCTTCTGATTCTCCAAATCAAGCGCGTACCCCGCTTCCGCGAGCACGCCGCGCATAGCCTGTATTTTTAATCTGTAATCGTCTGCTTTAAACATATTTTATCGTTTTCTCTTTCCGTTGTTATCCCTTAAACGCTTTATATTTGCTATTCTTTTCAAAACGTTTCCTTTCGTCTTACGGCGAAAGGAAACGACTTCAACGGAAACGTTTATTTATTATCTTTATTTCCCGCGGAAGGGCCTGCCGCCGCCTGCGCTTTTTGCTGCGCCTCTTTATACGAGGACATGTTCTGAATGGGTTCCGGCATCTGCCGTTTAAACACCCTTCTCTCGCCGTTTTGCGGCGCGGCGTTATTACTCTGCGCGGCGTTTTGCGCGGGGCGCACGGGTGCGCCGTTCGCGCGGATTTCGATACGCACTTTCAAAAGCACCGAAATCGTGCCGCGCTGTATACGCTCCACCATTTCGTCGAACATATCGAAGCCCTCTTTTTTATAAGAAATAATCGGGTCCACCTGCCCGTAAGCGCGCAAGCCGATACCTTTGCGGAGTTGATCCATTGCGTCGATATGATCGATCCAGTTGCGGTCGACGGTCATGAGCAGCACGCGGCGTTCCACGTCGGAAAAATCCACGCCCATTTTAGAAATGTCCTCGATTTTCTTTTCGTATTCCTTAACGGTTTTCGCCGTAATTTTTTCAATGGCAAGCGGGTAATCCCATTTTTCCAATTTTTCGCGGGTGACGTAATTCGTTCCCTCGGGCAACAGTTTGGCTTCCAGCGCGGCGTTGAGTTCCGTCTCGTTCCAGAGTTCCGGCATATCGTCGGCATTCACCGCCGAACGCACCACTTCTTCCACGTAGTCGGGAATATATTTCAACACCTGATCGTGCACGTTTTCGCCTTTGAGCACTTTCATACGTTCCGCATACATTACTTCGCGCTGTTTGTTCATTACGTCGTCGTACTGCAACACGTTTTTACGTATGCCGAAATTACGCCCTTCAATCGCCTTCTGCGCGTTGGCGATTCCGCGCGAGAGCATCTTCGATTGCAGACACGTATCTTCGTCGATTTTAAAGAAGTTATACAGCGACTTCATTCTCTCTCCGCCGAAGCGTTTTACAAGATCGTCTTCCAGCGAAAGGAAAAATACCGACATACCGATATCGCCCTGCCGCCCCGCGCGCCCGCGCAACTGATTATCGATACGGCGCGATTCGTGACGTTCCGTACCGATGATGCAAAGTCCGCCCGCGGCGATTACCTGCTCCTTTTCTTTATCCGTTTCCGCCTTGAAATATTCGTATAATTTTTTATAACGTTCGCGTACGGCTAAAATCTTATCGTCTACGTCGGTAATGTACGTACTTACGGCAAGTTCTATCGTATCGTGATCCGCGCCCTCTTCGCGCAGACGCTTTTTGGCAAGGTATTCGGGATTGCCGCCCAGAAGAATATCCGTGCCGCGCCCCGCCATGTTTGTGGCGATGGTCACCGCGCCGTATCTGCCCGCCTGCGCCACGATTTCCGCTTCGCGTTCGTGGTTTTTCGCGTTTAAAATGTTGTGTTTAATGCCGTTTTTCTTCAAAAGCCGCGCGATCTCTTCCGATTTATCCACCGAAGCCGTACCCACAAGCACAGGCTGACCGCTTTTATTCCGCTCGATAATCTCCTGCACGATTGCGCGTTTTTTTCCGTTCAGCGTGGAATACACCATATCGGGCAGATCGATGCGTTTCACGGGTTTGTTCGTAGGAATTTCTATAACGTCCAACGAATAAATGGTGCGGAATTCCGCCTCTTCCGTTTTCGCCGTACCCGTCATACCCGAAAGTTTGGAATACAGACGGAAATAATTCTGGAACGTGATGGTGGCGTACGTCTTGTTTTCGCTGCGCACTTCCACGCCCTCTTTCGCCTCGATTGCCTGATGCAATCCGTCGGAATATCTTCTGCCGATCATAAGTCTGCCCGTAAACTCGTCCACGATAATCACTTCGCCGTCGTTTACGATATAATCTTCGTCGCGCTTGAACAGTTTATGCGCTTTTAACGCCTGCTGAATATGGTGGTTCAAATCGGCGTGCGCGATTTCCGCGATGTTGTCGATACGGAAGAACCGCTCCGCTTTCTGCGCGCCCGAATCGGTGAGTTCCACCGTTTTATCTTTGCGGTTAACGATATAATCCCAATCGCGGCTTTGGGCGAGCGCCTTCTTCCCCTCGGGCGCGTTCTGCGCCGCAATTCTGCGCTTTTCTTCCATTTCCGCTTCGTAATTCGCCTGCTCTTCCAGCGTCATTTTGGTATAATCTACGCTTTCATCGTCGTCGGCATCGGAAATTTCCGCCTGCGCCGCCTTTTTGTTTTTCTTTTTCGCTTTATTTTCTTTTGCGTTTTCTTTCGCCAGGCGGTACGCTTCGTCCTCTTCTTCTTTCAGTTCGTCGTCGAACCCGCCCGAAAGCGTGCGCACGAATTTATCCACCTGCACGTACAAATCGGATGATTTTTCGCCTTTGCCCGAAATAATCAGCGGCGTTCTCGCCTCGTCGATTAAAATGGAGTCCACCTCGTCTACGATAGCAAACGACAAATCGCGCTGTACCATTTTGGATAAATCGGTTTTTAAATTGTCGCGCAGGTAATCGAAGCCGAATTCGTTGTTGGTGCCGTATACGATATCGCAGCGGTACGCCTCGCGTTTCTGATCGTCGTCCATGCCGGGTACGATAACGCCTACGGTAAGCCCCATAAACTTATGCACTTTGCCCATCCATTCCGCGTCGCGCTTGGCAAGGTAATCGTTTACGGTAACTACGTGCACGCTCTTGCCCGTCAACGCGTTTAAATAGGCGGGCAGAGTAGCCACCAGCGTTTTGCCTTCGCCCGTGCGCATTTCCGCGATACGCCCCTGGTGCAGGCAGATACCGCCGATAATCTGCACGCGGAAATGCTTCATATTCAGAACGCGCCACGCCGCTTCGCGAAGCGCCGCAAACGCGTCGGGCAGAATGTCGTCGGTGGTTTCGCCCGCGGCAAGCCTGCCTTTCAGTATGCCTGTCTGCGCCTTTAAAGTCTCGTCGTCCATGGCGGCGTATTTTTCTTCCAGCGCCTCCACTTTGTCGGCAATCTTATCGAGTTTTTTCAAACTCCGTCTGCTGTCGCTGTTCATTAAAAAACCGAAAAGTCCCATCGTTACAAACTCCGCTTTGTTTTTTGTTGTCTGAAAGGAGCGCTTGCGCATTACGCGGTACGCCTGCGCGATACCTTTGCGCTTTGCCGCGCGGTGTTTTCCCCGGTAAACGACCTGAAAAACTTCTGCGCTTTTTCTCCGCCGGATAAAGAGGCGGAAAATCGCACGCTATTCTCTCACTTATATATTTTACAATATTTATTCGGAAAATCAAAGCGTTTTTCGGCATATTTCTCACATTTTTCCCTAACTTTCAAATTCCCCGCACGAAACGCGCCTCTTTTTTACCTTTTTCCCCTTTTTCGGCATCGCTTTTGCAAGCGCTTCTTATTCCGTATCCCGATAAAACCGCCGTCTCCTCTTGACAAATCCCCCCGCGGTTTGCTATAATTAATTTGCTATAATTCGTTTGAGGGAGAAAGAATCATGCGCCATATTTTTCCGAAACGTTCAAAGCGTAAAAACGCGTGCCGGGCGCCGCGTAAAAAAGTTTCATTTACTTGCCTTACGGCGGCATTGTTCTTTGCTTTTTCCTTTCTTTTTACTCTGCCGTTTTTTTCTGCGGAAAAAAGCGCGACGGCAAGCGCGGATACCGGACCTAAACCCTCGGTACGCATAACGTTCGAAAATATGAGCGACGCGCTTTGCTACGGCACTCTGCTTTCGCTTGAACCGTCTACCGGTCCGGCCTGCGCATGGGACGGCACGGAAGAAAACAAATACATACCGAACGGCGTCCCCGAAGAGATCTGGCGCGCGTTTGTAGATTACGAAGATACGGACGGCTATTATTTTTTACAATGTCTGTGGCGCGTAGACGAAACAAAAACGCTGAACTGGACGTATTTTCCGCCCCAAAACTTTAAAATTTTGTTGTATTACCCCGAAAGCGGCGCGTTCGTATGCGGCGAAAAATGCGAAAGATACGCCTTTCACAGTTATTTTTCAGTAGACGTTTCGCCGTCCGTGCTCGTCGCGACGGCTTCGGGCGAGGCGATTCCCGTTGAAAAAACATACGATCATACGGGCGAATTTTTTTCACTGTTGTTCCGCGTGCTCGTAACGGTGGCTGTGGAAATTGCGATAGCCCTCTTGTTCGGTTTTAAAAAGAAACGCTCTTTTCGTATTCTGCTCGGCGTAAACCTCTGCACGCAGTTGCTGTTGAACGGCGCTTTAAACGCCGTGGCGTATTTTTCGGGCGCGGCGGAAATTATTGCGCCTTATTTGCTTGCCGAACTTCTGGTATTCGCCGCCGAAGCCGCGGCGTACGTCTTTCTGTTCGGCAAAAAACGCTCGGGCGATATGAACGCGCAAGCAGCAGAAACAAACGATTCGGCAGACGGAACGAGCGCTACGCCCCAAAACGTCGCCAAGCGCCTGACAGACGGAAAGCGGGATACTATGAGCGCGAAAAAACTCGTCGTTTACGCGGCGGTTGCCAACGCCGTTTCGTTTATAATCGGTCTGCCGCTTGCTCTGCTTGTTCCTTCGTTATTCTGAAAAATAAAAATCGTTTGCGCGCAACCGTTGTTTCAACCGTTAAAACATACTTGCCTATAAAAAATTCGGCGGAAAAATTTCCCTGCCGAAATTTTTTATATTCGTATGCCGACAATATGCCGACAAGCGACGGCGCCGCAGACTGAAACGGTTACGCCGCGCAACGGCCGAATCCCACAAGAACGAAATACAAAACGCATATAATAATGATTGCAACGCACATCCACGGAAACATCAGTTTCACCGCGTTCACGTACGTCTGCCATTTTTCTTTCGCCGTGGATTTTTTCTGCGTCTCTTCGCGTTGATTTTTTCTTTCGTTCTGCGCCGCGTCGCTTCCGCGCGGTTTTTGTCCGCCGCGAAATCCGCCCCGTACGTTGCTCATATCCGCCACGGTGGAATTATCGTCGTAATATATTATTTTTTCTTTTTTCTTTTTTGCGTTTTTCTTCTTTTTGCCCGACATCGCCTTACTCCTGCGGATAGCAATGGCACGCCACGAAATGGCCCTCTTCGTATTCTTTGTAAACGGGCGCGATATGTTTGCAGATTTCCATTGCCTTGGGGCAGCGCGTATGGAACTTACATCCCAACGGCGGATTGGCGGGCGAAGGAATATCCCCTTTCAAAACCACCCGCTCGGTTTTTTCGTCCGGATTAGGGTTGGGCACGGCAGAAAACAAAGCGTGCGTATACGGATGCATCGGATGATTGAAAATCTCGTCTTTCGTGCCGAATTCCACCAACGAACCTAAATACATAACCCCGATTTTATCGGAAATGAATTTTACTACGGATAAATCGTGGGAAATGAAAAGATACGTAAGTTTTCGTTCTTCCTGCAAGTTTTTCAACAGATTGATAATCTGCGCCTGAATGGAAACGTCCAGCGCGGATACGGGTTCGTCGCAAATCACCAGAGCGGGATTAACCGACAACGCACGCGCAATGCAGATACGCTGACGCTGTCCGCCCGAAAATTCGTGCGGATACCGTTCGTAATAATAATCCCGCAGTCCGCATTTTTCCATCAGTTCCAAAACGTACTCTTTAATCTGTTCTTTGGGTACGAGATTATGCACCTTAACCGGCTCGGATAATATATCGCCTACCGTGCTTCGGGGCGGAAGCGAAGAATAAGGATCCTGAAATACGATTTGCATCTGCGTACGGAGCGGACGCATCTGCTTCTGATTATAATCCGCGATATTTTCGCCTTTAAAGAAAATCTGCCCCGCCGTGGGTTGATGCAATTTTAAAATAGCGCGCCCCATGGTGGATTTTCCGCAACCCGATTCTCCTACGATGCCCAGCGTTTCGCCGGGATATATTTTGAAAGATACGTCGTCCACCGCTTTCAACTGCGAAAGCGGCTTTCCGAGCAACGTCTTTTTCAGTACAAAGTATTTTTTTAAATGCCGTACTTCCAGAATCGCATTCGGATCGGGCGGCAACGACTCGTCCTCTTTAATCTTCTTTTCCCGCTCTTCCTGTTCTTTGGAAAATTCCGCCTGATCGTCGTACGAGGAAAAATCGCCGGCGGCCTCAATCTTTTGGGCGGCGTTTTCCGCGGCGTTTTCCGCAGCGCCCGTTTGCGCGCCCGCTTGTTCCGTTATTTCCGTTTTTGCGGCGTTTTCCGGCTCGTCCTGCGGAATTGCGGTTTTTATGTTTTTCTCTTCTTTGCTCATAATCACTCGTTCCTCGGCTGGTATAAATGGCACGCAACGAAATGCGTGGGACTGAGTTGCACCATTTCCGGGTACTTTCCGGAACATTGTTTCACGCACTTGCCGCACCGTTCTTTAAAGTAACAATAATCGGGCATATCCACGGGGTTTGGCACGTTTCCCGGAATATTGAACAGCCGATCGTCGGAAGATTTCATCGTAGGTTTCGATTTTTGCAAGCCCTGCGTGTAAGGATGGCAGGGATTGTGGAAAATCTCCGAAGCCGTTCCCTTTTCGATAATACGCCCGGCATACATTACCACCACATAATCCGCCATTTCGGCAATCACGCCCAAATCGTGCGTAATCAACAAAATCGATCCGTTGATACGCTTTTTCAAATCGTTGAACAATTCCAGAATCTGCGCCTGAATGGTAACGTCCAGCGCGGTAGTCGGCTCGTCCGCGATAATCAGCCGCGGCTCGCCCGCCAGCGCCATGGCGATCATAATACGTTGGCGCATACCGCCCGACAATTCGTGCGGGTACGAAGCGTATACCCGCTCCGCCATGGCTATTCCCACCATATTCAGCATTTGAATAGATCGCTCTTTGGCAAATTCTTTCGTCGCGCCGGGTACGTGCAGAAGCGTTACCTCGTCTAACTGATTGCCGATGGTAAACACAGGGTTCAGCGAAGTCATCGGTTCCTGAAACACCATCGCCATCTGTCTGCCGCGCAAACGGTACATTTCGCTTATCGGCATTTTGGCGATATCGTACACCACTTCTTCTTTTTTAAATAAACCGAGTCCGTTTTCGTCCTTCGCCTGTTTCGGGCGGCGTAAAGGCTCGCCGTTTTTATCTTTTTTTGTTCTGCCCGCTTTATCCTTTACCTCTTCGTAGATTACGTCGCCGTTTTCGTCCGTTTCGTACTCGGGGATAAATTTACCGTTTTTATCCCGCATATAATCCACGGTTTTAAAGCGAATCGAACCTTCCACAATCTGGCCGGAAGGACCTTGCAATAAGCGCATGATCGACATGGAAGTAACCGATTTACCGCAACCGGATTCTCCCACGACGCCCACCGTAGAATTCAGCGGAATATCGAAACTTACGCCGTTTACCGCCTTCACCACGCCCTGATCGGTAAAGAAATACGAATGCAGATTTTCCACTTCCAGAATGTTTTCGGGATTTTTCATCTGCGAGGTGTACGCCGAAGGAGGAAGTTTGCGGTTCTTTTCCTTTTCCAGCCGGCGCATTTCTTTCTGATTGGATTTTGCAATTTCGCGGACTTCCTTGCCGGTAAGATAATGCGAAGAAGATTTCTTTTCTTCGGCGGCAGAATCGGCGTTGGTTTCTTCTGTTTTTTTCTTGAATAAATCCGAAAGCCCCATGGTTATCTCCTCTGTTTGGGATCGAGCGCGTCGCGCAATCCGTCGCCGATAAAGTTAAAGCCGAGCACCGCAATGATAATGCAGATACCCGAAGGCACCCATACGTTAAAATTATTCTGCAAAATATCGCTGCGTTTCGATATGATTTCGATCATCGTACCCCACGAAGCGTAAGGAATCCGAACGCCCAGATTCAGATAAGAAAGCGTGGATTCGTAAAGTATCATACTGCCGAGCGAAAGCGTCATCGATACTAAAATCTGCGGCAGAATATTGGGAATAAGGTGTTTGAAAATTTTTCTCGTTGCCGAATAGCCCATGGCTTCCGCCGCCACCATGTACTCCTGTTCGCGCAGGAACAGAATCTGTCCGCGCACCAGCCGCGCCATACCCGGCCACGAAAACAACGACAACAGCCCCATTAAAAGGTAAATGTAATATTCCTGCGGCACGCCGTTTGAATCGAGCACCGTGCCTATAATCAGCATCAACGGCAGAGTCGGCAGACAGATCAGCACGTCGCAGATTCGCATGATGACGTTATCCACTACGCCGCCGTAGTACCCTGCCAGACCGCCTAAGATAATCCCCAGCGCCGACGTTAAAAATACCGCGAGAAAACTTATCGTCAACGAAAGTCTGCCGCCGTACATCAGACGCACGAAGATGTCCATGCCCTGTTCGTCCGTACCCAGAAGGTGCGTAGCCGAAGGTTTCGCCAAAGCGTTGATGCCCTGCTCGGTAACGATCACCTGAACGAATTTATCGCCCTCTTCCCCCGCGCCCGCTTCCGTTACCACTTCTTTCGCCCAATAATCGTTCGCGCCCGAACGGTCGGTTTCCGTTTCGCCCCAGCGGTGATACACTACCGGCCCCAGCCAGCAGAACAGAAACAGCACCGAAAGCATGATAATACCCGCTATCGATAATTTGGAGCGGAAAAAACGCCTGAGTACCATGCGCGTGGGCGACATGAGTTTTACGTTTTTATCCAGCGGCTTTTCTTCTTCCGCCGCCTGACTGACGGCGATGGCGTCCGTTGCGGTTTCGGGCATTTCTTCCTTTATTTCCCGTGCGATTTCCGCATTCGCGCCCTCGCCCGCGGTATCGGCAAGAACGGTATGCAATTGTTCTTCTCTTTCGTTATCTTTCATTTCCGTTCTCCTTCTCTCACGCCAGTTTAACGCGCGGATCCACTACGCCGTACATCAGATCGGAAAGCAACATGCCAAGCACCGAAAGCGCAGCCAGAAACATATTGTACGTCATAATCACGGGAATATCCCCCTGCGTCATGGCGTTCAGCGCGTACTTTCCTATTCCTTCCAGATCGAATACCGATTCGGTAATCATTGCGCCCGAAAACAGCGACGGGATAAGCCCCGCAAGACTGGTAACCAGCGGAATCAGCGTATTTCTGAACGCGTGCTTGTAAATTACCGATCTTTCGCTAAGACCTTTTGCCCGCGCCGTACGGATATAATCGGCATTCAGAACTTCCAGCATATTCGTACGCGTCATTCTCATTCGCGAACCTATGCTTAAAATCGTTACCGTGAGCACGGGAAGAAACATATGCCATAAATAATCGCCGAATTTTTCAAACCCCGTCATGGTGACGCCCGCGGTTTTCATCTGCCCAACGGGAAACCATTGCAGTTTGTTGGCGAATATATCCTTTAACAGTTGCCCGAAAAAGAACGAGGGAAGCGAAATACCTATAAGCACCAGCACGGTAACCAGGTAATCGCGTATCGAATACTGATGCGTCGCCGCCGTTATTCCCAGGGGAATGGCAATAAGAAACTCAAAAACCGTGGCAACCGCCGCAACGATAAACGAGGTGCCCAGTCTGCCCGGATCGAACACTTCCGAAAGCACTTCGCGCTGATTGATGAAACTCTTGCCGAAATCCAGGTGACAGAAATTGCCCAACCAGTTAAAGTAACCTTGCACAATCGTACCGTCTAACCCGTACGTTTTATACATCTGCTGTTTGAATTCTTCCGTGACCGTTGCGCCGGACGTGTTGAGCGCGATGATCTTCGCCTCCACAAAATCCGTAGGCATGCAACGGAGCAACGTATAAAGGACAAACGACACTCCCAATAATATGAGAATGGATATGCCCACTCTTTTCAAAATGTATTTAAACATTTTTACACCTACTGCCGATCGATTTTTCTTTGCATTTTATCTTCCGCATTTACAGAATGCGTCTTTCCGCCGCAAAGCCTTGCGGCGGAAAGACTGCGGAATTATTGAATCAATTCCAGTTCCCACACCTTTTCCAGCGGCGAAGAGAACGCGTTCACTTCCGTCTTGAATCCCTTCACGCGCTTGCTGTTGTATGCGTAAAGATTCTTTCTCTGATATACGGGCATTTCCACCGCCAGATCAAGAACGTAGCCCATCGCCGTTTCGTACAACGACTTTCTTTCGTTCTGATCGTTGATTTCGCGCGCCTGATCTATCACTTTGCTCATTTTGTTGATAATTTCGTATTCTTTCTCATACTTTGTGGTGTTCGCTTTGATTTCGCGATATCCCCAGGCATATACGGAAGTAGCCGTTGAGTTCTTATGATAAACCTGATACATATCGGGGTCTACCGTAGAACCCCAGGCCGCCGCCCACACTTCCAGCGAGCCCGTGGAGAGTTTGGTAAGCGCCTGCGAATCCGCCTTTACTTCCACGTCCCAGCCAAGATCGTTTAAAAGTTCCTTCGCCTGTTTGAATACGCTGTAGGTGGGGTGTTCCGTAATCGACGCGCCCGCAATGGTGAATCTGATTTTCAGTTGCGAATCACCCGACGTTACGCCCGCCAAAGACATATATTTCTGTATTTTCGCTTTGGCTTGTTCCACGCCCGTCCATTGCGTATATTCGTGTCCGTTCTGTTTGGAAGAACCGTTCGATTCCAAGGGATATGCCCAACTCATTTTAGACATCGGCCAATCGATAACTTCGCACGTACCCGTAGAATAATACTGCGTGGCAAGGCTCGGTTCCATGGCGCTCATAATCGCACGGCGGATATTCAGGTTGGGCACTTTGCCCGCGTTGATGCCGATATAGCCGTAGCCGAGTTGCCACGATTCGAGTTTTTCGAATCCGCTGCTCTTCATATTCACAAGCCGTTCTACGTTCGCCTTTGTGAACTGCGGCGTAACGTAATCCACCGCGCCGCTTTGCAGCGTATCCAGCGCGTTGGAAGGGCTGACTACCTGAAACTGAATCTTCGCCGTTTTCACGTCGAACATAAAATTCTCGTTCTTTTTGAAGTAAACCACGTTGCTCTTCCAGAATTCGGAACCGGAAGGATTGTCGTCGTTTTTCTCGTTCGTCGCCTGATACGCGCCTGCTCCCACGGGCACTTCCTGATGTTGCTGCGACTGAATCACGTTGCTCTGGAAAGAAGCCGTGGCGTATTCCACGCCGAATTTATTATTGGCAATATCGATTTCCCTGCCGTTCGGATGATCGGCGTCCGCCGTGTAATAATGAGCGGGCGCAACCGTAAACCCGAAGTTATAAATCGCCTTCGGATCGGTGCCTTCTATGGTGATCTGCAACACGTCGTATTTGCCGTCCGCAGGCGTGCCGTCCGCGTTATGGCTCTGCGCCACGGGGTAGGGGGTGCCGTTTACCGTAACTTCCGTAACGTCGGTAGTATGCCCCAGCGATACGATTCCTTCTATATTGGGTCGAAGCAACGAATCGGAATCTCCCATTGTGTTACGCAACAAAACTTCCTTCGCCTTTGCGGCAAATTCCGTCTTTAAAGTGCCCGCCGTGGCGGAAGATTGCAACACTTCGTGCAGATGGTTCACCACGTTGTCGTTATATACGCGGTTTATGGCTTTTTCCTTCGTATTCGAAGAACCCACTTCGCCGTCCCATTCTTTTATTTTCGTCTTGTCTTTCTTACCCGGATTCTTCTCGTCATCCGCGTAAACAGGCTTGATATAGCCCTCGTAAACAAGGAATTTGAACACGTCGTCTTTCAGCACGCTTTCCCAGTCCTTATACGGCGCGGTGGTAAGGTCGAAAGATTCTTTCGCCGCTTTAAAATCGGATTCCAGTTCTTCTTTAAACGTTTTTAAAGCATATTCGTAATCTTCCAGAAGTTGCGCGCGGTAAAAAGCGTTTTCCGCCGCCGCGCCCTGCGCCGCAAGTTCGTTGCGCTGTTTATCGGTAGCTACGGCTTGTTTGTACCCCGCGCTTACCTCCCTTTCGGCTATCGCGTCTCTCATTTGGGATTCGGTTAACTGATAACTATTCGTCGTATTCTCGATCAATCCCGCGTCCTGATACGTCATAACCAATTCCATAACACGGGTTAAAGCGAAAGCGTTGGCGCTGTTGTTGAGCGTCGATTCCGTCTCGCTGCCGCCCGCGGAAGAATTTTCCTGCAACCTGTATGCGGAAAGGCCTTTGATTTTGATGGAATACATCGTGGAAGAGCCCGTATATACAGGGTCGAGATACTCGTACATATTAAACAGCACGTCGTTCATCGTAAGCGGCTTACCGTCGGAAAATTTCAGTCCGTTTTTCAGAACGAAAGTATATACCGATTCAGCAGAACCGTTTTTTACCTCGTAATCCAGCACCACCGTAGGCAAATCCTCTCCCGCCTGCGGCTGACCGTTGCTGTCGGTGGAAAGCATGCCGATCTGCGTCATGCCTACCACGTCCATATCCGTTCCCGAAGTAGCGTAGAACGGATTGAACAGACCGCTGAGTTCTTCCGTCATCAGAACGATGGCGTCGCGCGTCTTCTTCTTGCACCCCGCAAACGCGGAGAGCGTACCGACGCTTAACGCTCCGCACAGCGTAAGCGCCAACGCCCTGTAAAATCTCTTATTTTTCATAAATGGTTACCTCCGTAATTTTAGAGTATTTTTACTTTTTTCGTTCCGGCGCGTTCTTTCAGGTTTCGCGCCGATTCGTTGCCTTGTTTTTATGCCGCTTGTTCCGCCTGAGAATATTGAGTGCCTCCCGGCGCGGCGACTGTGTTGCCCTCGCTATCCCACGTAATCGTGTAATATTCGCTATACCGGATCTGCTCTGTCGCTTTATACAGAAATTCCAACTCAATCGTTTTTTGCGCAACGTTTATTTTTATCGTTTGTTCGTTGAACGAATACAGATACGAAAGGGCCATTGCCTGACCGTACGCTTCCAAAGCCGTTTCGCCTTCCTGCGTTATGCCGGAAAGGTTGCCGTTTGCCAGAAGATTGATGCGATAGCCCTCCTGCAACGATACTTTGCCCAAACGAAGTTTCGCATTCGCTATCGTCACGTTTCGCACAACGGCATTTTCGCCGATCTCGCCCGCAAACAAGCCGTAAGAGGTATCCGTTTCACGCGAAGTCGCTTCGACAATATCCGTAACGATATTTTCAAAACGGAGATTTTCCACTTTCGCGCCGTCCGCAATTCTGCCGAAAAGTCCGCCGTACGCCGAAGCGGCGCTATACTTCGCGTTAACGTTTACGATTTTAAACGTATTTCCGGAAGAGGAATACATACTGCCGGTAAATTCGCCCGACGTAAACAACGCGGGCCAGTTCGTCGCCCTGAAATCAAGGTCGGCTAAAATTTCGTAATTTCCGCCGAGCGTTGCATGAGACGACAACTGCTCCGCCGTTTCTATTTTAAAGCGTTCCTCGTCGTAAAATTGCACGTAGATATTCTGAATACGGTTAACGGCGAGCCCTTTTTCCAGATCCAGCGTACCGCCGTGAATGATTTTATCGGTAATTTCCTGCGTGCATTCTTTATCGGCATACGCCGCTTTAAAAGTTTTACCGGCAACAGAAGGAAAAGCCTTGACGGAACCGTCGTTATATTTGTACGACGTATAATTCATCGCGCCGTTACCGCCTTCCCAGCCGGGAACGTGCATTTCGCCCTGATCGGCATAGCGCTCGTCGCCCGAAAAAGCGGCTACGTAATCGAAGTAGGTATCGCCGTATTTTTCCCATTCTCCGCTCTCGTTTTCGCAATAATAGTAATAATGATAATAAGGAACCCAACCGGCATACAGCGTTATCTCTTTCACGCCCTCTTCCTCGGAATATTCCAGCGTATCGTTTTCAAAATCCCAATAACCGGAATAGATATAGGCGGGCGTTACGGTTTCCGCCGCAACGGCTTCTTTTTTAGAGCGTTCGTAAATATATTTGTTGCTTTCCGTATTTTTTACGATATCGCCGTCGGAACTTTCGCCTTCGTAAAAATATATGCCGTCGTATACTACTACTTTCCGCTCTTTTCCGTCGGCGTCCGTCTGTTTATCGAAATACATACCGTCTTTTTCCGTCAGTACGTTTCCCGCTTCGTCCACTATCTCGTCTTTTTCGTTTTTCAGAAGTTCGCGCGTTGTGTACCAGCCGGCAAGCGAATGTTCCGTTTTGGTCAACGTTACGGGGTCGTTCGTCGTTGTGGGACGGGAAGGATCGGTGGGGGAAGTAAGTTTTATATGTACTTTCCCCTCCTCGTCCTTTTCGTAATCGGCAGGATTGAACATATCTATAATCTTCACGTTTTCCTGTCTGACGAACTTGCCGCCGTTCGCGTCGTACGTCACCGAAATCACGTATCCCTTTTCGCGGTATTCGTCCAACGCGGATTTTTCCTTACAACTTGCAAAAGCCAGGCACGTTGCCGTCACGCAGGAAAGTCCTAAAATTATTCCGAGTTTCTTTTTCATAATTTTTCTTCCGCTTTTTTCATCGATCTTTTTTTATTTCTCGTCCGCCGAGCGATCGGTTTTTTTCCTCCGGCTCTTCCTGCGCAACGCCTTTAGCGGCATATTTCTTTTTAAGTTTCAACGAATACGACGCCGCAAACGCCGCCGCGCCGAGAACCGCAACCGCCGCAATCGCTATGCCGACGCCGTAAGTTTTCATAAACCGCGAGAACGAAGACGTATCGTCGTCGCCCGGAATTACCCCCGGTTCCGTCGGCTCTTTGCTTTTCAGATATCTGATAATGCCTTCCGCCGTTTCCAGCGAATCCAGGTTGGAAACAAGCGCCTGCTGTTCAAGGGGCAACGCGTCGAATGCCGCGCGCGCCGCATTCACGTTGAATTCGCTTTGCAACGTAATGCTCGAACCCAGGTCCGCTATCATCGAAATTACATTCAGCGTTTCCAGCGTGGCGGCGTTGTTTCCGTCTACTATAACCGCGAAATACTGTGAGAAGATAAACGTATCGTAATTGTTTCCGTTCGCAGGGCGTACCATTACAAGCGACTTATCCGTATGCCCGATGCGGTCTACAAAGGTCGCGCCGTAATAGAACAAATTGCCGCTTGAAGAATTCCAGATAAAATATTCCGTTAAAGAAATATCGCTTGTACCGTCGTTATACGGCTTGTTTGCCGAAGAGATATACGAAGTATCGTATTCTTCTTCGAGCGCAGGCGCGTCGTAACCCAGAAATACCGTTACGGCAAGATTATTGCAGCCGTAAAACGCTTTGTCGCCTATCGATTGCACGCTGTACGCTATCGTAACGTATTTTAAATTGAGGTTTCCGGCAAACGCGTTGGCGGCAATTCTCACCGTTCCTTCTTCCACCGCGTACTCGGCATTCGTTCTTTCCATAGGATAAGAAACAAGTTCCAATCCGTTGGGAACAGACTGATACAATACGCCGTCCAGCACTTTTACCCGCGCGCTGACTTCGTACGTTTCGTTGATTCTCTCGCCCGCTTCCGTATTGCCGAATATAATCTTCTCTTTTTTGCCATACGTAGCGATTTCGCAACCGTAGAACGGATTTTCACCAAGCGCCGCGAGTTTTTCGCCTAAAATTACTCCCGTCAGCGAAGAATACGCAAACGCAAAATCGCCGATGAATTCCGCCCCGGTAAGTTCCGCTTCGTTAATCGCAGTACGCATAAACGCATACGCCCCGATCTGCGTCGCCTTTTCCAGACCGTTTATTATCGCCAGATCTCCGCAATAGGCAAAAGCCGCGTCGCCTACCGTAACCGTATCGCCGAAGGAAACTTCCGTAAGCGACGTACGCGCAAACGCATACGCCCCGATCGACGTAACGCGGGTTAAATCCGCATTAGTCAGCCCCGTATTGTAGAAGGCGTATTCGCCGATTTCCGTTACCGACTGCGGCAGAGTAATCGCCGTAAGATTAACGTTGCCGGAGAAAGCGTAATCGGGAATTGCCGTAAGTAAATCTCCTATCGTCGCCGTCTGCAATTTCTTGTTGTTCGCAAACGCTCCCGTGCCGACTTCCTTCGCCGCGCTTAAATCCGCCGAAGTCAGTTGCGCCGCAACGGCGGTATACATATATTCCGTCGCGGTTTCCTTGCCGCCGACCGATACGAGTTTATAAGCCGGATACACCGTATTTTCCTGCACGCGGAAATCGTACGTCCGCAAACCCGAAAACGCCGCGTCACCGATTTTTTCCACGTTGGATAAATCGATCGAAGCAAGCGACACGGCGTTAAAGAACGAATAATCGCCCAATTTCACTCCCGCGCCGTTTTCTTCGCTCCACACTACGCTTGTAAGTCTGGCGTTACCCGCAAAAGCATAATCGCCGACGGTTACGTTTTTGCCGATCGTAAGCGAGGTAAGCGAAGAATTTACTCCGCTTGCAAAATCATAGGAATAATAGGTGTAAGTTTTTACGGTAACGCCCTCTTCGTCTTTCACTTCGTACACGTAGTCGTTATAATACGAAAGATTGAATTTTCCCGTGGATTCGTACGAATTGTCCGAAACCGCAGAATAGAAAGCGGCTTCGCCGACGGTTACGTCGTTGCCGATAGTCACGCTCTGTAATTTTGTGCAGAAGGCAAAGGAATAATCGCCCGCCGTTACGCCGTCGTTCAGCGTGACGCTTGTTATATCCGTGAAAGCAAAGGCATAATTCCTTATCGTTTCCGCCTCGCCGATATCGGGCGTAGCGGTAATTGCCGTATTTCCGAACGCATACGCGCCTACGTTTTTCAGTTTTCCCGTAGTTACCTTTTTAAGGTTTATACAATCCGCAAAAGCATAGTCGCCCACGCTTGTAACGTCAGGAGCGTTCAATTCGAAAATCGCCGTGTTTTTCGAAAACGCACCCGTCGCAATCGATTTCGCGCCGGGAATCGTTACGATATTCGGCAAGCCTTTGGGCGCGGCCAGTATCAACTCGCTGTCTTTAAATATATATCTACCGCCGTCTTTCGCGGTGAGATACTCGTTGGAAGAAGCCACTTCGAATTTATCCGCCTTCGTTCCGGCAAAAGCGTATTCGCCGATAACGGAAACGTCCTCGCCGAGGCGAACGTTCTTTAAAGAAGTACAGTTATAAAACGCGTACGCGGAAATAACCGACGCGTTTATATCGATCGAAAGCAGATTTTCGCATTCCGCAAACGCCTGTTTCCCTACTTTAACCTTATAAGCGGAAAATTCCGCGCTCGTCAGTTCTTTGTTCGCGTAAAACGCGCCTATACCGATGGACTGCGCCGTTTCGGGCAGCACCACCGTATTCAGTTTACAATTCTCAAAAGCGTAATTGCCGATCGACACCAACATTGCCGCTTTTGCAAAATTCCCTTCTCCGTAAGAAAGATTATCCTGCAAATCACAACCGGAGAAAGCGCGTTCGTTGATGAATTGAACGTGTTCCAGATTGATCTTTGAAAGATTTTTGCAGCCTTTAAACGCGCCCACGCCTATCAGATTCAACGTTGAGGGCAGTACCACCTCTTCCAGCGCCGTCAAGTCGGCGAACGCATACGCCTCTATCGTGGTTATTCCTTCGGGAATCACCACTTTCGTAATCGTATCCTCACCCAAAGGAGACTGTTTCGTGTAATACGGAGATTCTTTATCGATCACGTCGCCCGCAGTCACATCTTTTTCCACGAGTTCATACCCCGAAAAAGCGTACGATTGAATTGTGGTAATGCCGCGATCGGCGGGAATCGTCACCTCTCCGCCGAGCCCTTTATACGAATTGAGATAAATGCTGGTAATATTGAAAGGATTTTTAATCGTTACCGACACCGTAAGCATATACAGCGTGGACGCGCCGTTGTAGGTGACGGCAGCCGATATCGTAGATCTTCCCTCTTTTATGGCGACGATCGTTCCGTCTTCGGTAACGGTGGCGTTTTTGTTGCCGGATGAAAATACCACTTTCGTCGCGTCGGGATAATACGAATCCAGAGCATAATGCAGGGTTACGCTTTCGGAAGGGTACATCGAGAGCGAATAACTGCTTCCGAACGAATACGTTCCGCCCGTTACGCCGATTTCTCTTTCGGAAGAAGATACGGAATAATACGCTTTGTTTGTGGTATATCCCGTAAGCATAAAGTTGTTTACCGTCTGCACGGTATACGTGCCGTTATACCCCTCTTCGCCTTCCGCAAGTACGTGTACGGTAGCGGAGGCCGTTATTTTTTCACCTTTCGCGTTATACCCCGAAGCCGTAATAATTGCGTCGCCGCTGCGTTTCGCAACAATCGTCTGATTGATGATATCCGCTATATCGGTAGCGGAAGAAGCGACGGAAAGCGTCTGAATCCAACTATCGTTGGGAAAAATATTCAGCACTTCCGAAAGCGGTTTTGTTTCGTTAGGATTGAGTTTTATCGTCTCCTCGTTGAAATACATCGAAAGTATTTCGTCGGGCAGACGGATTTCGTACGTCGCTACGTTCAGAGCGTAATCGTAACAGGAGGCGATAAAAGAATTGTTCTTTTGGTTATTAACGCCGAGCGAATCGTTTTTAATGCGCGATACGTAATCGGTTAACTCCACTGTTACCACGGAAGTGGAATTAAACGAAGAGTAGACGGGCGTGACGTATTTACCGAAGTTCTTCATCGAAAAGAGATATCCTTCGGTGGTGGACGTTACGATCTGCCCGAACGAAACGCCCATAGCGTAATGGTTATCGTATATGCTTACGTCCGCGAACAACCTGGTTTTTTTCGTTGCCGAATCGTATTCCGTATGATAGACGACGTCCGTCACCACAGGCGCTTCGAAATCGATGTAAAGCGGAAATTCAAACACGTTACGCGCGTTGTTTTGTTCGTTGTCCCCGCCGTAATCGATATACGAAGTAAGCGTTACGATATATTTCGTGTTGTTCTTTAAATTGTTTTTTAACGCGCTGAAATCCAGATCGATGCTCGATCCGTAAATCGATCCTCCGCCGTTAAACGATTTCCGCACGTTATATTGCGTAGAGGAGTAAATCGCTCTGCCCGTCGAAGATTCCTTAATTACGATATCCACTTTTTTCGCGTTTCGAAGCAATCCGGCGGTAACGGAACGAATCTTACTGATCGCGCCGTTCTCGCCCTCCTGATTGGATATGGCTATGCGGTCTTTATTCGCCGAGATAGGCGTAGCGGAAGGATCCTGCGTAAATGCGTAGGCGCCCAGCGTGGAAATATAATCGCTGTACAATCCTCCGATAACGCGCGTGGCGTATGCGTCCGCCATCAGTTTATCTTCCGTATCCAACCCGGCGTTCAGTTCGTCTTTATTGGTGTCGTAATATTCCTCGTCGAATACGGGCGCCTGCGTCCAGTCGCCGTAAAACGCCAGCATGGGAACGTTTAAAGAAACGCCCGTTCCGCTCTGCGCGATCAGTTTCACGAATCCTTCCACGTACATACCGTTTTCGAACGACTCGTTCAGATATTGTTTATCGCTCTCTGAAAGCGTGATGCGCAAAGTAATTCTGGCGCTTTGCCCCGCCTGCACCGTTACCGTATTGCCGCTCTGCGTTCCGCCGGAAACGCTTGTTACCTGCGTCTGCGTTCCCGTTAACAGATAGCCGTCCTGCGTTACGGTTGTATCGCCGTGGCTCGTATAGGTGGAACTTACTCCCTCCGTCATAACAACGGCGTCGACGTTATAAGAAACAGATCCGGAACCGATATTGTTGACGGCAAACGTCATTTCGTAAACGCCCGTTTTGTTTTTGTCGTCGCCCAGTTCCAACTTGGTTTTATCCATCTCGTTGCCGGAATCGTCGTACGTGGAAATATACGCGGGCGTGGTTGTGGCTTTGGAAATGTTCACAAGCCCGGCGCCCTGTTTTCTTACGGCGTAAGGCAACCCGTTTTTATTCATCACGATGTCCGCCGTAGACATCATCAGTTGATTCACGCGTTTGGTTACTTCCGTGGCGGGCAATGCGTCGTTGCCGAATACGCCGCTGTAACGTACGTACTGCCTGATCAGCGCCGTTGCTCCCGCCTGATTCGGCGCAGCCATCGACGTACCGGACATTCTCTTATAGTTCTGCCCCGGAACGGCAGATAAAATTTCGCCGCCGTGCGCGGTGATTTCCGGTTTGATTTTCAAATCGGAAGTAGGTCCCCACGATGAGAAATCGGACATAAAAGGACCTGCCGTGTTCGTTTTGCTGACTTTAAGAACGCCCGTTTTCGCCTTTGCCAGTTTTTCGCCTTCATCCTGCGAGAGCGAGCAAACGGCGCCGATATTCGCGCCTACGGACATCGAAATGTTGCCGGATACGTTATTGTAAATGATAATTCCCGCGGCGCCTTTTTCTTTTAAAGCAACGCGTACTTTTTCTTCAAACGTGGAGGTTCCGCGTTTTACAAGAACGATTTTGCCGTGATAATATTCGTTTTCTTCCATATAATCGGAAGTACGGCCGATACCCGGAATGGTAACGTATTCGAACTCGTGTTCGGTAACGCCTTCGCCAACCGTTTTTAAAATATCGTCGACAAAACTCTTTTTCGTCTGCGCGTCGGACGTGGAAGCTTCGGTGAAATAAATAATATCGTCGCCGTACAAAAGATAAGGCGTTTTTACGCCGTCTACAGACGCCACAGACAACGAAGCCTCATACGTGGAAGGCGAACCCACCGTGCCCGAATCGGGGTTGGATGTCAGCCCGTTATTGCCGTTCTTTTCGGAACTGAAAGTGGCGTTATACGAATTTCCGGCGGAAACCACAAGCGAAATGCCCGCCGCGCGAATGCCGTCGTACACTTCCGCCACTTTCTCCTCGTCTACTTCGCGCGTAAAGCCGCAGCCGGAGCCGAGCGACATATTGATAACGTCCACCCCGAGCATAACGCAATCTTCCAAAGCAGCCAGAATCCATGAGGTTTTCGCCCCCGTCTGCGTATCGGAAAACACTTTCATAATGGCGAGTTGCGCGTTGGGAGCAACGCCGGTAATGGTATCGTCTTTGCCCGCGATTACGCCCGCCACGTGCGTACCGTGTTCGGAACTGATGGGCGCAACGTCGGCGTCTTTATCGGCATAGTCGTAGGCATACGGCACTTTTCGGCTGACGTATACATCCTCGGCGGTTAAACCTGCGGAAGATTTCGCCGCCGAAGTTTTACCTATTTTTTCCGCCACCGTAGAAAGCGTGAACGCCTCTTCGGACGTATTGAAATTCTCTACGGAAAAAGCCGTATGCGTGTAATCGAGCCCCGTATCCAGCACCGCAACCACAACGCCGTCGCCTTTATACGCCGAAGACGAGGAATCGAAAATACCCGTTTCGTATACGTCTACGTCGTTGGTTATCACCTGCGATTCCGCAGGGGCGTACACATCTCCTACGATGAGCGTGGCGTCGTTTTCGAACAACTCGTTCACCTTTTCGAAATCCTTGGCTTTAATCGTAATTTCAAAGCCGCTCAGAACGGTATCGTATTTTTCGCCCGGAACGTATTTTACGCCCGATTTATCCAGCGCTTTTATCATACGGTTACGCGCCGCTTCCGACTGTTTTGCCGTTGTGCGCGCTTCGCCCGAAGCGACGAATTCTTTCACGCTGCGCTTCTGATCGGAACGCTCGTATGCGTCGAGAACGGAATTCGTATTCATCGAAACGATGACGGAAATTTCCTGTGAAGACGAAACGCTTTCGGGAAGTTTATAAACGACTTTCTCATCGAAATAATCTTCCGTATTTCTTTCCAGCGATCCGTTCAACCTCGTTATGGCGGAAGACGCGGAAACAGTGTTCTGTCCGCTTTCCGGGCCAAGCGTTTTAAAAACAAATCCGCAAACCGCTCCGGCGCTCATCGTCAGCGCTAAAATTCTGATAGCATACTTCTTTTTCTTTTTAGTCATTTTTTTATCCTTTGATTTTTTCGCCTGCGCGGCGCCGAAATTCGTCGTTTCTCATCACGCGTTTTCGTCGGTCTTTTCCGTAATTTCCGTAATTTCCGCCGTGTCGTCCGACGTAATTTTTACCGTAAACGTCTTGCCCGAGGGGGTTCTTGCCGTGTACGTTTTCGCGCTTTCATCGTAATCGCATGCGGAAACGATATACCCCGTACCGTTTACGACAATCAGTTTAACGCCTTCCGTCGCATGAACGTCTGCGAACGATTTCCCGTCCGTCCTGCCCTCTTCGGTATAATAGGTGACTATTGCTTTTTCGGTAACGGCAACGCCTGTAAAGAAGGTCATTTTATCTTCGTCCACCGACGCCGTTTCTTCGGTAAGAGCAATTTCGTAATATACGGTAGACGTAATCTTCTTATCGTCGTCGTACGTTCTTACAACGTATATCCAGGGCTTTGTAGCGTCGACGCGGAAAATCGTATCGTACGTATATTCCGTTTCGCCTTTTTTCAGCAACATCGAAACATACGCGCCTTCCGAATATCCGCCCTCAGAGGCCGCAACCCTTTCCACCGTCACGGTATAATCGCCGTCCGTAAGCGTTTCCACGCGCGTGATCATCATAGTGTATCCGCTTATACCGTACTGATTCATCGGTTGCATGTACAAACGGTAATCTTTCCCGTCTTTCCCCGTGAAATCCGCGGTATACATACGGTTTTCAAACGTGTATTCCGCGTCGATTGCAAAAAGATTCCCTTCCGAATCTTTATATCCGCTGTTCTCGGTGAAATCGGAGACGATCCGTCGCGCGACCTCGTCGCCGTTTTCGTCGTATATCGTTTTCACGCTGATCGTCCCGGGATCGGCAAGCGGAGAAACGCCGCCCAGCATCGAATACAGATACGAATAAAACGTATAATTGAACGAAGAATACGAGTAGACGAACGCAAGCCCCGTAACGGAATAGGTGTTATCTCCCTCCGCGCCGTTATAGTTTACCCGGATATCGAAACGGTGGTTATTAAACGTCATGTACATCACGTACGTGATTTCGCCGCTTTCGCTTTCCGTCGCTTCACGCGTTACCGTGCAGGATTTTTTCGCCTCCTGCTGCTTGCCGCTTTCATCGGTATAATTAAACGTAACGGTACCCGATACGGTATACTCCGCCGTGCCCGAAGGGGTAAAATCCAGCGTACCGGTAGGCACTTTGCCTACGTCGGAAAACGTATACGGATATTTTTCTTTCGAAGATACGTCGCGTGTAAACCGAAGGGCGTACCCGTCGTTTATATAATACGTCTTTCCGTTGTATTCTTTTGTTTTCTGATCGGTAGAAGAGAGGAACATTTCGGCGATATATCCGAATTCGTTGCCGCCCGTTCTTGCTTTTTTATACACGACTACGCCGTCGTTATCGTCGATTTCGTAATAACAACGCTCGCCGTCGATAACCGCCACGCCGAATTTCGTAAACAGCATGGAATCGAGTTCTTTGGTAAAATAGCCGAACTGTTTGGTAAATTCCCGTTTTATAATCGTTTTTTCCGAAGAATCGTAGGCGTATACCGAAGCGTCGGTGCCGCGGGCGTTAACGTAATACAGCAACTCGTCCGTGATCAACGTATACGTTCCGCTTTCCTTATTGCCTTTTTGATCGTACTTCACCGCCTTGCCGAGTTTATCGAGAATCATTAACGACCAATCGGCGGGATTGACGTACGTTACCGCCACAACGTCTTTCTGATAAACCACAAAGCACGAAATCGAGTTGTTGCCCGAAGTATACGTTCTCAGTTCGCCCGTAACTTCCACCGTCTCGCCGTCCGCCGTATAGCGCAGAATAAACGCGTCGCCGTTTTTAACGTACGAACCGTTTTCGTCGATATAGCGTTTTTCGTACGACGTATTCCCGCCCTCTGTTACTTTTTCCAGCGTATATACGCTCAGACGGCCGTATCCGTCCGTTTCCGCAAATAATTCGCCGAGTTCCTGATTTTCCGCAAAAACGTGCACGCCGTATTCGCTGCCGCGGCGCGTAAACGACTTATCCGTTTTTAAATCGAACAGGAATACGTCTCCGCTCTCAGTCTGAAAATACATCAGGTCGTTTACCGTTTTCGAAAAGGCGAACGCTCCCGCCGAATTATTTCCGGCGGCGTCGGTATAAATCGCGATATATCCGTAGCCGTCCAGAGAAATTCTGCCATCGTTTTCCGAGCGGTATTCCCCGTTGTATTTTTCGCCGTACGCGTAAATGAGTACGGAAGAAGACCCTCTGACGCGAATAAATCTGAACGTCTCGGTTGTATCGTTATACGTTCCCGTAAAGCGGCAGATTTTTATCGCTGACGTAAAAGGATGATTTTCCTCCGTCTCTTCAAAAGCGCCTGTGTAATATTTCGTTATCGCGTTGCCTTGTTCGTCTTTTTCGTCGGTGACCACAACATACGTAGCGCCGCCTTTTACCGACGTGCCCGTACCGTCGAACGTAAGATAACGCGTTCTGTCCGTCGCGCCGTATTCGTTTACGAAATACGCCGAATAAGGCGACGTCCACAAAAGTTCGAAAGTCCGCGCTTCCTCGTCGATTTTCACATAAGCCTTAGAGCCGCTTCCGCTCTGAATGGTTGTGACGCCCGAGGACGTTTTAAACGTACCCGAAGTAACTACGCCCTTGTTATCCAGCACCATAATTCCGCCGATTTTCTTCAGCGTTACGCCCTGAGAAGAACAGGTGTATTCCGTTTCGTAGTTCTGGTTGTTTTCGCCGTCGTCAAGGGAGTACCAGTAATAAATTTTATACGAAGTACTCTGCGTATCCAGCGCGAATACCGCCGTCTTTACCTTGCTCGCTTCGTACAGCCCCGTGCCGCCTTCCGTCTCGTACCCGTTCGCCGCCTCGTAGGTATACGTCTTGGCGTCGCTGTCGTACAGGTACGTACCGTCCGACGCTTTCTTATACGTTTTCGTCGCCGAAATGTATTCGTAAATCGCCGCCGAGCCCTTCGAAGTATCGTCGATAACGAGAAGGGGGCCGCGCTGCGTGCCGTCCGAATTCTGATAATAATATTCCGCATAGCCTTCGGGCTTTCTTTCGAAGCGGTAAGTCGTCACCGTTTCGGTTTCACCCTCGCCGTTGAGTTTTTCTTCCGTCGCGGAAGAAATCAGGAAGCGATACGTTTCGTCGCCCTTCGTCATGGACAAAAGATAATCCCCGAGAATCGCTTCGGACGCCGTAAACATTCCCTCGGTTAAAACGCCGTCTTTGTTCCGGTAAGAAAGATTGTATAACCCGTCCGTCGTCAACGACGATCCGTCGTCCGCGGTAATCGTTTTATCCAGGTCCGCCCGGTAAATATAGTACCCTTTCTTGGCGTTATGCTCGATGATGCGGAACGTAAAATAATCCATGCGGGAGGAATTTCTCAGCGTAATCGTATTTCCGTCTTTTACATAATAGAACCTGGAAACGTCGGGCTGTTCGTCCGTTCCCGTGTTCAGCGAAGCCACGCCGAATCCGTCAAGAGTTATATCCATATAGCCCTTGTACGACGTGCCGTCGTAAGTCATTAAAGCGGAGGAATTCGCCACAAAGAAACGGGGCAGGCGGAGCATTTCCTCGTCGTTACGCGCAACGAACACCTCGTTGCCGTTACTCAGCGTGCCGCGGAAAAACGTAAGCGTTTTCCCTTGCATATCGCCCGAGGTAAAAGTCGCCGTGAAATAACCGTTTTCGTCTTTAACGTACTTTCCTTCCGATTCGGAAAGCGGAGCGCCTTCCTCGCCGCTTTTCACGAAATATTTCAACCCGTTGTATACGTCGAATTCGATATAAACGTTTTCGTCCGTTTTGCCTTCCGCCATGTTGTAAAGCGTGGCGGTGGTGGCGTTTCTGGAATCGTCGAGATAGGCGAACGCGTCCGCGCTTACGATTTTCCCTCTGCCGATATAATCGCCGTCGGAGTTTTTAAACGAGAACGTACCTTTTTCCTCGTCGTACGAGCCTTTGAAAAACACGCCGCCGCGGCAGAGATAAACTTCTTTATTCTCCTCGCCGAACAGATAAATATAATCTTCGCCGCCGAACATATCGGTATAGCCTTTGCTCCATACGGCGTAGAGCGTCATATTCCTCTCCGGTAAAAATACGTCGGAAGTATCCGCGGCGTCTTCCTGCCCGTACGTTGCCAGAGCGACGTTGCCCGTTTTGTATACGACGGGGCCGTTCTTCGTGGCGGACCAGCCCGTAAGGCAATAGCCCTCCGCCTCGTAATCGCAGGGAACCTGAATTTCCTTACCGTATATCACGGAAATTTCGCGTTTATTTCCTTCGGAAGAATCGGAATCGGGATAATTGCCGTCGAAACGTACGGTGAACGTCTCGCGGTTGAAATACAGTTTCAAAACGTTTTTTGAAGCGTCTTCCGTAAGTTCTGCAAAAGCCACGGTGTTTTCCGTTTTGGTTTCTTTAAAGCCGCGGAAGGTTTCGCTTGCTTTTACCTGCGTTCCGACGTAATCGTAGTATGTAAGATCGGTTTCGTCTTTTACGTATTCCGTGCATTCCGGATTCTGTTTATAAATCTGCACCGTATACCCCACCTTATATCTTGCGGTGAAAGCGACGTCGCTTTCGGGCATAGTCAGATTTTTTGAAATTTCGTTGCCTTTTTCGTCGAACCATGCGCCGAAGACGTATCCGCTTTTTTCGGGCCGATACGCCTGCAACAGTTCGTAAAGGTTCTCGCCTGCTTTTACCTGCAGACTGCTTGCGGAAAGCGTACCGCCCGCCGCGTCAAGGGTAACGGTGTATTTTTTCGCCCATTTGGCGTAAAAAGTAAGATTTTCCTGCGCTTGATCGATTTTTTCAACGGCAGCGCCGGAAAAGTCCGCCGTCGTGTACCACCCCTCGAATTCGTACCCCTCTCTTACGGGAACGGGCAGCGTAAACGATCTTCCTTTTTCCACTTCCGACTCGGCGATTGCCTCGCCGCCGTTGGAATCGAAAACAAAACGTATTTTTTCTTTAGCACATGAAGCCGCGCACAGACATCCCGTGCACGCCAAAAGTAATAACAATTTACGCAAAAATTTCTTTTTGGTCGTTTTCTTCATTATGTATTCTCCTTCATTGCCTCTATGGTTACGTCCGGAAGTTTTCCGCTTCCGGAACCGGTTATTTTTTTATCTCTCCGCCGGACGTTTGTTATGCGGTCGCGCCCGTATTATAACAGAATTCGCACAGAATTCGCGAGTCAACATTAAACCGTTATAATATTATAATACTTTTTTCATGTAAAATCAAGAAAATTTCGCCGCTTATCGTTTCTTTCGTAAAAATTCTCCGTTTCATCATTTTTCGGTACTTTTTTTCGCAAAACCGTCATTTTTCTCATCGATGAATCCCGGTGCGCCCGTATATCGCCGCGCCGCCCGAAAGGCGCCCGTGCGTCATGCGCTTTCCGAAGCGGAGTCCGCTTTCACCCAGACGGCATACAACGTAATCCCCGCGGGCAATCGCGTCAGTTCCTCCGTTCCGTATTCTTTCGTTCCGGCGCCCGCGTCTGCCGTCCAGCCCGCAAATAAATATCCGCTTCGATAAGGGTCGGCGATACCTCCGATTGCCGTGGCGTTCTGCACGTTTCCCGTTACGATGGAAACGAGATACGTTCTATCCTCCGATATCCCGCAGGAAGAAAATACGGGGCGATACGAAGAATTCCAGAATTCGTTCCAGACCGAGTCAATATTTTCGCTTCCGACGTCCGTATAGAACGTAAGGGCGTCGCACCAATAAAAGGCATGAATCCCTATCTTATTCACGGAAGACGACAGCACTGCCGAACGTAACGACGAACAGCCGCGGAACGCCGCCTCGCCTATGCTTTTCAACGAAGCGGGAAGAGTTGCCTGCGTAAGTTCGGTCAGCCCGAAAAACGCATAATCGCCTATTTCCTCCACGCCGCCTCCGAATTCAATCGCGTTGATTTTCTCGTCGCCGTAAAACGCATAGGCGCCGACGGATTGCAAACTGTCGGGGAATTTCACTTCCGTCAACGCCGGACATTCGCGGAACGCGCTTTTCCCGATAATTTTTAACCCGTTTCCGAAAGATACCGAGGCGATTTTCGTACAACGTCTGAATGCGCCTTCGCCGATTTCTTCCACGGAATCGGGCAGCGTCGCCTGTTGAAGATTCCCGCATTTATAAAACGCATAATTCCCTATATATTTCAACGTATTGCCGAAATCCACAGAAGTGAGGTTTTCCGAATTGTAAAACGCGTAATCTTCCACCGATTCCAGTTCCTCCGCTTCGCTTAAATCCACGCGCGTAAGAGAGGTTCTGTAAAAGGCGGAACGACCGATTGTCTTTAACCCTAACGGCATTGCTATGGTACGCAGATTCGAACAACCGAAAAACGTATAGTCGCGTATTTCCGTTACGTTCATTCCTAAGGAAATGCTTTCCAGAGAACTTTGATAAAACGCGCTTCTGCCTATATATTTTACGCCGTCCGCCGCACCGGTTACCGCCGCAAGCGTAGAACAATCCATAAACGCGTAATCGGCGATACCCACCGTTTTTGTAGAATCGTCTCCGGAAACGTTCAGTTTCACCGTACCTACGTCGGAGCCTTCGATATACCCGACCAGCCAGTCGCCTGCGCGAACCACGCCGCCGCCCGATTCCTCCGCCTTGTTCCAGAGTTTCGTATTCAGATACGCGCCTTTCCCTACGCGAGTCACCGTGGAAGGAATGATGGAATACAACGTATTGTTGTCCACTGCCACGCAGTTATAAAACGCGTATGCCCCGATCGTTTCCAGCCCCTTGGTTTTTCCGCCTTCCTGATACTCCCTGAAGTAGGAAACGCGCAGGTTTTGCGAGCCGGCAAAAGCATAATCGTCGATCAGACGCAACAGACTTTTACTCCTGGTGCGCACCGAATCCAACGACGCGCAGGAAGCAAACGCATACGCGCCTACGGTCTTTACCGTAGCGGGCAGATATACGTTCATAAGACCGTCGCACTCCGAAAACACGGATGCGGCGATTCCCCGCGTTTCTTCCGAAATATATTCCGCCGCACGGGTAGGTTTGATCTCGTCGCCCACGGGGTTGAGATCAACCGGAGCGTCTTTATCGGAAAGCGCCTGCTTTTTTGCCGGAGCAATCTCCGTCAGCCAGCCGTCCGCATAAATATACCCTGCGTCCTTCTGTCTTTCCGCAAGCGCCGTGTCCTTTATCACGGCGGCGCCCAGCCTTGTTACGCCGTCGGGTATCGTAAGACTTTCCAGATTTTCGTCGCCTGCAAAAACGCGGTTTCCCAAAGTTTCCAGCGTATCGGGCAGTTCTACGGCAGAAAGCGCGGCGCAACCTGCAAACGCCTTGTCGCCGATTTCTTTTAAGCCGCCCGCAAATCCCGCTTCCGGGGATACGTAAAAATTTATTTTCGTAAGCGCCGAACAGCCGTAGAACGCGGAATCGCCAAGATAGCGGGTATTTTTTCCCAAGGTAAGCGTTCCGGCGGAAGAAGCGGAATAAAACGCATATTCTCCCACCGATTTTACGGCGTCGGGCAAAACGATTTCTTTCAACGCCGTGCAGTTTGAAAACGCCGATTGCCCGATTGTTTCCACGTTCTTGCCGATTTCTATATCTTCCAACGAATAGCAGTACTCAAACAGACTTTCGCCCAGTTCGATAACGCCGTCGGGAATATTCACCGCGGTGAGCGCGTTGCAATTTTGAAAAGCCGCCGTGCCGATTTCTTCCAGCGAGTCGGGCAACTTGGCAAATTCCAGATTCGCGCAGTTGTAAAAGGCGTTTTTCCCTATCGAACGAATATTATCGCCGAGTATCAAACCCGTCACTTTGGAACTTCCGCGGAACGCGCTTTCCGCAATGCTCGTAACGGGTTTTCCCCTGTATACGTCTTCGAGTTGCACCGTGCCCGAGGTTGTAGCGCCCACGCGGGCAATTTCGTATTCGGAATTATTGTTTATCAGTTGATACACGCAGCCGGTATCGTACGCTTTCCGATATTCTATCGTTTCCGACCAGTCGGAAAACCTGTCGTTGTTCTGTCCGCCCTGCGCTCTCACGCGGATAAAGTAATTTCCCGTTTCCAGAAAGGCAAGCGAAAGGAACGTTCTTTTGGTGTTTTTCTCCTGTTTCTTCGTCGCGTCTTCCGCAACGGTGATTTCTACCGTATAACTACGCGCCTGATCCGATTCGTCCCAACTCAACTCGTTATCGACGTTCAACGTAAGATTCTGCGGCGCCGCGATTTCCCCCTCTTTGGAACAAGCGGAAAAAAACGCCGCGAATATCAGCGCGAATATCAAAATTACGCTTTTGATTTTTTTCATTGGCTCCTCCCTCGGCACTTATCTCCTCCGCCTTTTCGTCGGTCAGTCATTCTTTTTTTCCGCCGATTTCCGTTTTTTTTCGCGAATGATTTCGTGAATCCATTTGAACTTGAATTTTCTCACCGCGACGTCCAGCAAAAACAGAATTATGGCGAGAATGGCAAAAACATACCGCGGATCAAACGTTTTATCGATACCCGTAATAAAATCATCGAACACTTCTACGGGATCGGACAGATCTGCGATTTTCGAACCGTTTCCGTTTTTCGCCACCAGAGAAAGCAACTCTTCCGCCGTCGTTTCCTCCTCGTTTGCAGCGAATAAATCGTATTCTTTCGAAAACGCGAAAGATTTGTATAATTCCACCGTTTGCGAAGGAATCGCCGTTCCGTTTGCGGCGCATACGGTAAGTATGATTTTATATACGCCCGCGCGCTTCACCACAAACGCGCAACGGCTGTAACGGTTCGCCTTGTCCAGCGCCGTGGTTACGTAAATATCGCCTTCCGAAGAAACGGTATTCAGCGAATAACTTTTCTCTTCGGTATCGCCCGTCAGAATAATTTTCGCGTCGATATATTCTCCGTCTTTCAGATCGGCGTATACTTTCAGCGTGTTGGCGTAATTTTCCTCTTCCAGCCTGCAATCGAACGCCGTGGGCGAAATATCCGTGGTAGGCATCAGATTGTCCACGATATTGCAGATGAGTTTCCTGGCGTTCGCGTCCGCGAGAAACTCCGCGGACCACGACTCTTTTTCCCCGACTTTCGGCTTTCCCGTAAGATCGCACATAAAACTTCCCACGGTGCCTTTTCCGAATTTCCACTGCGCGTACAGCGGCGCCACGTCGTAATTGCCCGTCAGCAGAGTTTCCGCTCCGTCCTTCTTTTTCACGCCGTAGAATCCGCCCAACTTCACGCTCATTCTGAAGCGATCGCGCTCGTCCTCCGATTCCTCGCCTTCGGCTTGATTGATACCGTATTGCACGCCGTTGAAAATAGCGGACATAGGCGATTTTACAATAGGCGAAAACGCTTTTTCTTCCGTTTCCGCTACCGCCACCGAACGAAGTTCTTCGCGCATTGCGGTAACCAGAGCCTCGCCGCTTTTCGTCGTCAGCGTGCCGCCGCCGGCTTTTACCAGATCTTCCATATCCGCTTTGTAATCCGCGGGCGGCTCGCTGATCAATACCACGGAAAGAGTGATTCCCTTGGCTTTCAGAGCACGCGCTTCCGTGATATACGTGCTTTCCGTCCCTTCCTCGCTCGACTTGTCGTTAGGCATACCGTCGGAAACGATAATGATATGCCGCTTTTCCACTTGTTTATTCGCCTGTAACGCTACGCCTGCACGGTGTATCGATTCAAAAAAATGCGTGCCGCCGCCGGCTTCTTTCAGATCCTGGTCCTCAAACGCCTCCATAATCTCGTTGGTATGCGTACGGGGAGTCAATTCCAGAATCACCCTCGGCACGGTATCCAGCGTCATCACGCCGATATAATCCCGTTCGGTAAGCGCGTTTGCGCAGGAAATCAATCCCTGACGGGCGTATTCCAGGTTTTCGGTCATACTGCCCGATCTGTCCACCAATACCATTACCCCCACGGGCGGCGTGTATTCTATCGCCTGAACGGGCAACATTTCCTGATATTTCGTATTGTACAGATCGGCGCGGGAATATGCGTTGGCTTTTCCCGTTTCGTCGTCGCCGCCTACCGTAAATAATCCGCCGCCGTAATCGTGAACGTAGGAATACAGCATATCCACGAAACCTTTGTGCGGCTTCATATCCTTATCGGCGATGTTGTTCATGATAATCTGATCGTAATTACGGAAATCGTTTACCGATTGTAATACAACGCCTTTTTCCGTCGTGGGTACGTCCGTCGCCGCCGAAAGATTCACACGATCGATTTCGTAAGAATTTTCGCGTAACAAAGCAATCAGATTCTGCGATTCTTCGCCGTTCCGCTCTACGATAAGAATATGATTGTAATCGTCAAGAAAGACGTACGAAGTATAAACGTCGTTCGCTTTCAGCGCGTCCGTCGCTTCGAAAAGAGTTACTTTCATTTCGTGCAGACCGGAAGAGGTAAACGTGTGATTGAAACTTACCTCGTTATCTCCCCGCGCCAGAGCCAGCGTTTTAACGTCGGCGTCACCCATCGTTCTCTCGCCGTTATCCGTCAGTTCGATGCGGGTGGAAGCCGTTTGGGAAAGGCTCCGCACCGTAACGGTAATGCTGCATTCCGTATCGGGTTTCACGTGCGTCTCCGGATATTTTATCTGCGTAACCTGCACGTCGTCGCCTGAAAAGTCTTTGGAAATATACGCCGAATCCACAATCGTTCCCTGCGCCGTAAGCGAACGTATCGCGCCGAGCGCGTTACCGTCCGTCTCTTTGCCGTCGGTAATCAGCACCACCTTCGAACTCTCGGGATGCGTAAACAGATCTTTTGTAAATTTCAACGCGGAAGCGATATCCGTCGCGCTTGTATCCGGCAACGGCGCCTCTACGTACCTGTCGTAAATTTCATCGATATCGTACGTCAGTTCCACGGCGTAATTCTGCGTGAATCCGAAGGTGACCACGCCTATTTTATATCCGTCGTACCGCCCGTCGTCCAGCACCGTTTGTATAAACTCGTCGCGTTCTTTTTTCGCCCGCTCTTCCGTATCGGAAACGTCGACTAAAAGAATAATTTCGTTTTCGGTATTGGTTTTCGTATAGCGGAATTCTATGCCCGACAGAATGCTTATGCAAAGTACCGTAACGCACAGATGCAGCACCATCGACACGATACGGTTACGCGTTCTTCTGTAACGTTTCGACAACCTGAAATAGGGAATCAGCGTTAAGGCAACCGCGGGAATCAGCAACAGAAGCAGCCAGGGATATGAAAAATGTATGGAAAAATTACGCATGTTTCATCCTCCTCATATCCCGTCCCGTTGTTGCAGCGCCCATTCGGCGAATATAAAGAAGACCAACGCCGCCGCGATATAAACGACGATATCTTTCAGATAATTCTCTTCTTCCGTTTCGCGTTCCGGTTGATATAAAGTAGCGCGGACTTCGGTAACGTTACTCTCTGCGGCGGGAAGTTTCACGTATATGTTTTCCGTCACCTGTTTTCCGTAATAATTTATCTGCGTCAACGTATACGTGCCGGGCGCGGAAAGCGTTAAAACGGAGGGAAAGGAAGTAAACTCCACGGGCGCGTCCCACCCGCCCGAAGAAACGGTGAGTTTATTACTCCGCGCCGTAAGCGCGGCTTTTTCGTTCACCTCGAATACGTTCTTTTCTACGGTAGCGGGGAAAAAGTACTCGAAAGCGTTCTGCATCAGAAAATAAACTTCGGGCAAAACGCCTAAATTCGAATACATAAAACTGAAATTCATCACCAACGTCTGCATTCCGCCTTCGTTGAGCATATCGTCGCGCACCATCAACATGGGATTTTTGTTCCAGGACATCAGTACCGTATAATTTGCGTCGTATGAAGACACCGCCTGATAGCGGCTGATGGTAATATTATCCGCTTCAACGTGCTGAACGATCCGGTGCTCCTTATCGCCGTACAGCGAAGGCCATTTGCCCGCGGTTTTCGATACGGACATTGCTCCGTCCACGCGGAACCCGCACCCATGCGGAGCGGTTTCCGGATCGAACAGATACACTACCCCGTCGGTAGGCATCGTTGCCGGCATCGCGTGTTCGAAAATATAAAGATCGTACCCTTGGGTTGCGCTCGGCTCCCCCTTTTTCACTTCGGTGATTCGTATATCCCACCGATCGGCATAATCCGCTTTCAGATTTTCGAGAGCGGCGTTCACGAACGGATTCGGTTCGGAACTCGCATACTGTACCCTTAAAATCTGCTTCTGTCCGCCGTAAATATCGAAATTATCGTCGGCGTCGTAACTGTCTTCCACAACAAGAGAAATATGTACGGAGGAATAAGACGAAATCTTTTCTCCGCTGTTTTTTCCCAGATCGATAATCTGCTGATTTTCCGCGGCAACGTCGGTTTCTCCGTCTTTACGATATTTGAAAATCAACGTTTCCGTTACGCCGTCGTCGCAATCCGCCTCCGTCGAAAACGTAAGCGTACTCCCGGAGGAAAATCCGAAGCCGTTTACGCCGTATACGTCCATAACAACGTTAATACGGTCCGTCTTTCCGTAACAAGCCACCTTCACGATAAAGGAATAATACCCTTCGTCCCATGCGGCTTCCGCGCTTAAAATCGCGGCGTTCCACTCTCCTTCTTCCGCTACGTTGCATACGTTTACCCCTGCGGGAATATAATCGTAATCCGCGTCGGTGTACACGTAAACGCCGGCAGAGGGATTCTGCGCCAGTATTTCCTCGCTTGCCGCAAGCGCCTCGTCCAGATCGGCGCCGGAATAGCCGCAGTCTTCGGCGGATAAATCGTCAAGCGATTCTATAACGCCCGAAGCGACTTCTCCCGTGGCGCGTTTATATAAGTATTCCGGGGTGGATTTTGCCAATATCAGCGAAACGACGCCGCCTTTGTTCAACACGTCCTGAACCCGGTCTTTCGCCGCCGTTAAGGCGCGATCGAAGCGAATCGTATCCGTTTCTTCGCTTTTCGTACGCATGCTGGCGGAAGCGTCGATTATAACGACTATTTCTTCCTCGTCGTTGAATTGCTTCAATACGATGGCGGGCTTTACCAGCACCGCCACAAGACAGGTAAGCGCGAGCGCCTGACAAAGGAACAGCAAAATATTTCTGATTTTGCTGGTAGGAAGTCGTTTCTTTTTATATTTCAGGCTGAGTTTCCAAATGTACGTACTGGAAACCGTCTTTTGTTGGTAATTGGGCTTTATAAGATAGATGACAATCAGAATAACGATGCCGATCAATCCCACTAACCCAAGTTTGTGAATCAGCGTCATTCCATTATCCCTGCTTTTAACAATTCTCCGAAAAGCATTCTTTCCACAGGCGTTTCGGTATTCACGGATACAAAATCTGCGTTCCGTTTCAGGCAAAACGTTCTTATATCCTCTTTAAAATCGCGCAACGCCTCTTCGTAGGCTTTTTGCATGCTTCTCGTAATTTTGATTTTCATATTTTTATCGTCCGCCGCGTCGATCGATTCGGAATCTATCAGATTCACCCTCCCGTCGTACGCGGGATTGATCTCTTCCGGCGTTAACACCTGTATCAATAAAACCTGACGTTTTTTATAACAAAAATAGTCTACGGCTTTCTTCCAGTTGCTTTCGGTGAAAAAATCGGAAATAATTACGCTCAGTCCGTTGTTCGTTCCCGTTCCGGAAAAGCCCGTCACGCACTTTTCCATATCCGTATCGCCGGAAAAGTCGATATTTTCAAGCGTGCCTACGGCGCGGAAAAAAGCGTTTTTACCTACGATCGTTCCGTTCTGATTCTCCGCCTTCTCGCCTTTCATCACGTGAAACGATACTTTATCCATATTCTGCACCGCCAGAAATCCAAGCGCCGCCGCCGTAGCCAGAACGTACGCCGCCTTTTTGGGATTGTCTTTGCCCATAGAGGCGGAGGCGTCGATAAAGATCTGCACCTGCATCTGCCGCTCGTCGGTAAACAACTTCAAAAAATATTTTTCAAACCGACTGAACAGATTCCAGTCGATACGTCGGATATCGTCGCCGGGCATGTATTCGCGGAAATCGGAAAATTCCACCGTCTGCCCGTACGTTTTTACCAGATGTTTCCCTCCGTAATATCCGGAAAGGTTTGTTCGTAAATTCAACGCCATTGTTTCCAGTCTGCTGAAAAAGGCGTCGTTTAAGTATGAAATTTGCATTTTGTATCTCTCCGGTTATTCCCGTATGGAATCGTTAATAAATTGCTATTTTTTGCGCCGTGAAATTCCGGCGGCTGCCGTCAATTATTTATTTTTGTATTTTTTCCGCACTTCTTCCAGAATCAATGCAATCGCGTTATCGGCGGAAACGCCTTTCGCAATCGCTTCGAAATTCATCTTCACTCTGTGGCGAAGAACCGGATAAGCCAATTCTTCGACGTCGGAATACGCTACGTTAAAGCGCCCCTTCATCAGCGCCTTTACTTTCGCCGCCGAAATCAACGCCTGTCCCGCACGGGGCGACGCTCCCACGCGGATGTATTTTTTCGCCGCTTCGCCGGCATATTCGCCGTCGGGATGCGTAGCCGACGTTATAATCATGGCGTATCTCATCACCTCTTCCGCCACGGGAATCTGATTCGCCGTTTCGCGCATTTTTAAGAGTTGTTCGCCCGTGCAGGCGCTGTCCGCCACTTCCGCCATAGTCTTCTGCGTCATGCTGACGATCGCCATCAACTCGTCCAAGCCGGGGTTGGGTACGATCAGTTTAAACATAAAACGGTCCATCTGCGCTTCGGGCAGGGGATAAGTGCCGTCCTGCTCGATAGGGTTCTGCGTGGCAAGCACGAAAAACGGCTCGTGAAGTTTACGCGAAACGCCCATTACCGTAACGGTATGTTCCTGCATGGCTTCCAGAAGCGCGGACTGCGTTTTGGGCGTGGCGCGGTTGATTTCGTCCGCCAGAATAATATTGCTGAAAATAGGGCCCGGTTGAAATTCGAATTTTGAATTACCGTTTTCGTCCTTTACGATAATGTTCGTTCCCGTAACGTCTGCGGGCATCAGATCGGGCGTAAACTGAATACGGGAAAACGGCAGATTGAACACTCTGCCCAAAGAGCGCACCAGGCGGGTTTTTCCTACGCCCGGCACCCCTTCCAGAAGAACGTTGCCTCCCGCGATCATTGCGATGACCGTACCTTCCACAACGTCTTTCTGACCAATCACGTCGCGGCCGATCTGCGTGAAAATATTTTTGCATTGTTCGCTGAATTGCTCAATATCTTTTTCCGTAACCATGTGTTTTTCCTCTTCGTTAATCGTTTTTTTTAAATATTTTTTACGTGAAAAATCACGTGAATATACTCACGCAATTTTTCACCCCCTGTTTATGCCGTTGTGAACATAAGAATTTTACGCGCGTATATCTCCAAACAGACGTTTCAATCGTGTTTACGTTTCAGTCGGATAAGATTTTCATTTTCTGATCGATTCCAGATAATCGGCAATCGCCTTCTTTTGCGCCTCGGTTAAACTGTCGTCGTTTTTCAAACGTTCAGACGCCTCTTCGTAGTAATTATCGAATAAGTCGCCGTAATAAGTACTTCCGTCGATAATCTGATTCGCGGCGAAATCTTTCGCGCCTATATTCTCGCTGTTTCCGCCTTTACCGGGATTATTTTGCTGCCCCTGCTGCGGATCGCTCGACGCTTCCGTATCGGAATCTCCGCTTTCCCCGTCGCCTTCCGACGCGTTATTTTCCTCTTCTTCCGTTTCCGCGATCTCGTCGAAAATCGCCGTGGCGGAAATATTTTTAATCGGCGAAAGATCCGTTCTGTACGGAGAAGTCACCCCGTCCGACCAACCGATAAACACCCAGCCTTTTTGCGGCAACGCCAACAGCGCGACGGGGTTTTCTTCGCCTTCCGTTACCGTAAACGAATACGTAACGTTTTCGTCGTTTACGCCGTCGAGAACGATAGTGGCTTCCGCCGTTTCGGCATTTTCGCCCTGTAACGATACGGCGGCGGAAAGTTTGGAAGCATATTCCGCGGGAAACGGCACGTCTTTAAGAATTTCCCCCGCGGGACCGATCGCCTCGCGCTTTTCTTCGCGTTGTTTCACCGAATCGATCAACGCAACGTTTTCCTGTTTAGAAAAATCGACTACCCACCCCTTGCCTTGCACGGCATAGCCGATCTGATATTCTTTCTTCTCTTTAAAACTTTCAACCAGTTGTTTCCCGCCTTCGGGAGAAAGCGCGGAAACCACAGTCATCCCCGTACCGAGAGTAGCGGAAAGCGCCACGGCGATAATCATCGGCACGGAAATCGCCAATTTCAGCATGTCGGAATTTACTTCGCTCACCGCGCGCAAAGCGTCCTCCCGTTGTTTCATGGCGATAAACGATTCGTCGTGTTCCAACTCCGTCATCGTAAGAACGCGCTCTTCCAGCCCCAATGCGTCGATGCGCTTTGCAATCGCCTTTGCGCCGGGCCGGTATTTATAACGGTAAAACAACGGCGCGGCAACGCCCGCGGATACGAAAAATAATGCGATACCAACGTATAATCCCGCCCGTACGCCCGCAAACCAACAGGCAACGATACAGAAAAAAGCAAGAGAAAAACCTATAATCAAACCGCAGAACAGCGATTTGATTACGCTTTCTTTTCTGATTTTACGGTAATATTTTTTAAAAACTTCTCCCGCCATATAAATATCCTTTTTCGCTTCGATATACGGCGCCGTCGCTTTTCTGCGGACGTTCCCCGTAATCGGGCAGAAACTCACAGTTTAAAATACGTGATATTATTATTGTATCATAAATATTACGTTTTGTAAAGCAAACAGCCCGAAAGTACCGCATAAAAATGATTTTTTTAATATAAAATTCGAATCGTTTATATTTCTAAATATAAATTATTCAAAAATTTATACAAAAATATTTAATTATACATAATTTTTCCAATTTTATGCAAGTTTATTTAATAGCCGCGCCTCGCCCGTTTAGAACGTTTCAATAAACGGTTTTATCCGGTAAATAACTTTATTTACCTTTTTCTTATCGGTAAAAACCCGAAACGGCAACCGCGTTGAAAACGGTTGCCGTCGGTTATAATTTGTCTTTTTTTCTCGCCGAATAAGGGAGTAAAAGCAATCGCGCTTTATGCGGCGCCGCCTTCGCCCTCCGTTTCGGCGGAGGATCCGGCGGAAGCATTGTAGTTCCATACGATCTTCGCGTCCATCTGATAGAACGGACCGCTGTAAGATTTATCCAGGAACGAGCCGAAACCGCTGTCGCTGTCGGTTGCCCACAGGTTATACACGTCCGCCGCGCCTGCTTCTACGTAAACGGTCTGTTCCGCCGTCCAGCCTTCGAAGGCAAACGCTACCGTTTCCAGCGAAGCGGGCAGAACGATCGACTTCAACGCCGTGCAGTAGTCAAACGCGCCCGAAGAAATCTTCGTCACCGTAGAGGGAATATTGACAGAGGCAAGGTTAACGCACCCGGAGAACCCGTCTATCGTCAACAATCCTTCGGGCAAGATTACGGAAGTAAGCGCAACGCAGCCGGAGAACGCGCTGCTACCGATAGAGGTCAAGCCCTCGTTAAAGGTAACCTTGGCAAGGTTAGCGCAGCCGGAGAACGCGCTTCTACCGATAGCGGATATGCCTGCGGGAACGGTAATTTCCGTAAACGCCGCGCCGCGGAAGATACCCGAAGGCAATTCGGTAACGCTTGCGGGGATATTCACCGAAGCAAGTTTAACGCAACCGTCGAACATATAAGACGGCAATATTTCGGTATCGGGAAGAACCACGCTTTCCAGCGCCGTACAGCCGCTGAACATATTCTGCCCGAGGCTGGCGTTGGTGCCCAGAACAGCCGCGGTATTGCTTGTAAACTCAACTCTTGTAAGGTTCACGCAGTTGTAGAACACGCCGTCTTTAGCCGTTGCACTGCCGCCGAAGAACGTTTCCGAACCTTCGATTACAACGCTTTGCAGCGCGCTGCCTGCAAAGGCGGCGTCGCCGACGGTACGCGTTGATATCGAACTGCCGGAGGCATTTAACACAAGTCCGTTCAACGTAGCGGGAAGAATCACTTTTTCAAGTTTCGTATTCTGGAACGCATATTTACCGATGAATTTCAGCGTTGCGGGGAATACGGAAGTTTTCAAAGCGGTTTCGCCTTCGGCAGCCGCTTCTTCCTCCGCGCCCGTATAAGTAATTTTCTTTAACCCGGTATTTTCAAACGCATTGGCGCCGATGCTTTCCGTCTGAGAAGAAAGCACTACTTCTTCCAGCGTGGTAAGTCCCTGGAACAACTTATCGGCAACCGACGTCATCGCTTCGGGCAGAACGATTTTCTTAACGTTGACGCAGCCGTCCAACGCGCCCGCGGCAATGGTATCGCCTTCCTGCAATTTCAGCGTATAATTTTCCATTTCAACGCCTGCGGGAACGCATACGATTGCGCCGTCCGCAGTATACAGCACGCCGTTCAGCGCTTTGTAATAACTGTTTGCGGAATTCACGGTGATCTTAGCCAACTTCGCGCAACTGCCGAACGCCGCCGCGCCGATAGAACTTACGTTTTTAGAAATGCTTACGCTTTCCAGATTGGCGCAACCGTTAAACGCCGAAGCGCTAACGGTAAGTTTGCCGGTGGCGCTTGCCAACGTAGGCAATACCACCGAAGTCAGTCCGTCGCACCCCGCAAACGCTTCGGTGCCGATCGTCTTTAACGCCGTAAAGCCCTCCAGAGTAAAGTCAACTTCCGTTTTTTCCGTTCCGTTCACAACCGTCGCTTTCGCCAACGATACGCAATTACGGAACGCATAGTCGTTAATTGCCGTAATATTAGGCAACGCCGTAGCATTCACCGTAATATTCGAAAGGCTTGTGCATCCGTCGAACATACCTTTGGCAATAGAAGTTGCGGTAGCCTTCGATAAATCGATTGACTGTAAAGAGGTACAACCTGCAAAAGTGTATCTTCCAAAAGATTTTATCGCACCGTTGAATGTTACCGACTGCAATCTCACGCAATCGCGGAATATTTGTTCTCCGCTCAACGAAATTACTTTTGCAGGGAGCACAACGCTCGTCAAGCCTGCGCAACCCATAAACGCACCTTCGTTAATGGTGGCAAGCAAGGTCAGATTTTCCAGACTGAATGCCTCTGCGCCTTCTTCCGCATCCTCAGGCAACGCACTTACCAAAGAGGTGCAATCACGGAACGCGTATTTATTTATTGTTGTTATCTTTGCGGCGTTCAGTTTTACGGTTGCCAGGTTAGCGCAGCCGTCGAAGAAATATTGCGGAACACCGGTAACGGTTGCTTTCGATAAATCAATCGAAGTAAGAGCGGAACATCCCGCGAACATATAGTTGCCGAGCGAAGTCATCGCCCCGTTGATTGTTACGCTTGTCAGCGCCGTACAATTCTGGAACACGTTTGTAGAGGCAGTTTTAATATTGGCGGGCAGATTAACCGAAGTAAGCGACGTACACCCCTTAAACATCGAGGACGCCAAAGCCGTCAGCGTAGAAGACGTGGAGAAGATGACGCCGGTAATCGCCGTGCAGTTTTCGAAGTTGCTTTTATCGAACTTAGTGATCTGCGAAAGATCGACTACCGGCGTTTCGCTTTCCGTCGCCCCCGCCGCAAGTACGCTGTTCAACGAGGTGCAATTCCGGAACAGATAAGAAGGCAACGACGTAATATTCGCGTTCAGCGTAACTTTTTGCAAAGCCGTGCAGTTTTCAAACGCATTCGAACCGAGTTGCTTATCCGTAACGTTCAAATCGACGTTTTCCAGCGACGTACAATTCTGGAACGAATAGTTCTGTATCCATTGCACCGTGGAAGGAATATTGATATTTTTTAACGAAGTGCAGTAAGCGAACGAATAGCCGCCGCTGGAAGTAAGCGACTGCTTGCCCGACCGCTCGTAATACCCGATATTGGTAAGCCCTTCGGGAAGCGTCACCGTTTCCAAAGCCTTGCAGTTGTAGAACGCATATTTTTTAATCATCGTTACGTTCTTCGGAACGGCGATGGTTTTAAGCGATTTGCAGTTGTAGAAGGTGTATTCGTCGATTACCGTAACGCCGACGGGAATGGTTATATCCGTAAGCGAAACGCAGTTTCTGAACGCCGAAGCGCCGATTTTGGCAAGCGTGCTGTTGGTTTCAAACGTAACTTTCTTTAAGCCGAGGCAATCGTAAAACGCCTTTTCGCCGATTGTCATTACCGACTTGGGAATATAGATTTCCTTCAGCGTGGCTTTGCCCGCAAACGTGCTGGGGTTGATTGTGGTAACGCCGTCCTTCACGTTAAACGTGCCTTCCACGTCGCCGAGTATATATACCAACTCGGTTTGCTTTACGTTGTACAGCACCGCGCCGTCGGCTACGAAATAACCGCCTTCCGGAACGGTGATCTTTTTAATCGATCCGCAAAGGTCGAACACTTTGCTGATATCTTTCACCGTTTCGGAAAGGTTAATGGTAACAAGTTTCTTGCAGCCTTTAAACATTTCCTTACCCAACCCCAAATCACCCGCTACCAGCGGTTCCTTGGTGGAAGGGAAGGTGAACGAGGTAAGTCCCGTATTCAGGAAAGCCTGGTCGCCGATCGACCGCAACGAACTCTTGCCCGCTACCGCGCCCGTTTCTTCGTCGGTTTCCGCATACGTTGCAAACGTTACCGAAGTAAGGGCGGCGCATCCTTCAAACGCGTTCTTCCCGATAGTCGTCAACGTGGCGGGAAGGCTGACGGAAGTCAGCGCTTTGCAGTTATAAAACGCGTTGCTTTCAATCGTTTGTAATTTGCTGTTTTCGCCGAAGTTTACCAAAGCAAGTTTTGAACAAGTAGTAAACGCGCGGCTCTTCAGCGTGGTCAGCGCGCTGTTGTTTCCGAAACTTACTTCGGTAAGTTCGGGGGAATAAAACGCCTGTTCGTATACCGTTTCCAAAAGGCTGTTATCGGCAAACGTTATCTTGCTTACCGACGTATCGCCGAATACGCCCCGCGTAGCCGACTTCTTCGTCGTCTGCTTGCCGTATTCGGTTACGCTGGCGGGAATATTTATCGCCGTTCCTGCGGGGAACTTCGCCCCTCTGAACGCCTCCATACCTATCGTCGTAAGTCTTCCGGGCAGCGAAATCGCCGTCAGACCGCTATCGGTAAACGCGCCGTCGCCGATCTCGGTAAGGTTACAATCTTCGGCAAACGTCACCGTTTCCAGCCCCGAGCATTTGTAGAACGCAAACGTGCCGATTTTGGCAAGCCGTTTGGGGAACTGAACGGAGGTAAGCGAAACGCAACTCTTCAATATTTTTGTGTTCGAAGCTGAACCGGTACCTTGATAATAATAGGAAAACACGCCTGTATATACGTCGGAACCGGAAGAACCGCTGGAAGAACTACTGTACTCGCCGTCTTCCAGCGTAAGCGGGGTATCGTCGTTGCCCCCCTCAAACGTCAGATTGCTGAGCGATACGCACCCTTCGAACGCGCCCGCTTCTATCGAAGTAACGGTGTTGGGTACGACGATGCCGGTTAAGTCGCTGCAATCTTTAAACAGCCCTTTTACGATTTTGGTTAACCCTTGGGGCAATTCAAACGTGGTCAGCGCGGAGGCTTTATACAGCGCTTTTTCGCCGATTTTAAAATCGCCCGCAAGCGCTCCGTCGAACTTCACTGTGGTTACGCCCGTATTCAGCGCGAACGCCTCATCGTATATCAACGTTAAGGTGTTAGGCAACAAAACTTCGCCCGCTTTTTTGAACGGACAGAAATACAGCGTCACCAGATTGCCGCTTTCGTCTTTGCCGTACAGCATACCGTCTTTCGAGGCGTAATGCTTGTTTCCGCTCGCCACCTCTACTTCTTCCAGGTTCTTGGAATAATAATTCGGGGTAGAGAATATGAAAGTGCTCTCCGATTTGAACAGATCCATCGAATCGAATTTATACGTGGTTACGCCGCTCTCGTCCGTGGTTTCCGTCCATTTACCCAGGCGCTCCACCGTGGAGGGGAAGGTAACTTTGGTTAAGTTTTCGCAATCGGAAAACGCGTAATTCCCCACAGACACAACGCCTTCGGGCAACGCGATCGTCTGCAACTTATCCAAGCCGGCAAACGCCTTTTCGCCTATCGTTTTCAGCGCGCTGTTCGCGGCAAAATCAAACGTTACGATAGAATCGCAATTGTAGAACGCCATATCCCCCAGCGCGGTAACGCGTGCGGGCAGCGTAAACGATACGAACGAATCGCAGTCTTCAAACGCGCGCTCGCCTATCGTAAGCGGCTTTGCCGTTTCGCCTTCGGCAGGCTCGCCCCATACGATTTCCGCAAGGTTCGTACACCCTTTAAACGCCGCGTCCCCTATGGAGGTTACGTTATTGCCTATCGTTATCTTTGTTAAGCCTTTTCTTGCAACGAACACGTTCGCGCCGATTTTCGTAACCGTCGAAGGCACAACGTATTCGCCCTGTTTCCCTACGGGATAGTACAGTATCTCCGTCTTGCTCTTGGTTTCGTCTTCCGCGTTTTTATCGTAAATTACGCTCTCTTCTTCAAGATAATACTTGTTATCTTTATCCACGTTCACCGTGGCAAGTTTCGAAGAAGTACCGCCGAACGCGCCCGAAATATTGATGACGGACACGTCTTTGCCGATGATCAGCGTGGTTACCGTACTGTTTCCGGAGCCGGTAATTTCGCCCGTCGTAAAATTACGCGTAAACGAAGCGAACGCGCCGTCCGCAAACGATACCTCGCCGCTGCTCTTCACCGTTACCGTACTTAACGACGTATTTGACGACGAGTTGTCGCCGAAAGCGTATTTGCCGATGGTGCGCACGTTCTCGGTTAAGGTAAGTTCCGTAATGTTGCAGCCGTAAAACGCCCGTTCCTTAATTTCCAGAGCGGCGTCCGCTTCTGTGCCCTCGAACGTAAGCGTTGCAAGATTCTCGCAATTTTCAAACGCCGATTCGCCGATTTCAACAATTCTGGCAGGGACAATGAAAGTCGTGATTTTCTTATTTCCGTAAAACGCCTTGTCGGCAATCTTCGTAACGGAAGAAGGCAACGCAACTTCCGTTTCCGTACGGCCCTGCGCCCAATACAGCAACTCTGTTCCGTCGGCGTTTAACAGCAAGCCGTTCTCGGAAGAGGAATACAATCTCCCCGTAGAAACCGTGCCCGTAACGTAAATTTCCGACAGACGGTTGCAGCCGTAGAACGCCGAACGTTCGTACGCCCAGGTATAGTCATTCTTCTTTTCGCCGTTGAACAGCGTCATGTTCGTCAGACGGGCGGGCAACGTGATCTTCTTTATATTATAACTTGAAGCAAACGCTTTATCCGCGATGATAAGTTTTTCTTCAACGCCGTCTTCCGCCTGCAAAAATTCGATTTCCGTAAGCGAGGTGCACGATTTAAACGCGTTCATCGCTACGTAATTAACGCTTGCGGGTATTTTGATTACTTCTAATTTGCATCCGGTAAATACGTTCGCCGCAATCGTTTCCACGCCCGAGGGAATCGTGTATTCGCCCGTTCTCGCCAAGGGGAAGAACTGCAACGTTTTGCCCGCCGAATCGTTCTTCACAATAATTCCGTCCGTTTCGCCGTTGTCTTTTACGGGCGAATAGTATACGGGTTCAATCGTGCCTTCCACTTTGTAAATGTTTAAATTAAGAAGCCCCGTGCAACCTTCGAAAGCCGTGTTTTCGATATTGGCTATGCTTTCGGGAATGTTGATCGTCGTCAGGTTTTTCGCGTCTTTGAATGCGTACGCTTCCACCGTAGAAACGCGTTTGTTATTGTATTCGGTGGGAACGGTTACTTCCGTAAGATATTTAACGCCGTCCGCCTGCGTTACGCTATAACTGCCGTCGACAAGGCTTGCAAATTTAAACACGTCCACCCATCTGGCTTCAAGCGTCTGGCCGGTTAAATATCTCCACACGTCTTTGCTTTCGCCGCGATGATCGGTAATCTGCGTGGTGCCGGCATACCAGCCCATAAAGGCTTTATTCTTGTTATTGGAAGAGGGAACGGGTAATTCGAAGGCTTCTTTATACGACACCGTTGCGCCTGCGGACAAATCGTCGTCGCTGTAAGCGCCTTTGTTCAACACAACGTTGTATTGCTTCGGCGTCCATTTCGCGTACAGCGTTAAATCTTCCGCCGCGCCCAGCGTGGGTAACGTACCCGAAACTTCTTCGTATTTCGTTCCCGCGCCGTTCTGCCCGTTGTACCAGCCGCCAAAATCATATCCTTCAAAAATGCTTTCGGGCAAAGCGATGGAATCCCCCACCGCAACGTATGCGTCGTCGATTTTGCGTTCGTTTTCGCCTACGTCGTAACTTACGGTATACGCCGTAACTTTCTTTTCTATCCAGGCGGAAGCATTTCCTTTTTCGTCGTACGAACGCACGCGCAACGTGTTTTCGCCCGCTTTGGTCAGCGTAACGGCGGTGCCGACGTCCTTAACCTCCGTAATCGCGCCGTCGTTTACCTGCACTTCGTATTTTGCCACGCCGAAACCGGGATTCCACGATAAAAACCCTTTTTCGTAAGAAAGTTCGCCCGCGATTTTACCCGATTGCACCGTCAGCGTTTTGGTAAACAGAGAATTGCCTGCCGCCGCCGTATCTTTCGCGCTTACGGAAATGCCGTATTCCGTCTGCCCTTCCACGTAATCTTCCGCTTGCAACGTGTAACTGTTGGTAGTTACGTCGATTTCTTTTTCGCCGATCTTCACAACATACCCGTTCGCGCCGTCCACCGCCGTCCAGTTCAGCGTGTAACCGCTTACGGAGAGGTTCGCGGGCGTAGGCAGCGTGGCTTTCGTCCACTCTGTTTCGGCCGCGGGAGAATTGTTGTAGCCCTTTGCCACGGCAATAACTTTAACGCTATAAGCGCCCTTTTCGTAACCGCGCAGATCGAACGACGTTTTGTCGCCTACGTTAATCGCGTCTCCGTCGTTTACCTGAACCAGATAATATTTAGCGTTTTCAACGGCGTCCCAACTCGCTTGCTGGGTAGAATCTTCCACCGCCAGATTCGTCGCCGCGTTCAGCGTTCTTTCAAACGACCAGGTTTCCGAAACGGAGGTAAGCATACCGTCGGCAACCGCTTTAACGGTGAAACGGATTCCTCCCGCTTGCATATCGCAATCGGAAAAATCGTAAAACGTAACGGGTTTGTTATCTTCGCCCACGCCCAGATCGATATCTTCGTGAGAATGTTCCGCCGTTCCGCATTCGATGGTAAGCAGATATTTTTCGGCGTTTTCCACGGCGTTGAACGTAAGAATCGAGGGAGAGTTTACGGCAAACGCGCTTACGCGCGCAAGCGCCTTGTTTTTATAATACGCCGTGGTTTCCGCGCTGCCGCACTTCACCGTTACCGTATATTCGCCCGCAGGTTGCGCCGAAAAATCAAACTCGCCGAATTCCGTTGAAGAAACTTTGCGGTTTTCTATGCCGCCGACGACTTTCCCTTCGGCGTCTTTAACGGTGAGTTCGTACGTTTTGTTTACGCCCAGAGAACTCCACGAGATTTTATTCGATTTTACGGATACCGCGATTTTTTCAGCGCTCTTCCATACGGGATACAATACGATGTTTTCCGCAATGGGCTCTTCCGCCTCGTATTGCGCGGTTAATTTATTTTTATCGTTATACGCACTTCGCCACCAGCCGAGGAATTCCTCGCCGTTTTCGCTTTCGGGCACAGGCAGATTGTACAACGTCTGATTGGTTGTAACGACAGGATACGTTCCTTCCTGCCCCCCCCCTGTGTAGCCGTCGAACGTTACGGAAAATTCCGTTTTGCCCAACAATTCGGCAAAACGCGCGTACAGCGTAATATTTTTGGTAACAGGCTGGTCGAAGGAATACTTTTCGTTAAACGCCGCGTCTTTATACCACCCCACGAAAACGTATTCTTTCCCCTGTTCTTCTTTTACGGGGTTGGCGGGCTTTGCAAGTTTCTTGCCGTTCAGAACTTTTTCGTCCTCTTTTGCCTCCCCGCCGTTCATTTCGAATTTTACCGTATATTCTACGTTTTTATAGAATTTATACGTTTTGTTCTGATATGTAAGGGTAATCGTCGCGTCGTTGTACTTCGCTTCCAGCACCGTTCCGTCGGCGGCAACCAATCTCAGCGTAGTACCGTTGAACAGATACGTACCTTCGATCTTCGCGGAACCGATTTTAACAGAGAACGCCGAATCGGTAAGATCAAACGTGTTTCTCGTTTCGCCTTCGTCCGCATAGTACGAGCCGATTTCTTCAAACGTCTTGTCGTATCCGCTCGGCACTTCCGGCTCATTCGTTTTCTCTTTGCAGGCTACGCCGCCGGCAGTTGCGCCGATAACGAGCGAAAAGCACAACAATTTGAGAAATAAATGCCTTTTGTCCTTCATATAGTTACCTCCGTCAATTACTTTCGATTTTTGGCGTTTCACGGCGCACGTATAATCGTTTTTATAAATGGATATGATTCAATAAAACGATATGCCTCGCCTTTAAAACGAAAAAATATAGAATCTTGGTATTTTACATTTTATTATACTTTTTTTCTTAAAATTCGTCAAGCGATTGCAACAATTTTTTCGATTTTTTTTTATTTTTTCATTTTATTATCGGATTGATAATGTTTTTTAAAAAAGATTTAAAAATTGAATTTTTATATAAATTTTTTTATTGATTAAAATTGTTTATATAATTTATTTGACAAATCGATTTTTTTGTGATAAAATGTTTACGATAATTATAATTTCAGCGGAAGAACCGCGGAAAAGGAAAGTACCATGAGTAATGTTTTCGGCAACAAAGCGCTTTGGCGCGGCAATCGTATCCTCGGCCATATTCGTTGATACCGGTTTTTTTCGTTGCGCGAAAAAATCATTGCATTGATTCAGTTATAATTCGACCGGTAGCAAGCGCGATCGGTCGATTTTTTTATACTTTTTTTCTTTCGTTACGACTGCCGCGTTTACGAAACAAAAAAACAGACAAAAAATTTACCGCCCCCCCCCCCCCGCGTTTGTATATCGGCAAAACACTAAAAAAACAAAAGGAGCAACAGATATGAAAGCAACAGACAAGAAAATTCCCTACAAAATTTACCTCGACGAAAACGAACTTCCCCGCGCGTGGTACGATCTGAGGGCGGATATGAAAAACAAACCCGCGCCTCTTCTCAACCCCGCAACGCATAAACCCGTTACGCCGGAAGAATTAGAGCACGTGTTCTGCCGCGATCTTGCCATGCAGGAACTTTGCGATACGCAAAGATACGTGCCCATTCCCGAAGAAATTCTGAATTTTTATAAAATGTACCGTCCGTCGCCGCTCGTACGCGCGTACTGTCTGGAAGAAAAACTCGGCACTCCCGCCGAAATTTATTATAAATTCGAAGGCAACAACACCAGCGGAAGCCACAAACTGAATTCAGCCATCGCGCAGGCTTACTATGCCAAAAAACAGGGACTGAAAGGCGTTACCACCGAAACGGGCGCGGGGCAATGGGGCACGGCGCTTTCGATGGCTTGCGCGTATTTCGGGCTGGATTGCCAAGTGTATATGGTGAAAGTTTCTTACGAACAGAAGCCGCACCGCCGCGAAGTGATGCGCACCTACGGCGCAACCGTAACCCCCTCCCCTTCCGAAACGACGGAAGTAGGCAGAAAAATTTTAAAAGAGTTTCCGGGCACGACGGGCAGCCTCGGTTGCGCCATTTCCGAAGCGGTGGAAGCCGCCGAAACCACGGAAGGCTACCGCTACGTACTCGGCAGCGTTTTATGCCAGGTATCGCTCCATCAATCGATTATCGGGCTGGAAACCAAAACCGCGCTGGAAAAATACGGCGTTAAACCCGACGTCATCATCGGTTGTGCGGGCGGAGGTTCTAATTTAAGCGGCCTTATCGCGCCGTTCATGGGCGAAAAACTGCGCGGCGAGGCAGATTATAAATTCATCGCCGTAGAACCGGCGTCCTGTCCTTCGCTTTCCCGCGGAAAATTCGCGTACGATTTCTGCGATACGGGCAAGGTGTGTCCGCTTGCCAGAATGTATACGCTGGGAAGCGGTTTTATCCCCGCGCCCAACCACGCGGGCGGCTTGCGCTATCACGGCATGTCGCCCATCTTATCCCAACTGTACCACGACGGCTATCTCGAAGCGGTTACGGCGGTGCAGACGGACGTGTTCGGGGCCGCGGAGTATTTCGCGCGCGTTGAAGGAATTTTACCCGCGCCGGAAAGTTCGCACGCCATTAAAGCGGCAATCGATCAGGCGCTGGAATGCAAAAAGACGGGCGAAAAGAAAGTTATCGTTTTCGGCTTGACCGGAACGGGTTATTTCGACATGACCGCTTACCGGAAATACAACGACGGCGCGATGAGCGACTATATTCCCACCGACGAGGAAATAGGAAAAAGCACTTCCTCTATGCCTTGCGTGGAAGAAGACTGAATATTTTTAAAGAGGCGCACGATGAACCGAACGACTTTTCACGAACGTTTTACGCTTTCGCCCGTGGCTCGGGCAGAAAACGATTTTAAAGAAAAATTCGGCGTTCCGCGGCAGAGCGGACGAGCGAACGTACTTACGAAAATAACGCTGTTGCCGCCGTATAACAACGCGGAGGCGGTGCGCGGCATCGAAAATTTTTCGCATTTGTGGCTGATTTTCGGTTTTTCGTTAAACGGCTTGCAAAAAGACGGCGGATTTTCCCCCACCGTACGCCCGCCCCGCCTCGGCGGCAACGAACGGGTGGGCGTATTCGCTTCCCGTTCGCCTTTTCGCCCCAATCCGCTGGGGCTTTCCTGCGTAAAACTGGAAAAAGTCGATTTCCCGCGGAACGGCGGCGTCGTTTTATACGTTTCGGGCGCCGACCTCGTAAACGGAACGCCCGTGTACGACATCAAGCCTTATCTGCCCTCGGCGGATAAGATCGACAACGCGAAAGGCGGTTATGCGGACGAAAACGCGACATACGCGCTGAATGTGCAATTCCCCGAAAATCTGCTGGAAAAAATTCCGCAGAAAAAGCGAGAAGGTTTGCTTGCCTGCCTGCGCGACGATCCGCGCCCCGCGTACCAGAACGACGAAACACGCGTATACGGCATGCGTTTTGCAAATTTCGACGTACGCTTTACGGTGAAAGATTGCGTTTTAACCGTGTGCGACGTAATCGAAACAAATCGGGAAACCCGTCCGTGACCTTTTACTATGCGGAACATAATAAAAAACCGACGTTCGCCTGCATTACGCTTCGTTCGTCGGTTTTTTTTAATAAAATTTCTTTCTTCGCTAATTAATCGCTTTGCGCCGCATGCCGCGCGGCGATGAAACGATACGCGCTCCGTTTATACGGGAAAAAAGCCGTCGGAAATTTCTTTCACCGTAATTTCCGCTTTGCCGCACAGCAAGTCGGAAAGAGCGCGGCGCAACTCTTCCGCCTGCGAAGTTTTTACGCGCAATAAAAATTCCGCTTTTTCCGCATACGTAACCGTGGGAATCAGTCCCTGCTTTCCCAGCAGTTTTTTAACGCTTTCCGCCGCGGCGTATTCCGTAAAAAAACGCCACGTTTCACACGGCACGATCTCGCATAAACGCGCCTTTTCCAAGTGCTCGTTCGCCGCCGAAAAATATGCGCGCGTCAATCCCCCCGCGCCCAGTTTCACTCCGCCGAAATAGCGCACTACGGCAAGCGCGCTGAGCACCAGGCCGCGGTTTTTCAGATTTTCCAGAATCGGCATGCCCGCCGTACCCTGCGGCTCTCCGTTATCGGAAAAGCGTTGAATGTTACCCGTCTTATCGCAGATATACGCATAGCAGACGTGCGTAGCGAACGGGTGCTCTTTTTGCAGCGCCGCCAAAAACGCGCGCGCCGCTTCTTCGCTCTCCGCGCGCGAAGAATAAGCGATAAAGCGCGATTTTTCTATGATTTTTTCCGTCGGCTCGCTCGTGTCGATCGTAAGCGCGCGGCGCATGTTATATCACCAGCACTTTTACGCGTACTTTTTTGCCTTTTTGCAAAATAAATTCGCGAGCCGGCACGGGCATGTTCACGTCCGTCACCTTTTCGTCGTTCACGCAAACGCCGCCCTGTTCGATAAGTCTGCGCGCCTCGCCTTTCGATTTGCATACGCCGCAAAGCGCCATCGCGTCCACCACCGTCTGCGCGCCTTCCGCCGTTTTTTCGGGAAGTTCGCCCGCGCCGCCGGCAAAAGCCGCTTTCGCCTGCTCCCGCGCCGTTTCCGCCTTTTCTTCGCCGTGCACTTCTTTAGTGAGTTCGTATGCCAGCACTTCCTTGGCGTAATTGATGCGCTCGTCGCGGTAGCGGCAGAGTTCTTCGATTTGTTCCACGGGCAGATAGGTGAGCAGTTTCATGCACTTTTCCACGTCCGCGTCGTCGATATTGCGCCAATATTGATAGAATTCGTACGGAGAAGTTTTATTTTCGTCCAGCCAAACCGCGCCTTTCGCCGTTTTGCCCATCTTGCGCCCGTCGGAAGTGGTAAGAAGCGTGAACGTCATGGCGTACGCGGGTTTTCTTTCTTTGATACGAATCAGGTTGGCGCCCGCCAGAATGTTGCTCCACTGATCGTCGCCGCCGAGTTCCAGCGCGCAGCCGAATTTACGGTTGAGCACCAGAAAATCGTACGCCTGCATTAACATATAATTGAATTCCAGAAAGGAAAGTCCGCGTTCGAGGCGCTGTTTGAAGCATTCCGCCGTAAGCATTTTGTTTACCGAAAAATGCGCGCCGATTTCGCGCAGGAAATCAACGTAATTCAAATTCAACAGCCAGTCGGCGTTGTTCACCACGATCGCGCCGTTTTCGCCTTCGAAATCGATGAACTTCGCCATCTGCTTTTTAAAACATTCCACGTTGTGCTCCACCGTTTCGCGCGTCATCATCTGCCGCATATCCGTTCTGCCCGAAGGATCGCCGATCATGCCCGTGCCGCCGCCGATTAAAATAATGGGTTTGTGCCCCGCCTGCTGCATATGATGCATAGCAATCAGCGTTAAAAAGTGCCCCACGTGCAACGAGTCCGCCGTAGGATCGAACCCGATATAAAAAGGTACGCTTTCTTTGCCGAGTTTTTCGTACAGTTCTTCTTCGTATACCGTCTGTTTGATAAAGCCCCGCTTACGGAGCGTATCCATTACGTTTTCCGCCATTGTATGTCGCTCTCCTTACAAAATGATTCTCGTCTGATTTATCCGGCGCGCCTGTTCGATTCAACGCTCCGTCGCGGATAGTTAAAAAAAACGGTCTGCGCGATTGCAAACCGTTTGCCGTATTTTTTCCGCTTCGCGAAACGACTTCCGATTTATTACGCGCACGCTATACGCCTGCCGCAAAAATATCGGTAGGCGTAAATATACTTCCCACCGTTTTCGCATAAATACGCTTTCGTTGCTTTCATGATTTCAGTTTACTCCGTTTTTAAAATTCTGTCAAGCAAAAACAAGCCGCCGCGCCTTTTTTTCGGTTTTTGCGCCGTTTCTTTGCGGTTTTTTACCGCTTGCAGCCTCTTTTGAACGCGCATTTACCGTTAATTTACCATTAAACGATTTTATACTCCGGCCGGCGCGCGTTTTCCCCCGCGTCTGAAACGACAGAATCGCCCGCGCCGCCGTTTATCGCAAACAGATTGCACGAAAACAACCGCGCCCACGCCTCCTCCTCGCTGTTTTCTTTCAAATGACGCATGATTTTATAATTGAGCGCGCATTCCCAGAGTTCGGCGCCCGACGCGCTTTTTTTATTTACGCTATACTTTTCACAAGACCGTTCCGCCCCGAATTGCCGATAATATAACATACTGTTTTTCCTCCGTAAACCTATTTTTATTCGTTCCGGAAATATTTTATCACAATAAACTTGACAACTAACGTCAGGTTTTATAAAATAATTATGAAAAAATAAAAAATTTTTACGAAAAGACCTGACCCGGGAGAAAAAACGATGAAATTCGATATTCTGTTGGATATGCTCTTCGATCTGCTTAACCGCCGTAAAACCACGGCGCAGTATTTCGCGCAGAAATATTCCGTTTCCGCGCGCACGGTGTACCGCTACGTAGATGCGCTTTCCTCTTGCGTGCCCGTAGAAATACGGCAAGGGCGAGGCGGAGGCATCTATATTTCCGACGCCTATAAACTGCCCGTCGGAATTCTGACGCGCGAAGAGTACGCCGCCGCGGACGAGGCGCTGGAAGCCATGTATTCGCAACTGCCCGAAGAACGATTTTTAGCGGCGCGGAAAAAACTCGCCGCGCAAAACAAAGAAGAAAAAAAACAGTCGTTTTTTCCGGGCGACTCCAACTTCGTTATGATAGACAGCGGCTCGTGGGGAGATTCCAAACCGCTTTCGGAAAAAATCCGCCTGTTCGAAAACGCCGCCAAATCGCTGTCGGTGGTGGAAATCGATTACTTTTCGCGCGAGGGCGAACGTACGGCGCGCAAGATAGAGCCTCATATTTTAATTTACAAACAGAACGTATGGTACGTATACGCCTTCTGTCGGACGAAAAAAGCGTTTCGCCTGTTCCGTATCGGGCGGGTGTATTCCGCGTTTTTAACGGGCGAAACGTTCGTGCGGCGCGAGGTGAAACGCGAAGATATTCCTCTGCATTATTGGAATACGCCCGATAGCGTAGAAGTAAAACTGGAAGTACGCGAAGAAGCGTTTGCCGACGTGCAGGACTGGCTGGGCTGCGAAAGTCTGCGCCCCCTGCCTTCCGCCGAAGAAACGGCGGCGCAAAGCGCCGCAGTCGAAACAGACGATTCTTACGCGCGGCGGTTTATCGCGCAGGTAACCTTGCCGTTCGACGACGCGCTGGTGAAAAAAATCGTCGGACTGGGCGCGGGCGTCAAAGTACTTGCGCCCGAAGCGCTGAAAGAAAAAACGGCGGCACTTGCCGCCGCCGTCGCCAAAGTATACGAAAAATAATGTTCTCCTCCCTACGAAAATCCTCTTATATAGTTTCCAGGCCCATTTCGAAAAGCATTTCGTTCACGCGCATCAGGTTATAAATCTTGTTTTCGATGCAATATCTGATGACCAAATCGAATTTAGAAGCGCTTGTTAAAATGTAGCCCGCTTTTTTTACGAGTTTTTTGCACGTAGGCGTATCCAATTCCAACGCTAAAGCCAAAGCGCAGACCACTTTTTTCTTCGGTCTGTAATTTTTATCGCCGCGAAGTTTTGAAAAATACCGCCTGTCCAGCCCCGCTTTTTTATACACGTCGACGTCGTTGAATTTTTTCTCGTCGATTAAAGAAAAAAGCATCTGAGAAAACGTTTGCTTGTTTTCGTTTTTTTCTTTTACGTATTCGATTAACTTTTCATCCATAACTTTATTATATCACAATTATTATGATACTGCAATAGAATAAAGAAAAAAACAATAAAAAGTCGCATTTTTTGCGACCTTTTTTAATTTCCGCCTGCTATAATTAAGATAACGGAGGTCTGATATGAGATTATTGAACAAAATTCATGGATTTTTACAAAGCATCGGCTGTTCCGAAGAAGAAATCGATACATACGATTCATCGTCGGTTTATATAGCGGAAGAAATCGCTTTATACGCCCACAGAAACCAGAAGAGGTTGAACGGCGAAATGTATTTTCGTCACCCGCACCGGGTGTTACAAAGATACCGCAACTTCGTAGGCATAACCGAACACGACTATTTTTGCGTGGACGTGGATTTACTTGCCGAGTGCAACCTGCCTTACAACGGCGTTCAGGAAGTGTGTTTATTACACGACGTTTTGGAAGATACTACAATCGCCGTTGAAGAAATAGAAGAGATATTTGATTACTTTTCGCTCGACGAATTTTTTAAAAATTCTGTAAAACAACCTTTATTGCTCGTTACCCATCGTCCCGAAGACAACTATTCTGATTATATTCGGAAACTACTCCGCAACCCCGTGGCTTCAATGGTGAAATTTATGGATATGGCGGACAATATGGATCCGTCCACGTTAAACGTATTTGGAAATAAAGAATTGGAACGCATCCAAAAATACGCCGCATACGCTCAACTCATAAACTCACAATGGCATTTTTTAGAAAATGTCATTCGGTATTTTCAACTTTACCGAAAGGATCTTAACCACTAATACGTAACGGGAGCGTGCTCGGCGCAACATGAAGCGTAAAACTTATAAATCGCGCAGACGGGAAGAAACTGCGGTTAAAAACTCTTCCGTATCCGCCTCTCTTACGGCTACGCCGTCTTCCACAAGCGGAATCAGATCTTTCGTCATCACGCCCGAAGAAAGCGTGTCCAGCGTGGCTTTTTCCATTTTTTCGCCGAACGAGGTAAGATCGGGCAACGAATCGAGTTCGCCGCGTTTTTTCAGCGCGCCGCTCCACGCAAAAATCGTGGCGACGGGATTGGTGGAAGTTTTTTCGCCTTTGAGATAGCGGTAGTAATGCCAGGTTACCGTGCCGTGCGCCGCTTCGTATTCGTACTTTCCGTCCGGCGAAACCAGCACCGAAGTCATCATGGCAAGCGAGCCGAACGCCGTGGAAACCATATCGCTCATCACGTCGCCGTCGTAATTTTTCAGCGCCCATACGAATCCGCCCTTACTGCGGATTACGCGCGCCACGGCGTCGTCGATCAGCGTATAAAAATAAGTAATTCCCGCCTGTTCGAAAGCCTGTTTGTATTCCGTTTCGTACAGACGTTCGAAAATGAATTTAAACGTCTGATCGTACTTTTTAGAAATGGTATCCTTTGTGGAAAACCATAAATCCTGTTTTGTGGAAAGCGCGTAATTAAAGCAGGAACGCGCAAACGACGTAATGGAAGTATCTTTATTGTACTGCGCCTGCAACACGCCGCCGCATTCGAAGTCGTACACCGTTTCGCGCGTTTCGTTGCCTTCTTTGTCGGTAAACACAAGTTCCGCTTTGCCCGGCTTTTCCGTGCGCATTTCCGCCGCTTTGTATACGTCGCCGTACGCGTGACGCGCAATGGTTATGGGCTTCTGCCAGTTTTTCACCGCGGGCTTTATACAGTCTAACAAAACAGGCGCGCGGAACACCGTGCCGTCCAGCGCGGCGCGGATCGTGCCGTTGGGACTCTTCCACATCTGCTTTAAATTGTATTCTTCCACCCGCTGTTTGTTGGGCGTAATCGTGGCGCACTTTACCGCCACGCCGTATTTTTTCGTCGCCTCCGCCGCCTGAAACGTAACCTCGTCGTCCGTTTCGTCGCGGCGCTTTAATCCCAAATCGTAATATTCCGTTTTTAAATCAACGAAAGGCAGAATGAGTTTTTCTTTAATCTCCCGCCACAGAATTCTCGTCATTTCGTCGCCGTCCATCTCCACGAGCGGCGTTTTCATCGCTATTTTTTTCATAAGTCCGCTTCTCCCGTAAATTTATTGCCGCGCTTTTTCGTCGCGGCGCTCTTATTTCTTTTTAAACGCTTTATTTTCCGCCCGATTTGGTGTAGGCGAGCAAACCGCCCGCCGCCAGAATATCGCGTTGGCGCTTTGTAAACTCCGCTTTCAGCGCGATTTCTTCGCCCGTGGAAAGAAGTTTCGCTTTCACCACGCCTTTTTCAAGGCTTGCGGAAACGTCGGAAAATTCAACCGCTTCGTCCTGCGCGAGTTTGTCGTAGTCGTCGGGATTTTTAAGCGTCAGCGGCAGAATCCCCGCGTTCACGAGATTCGCCGCATGAATCCGCGCGAAACTCTTGGCGATTACCGCTTTTACGCCCAGATAAAGCGGCACAAGCGCCGCGTGTTCGCGCGAAGAGCCCTGCCCGTAATTCACGCCGCCCACGATCACGCAGCCGCCTATTTTTTCCGTAATTTCCTTCGCCCGTTCGGGAAACGTCTCGTCCACCACGGAAAAGCAGAATTTGGAAAGATACGGAATATTCGAACGATACGGCAGAATTTTCGCCCCTGCCGGCATGATATGGTCGGTGGTAATATCGTCGCCCGTTTTCAGCGCTACGCCGCAAGTGAATTTTTCGGGCATGGGTTGCGTTTTGGGGAAGGGCTTGATGTTCGGTCCGCGCACGACCTCGGCGGTTTTCGCCTCCGCTTCGTTAAGCGGCGGCAACACGGAGCCGTCGTCGATATCGAATTTTTCGGGCATGGAAACGGAGATCGCCCCGAATTTATCGCCGAAATCGCGCGGGTCCGTCAGCACGCCGGAAATCGCCGAAGCCGCCGCCGTTTCGGGCGATACAAGATACACCTGCCCGTCTTTCGTACCGCTTCTGCCCAGGAAATTCCGGTTGAACGTTCGCAGCGACACGCCCGCCGAAGAGGGCGAAAATCCCATGCCGATACACGGCCCGCACGCGCATTCCAAAAGCCGCGCGCCCGATTGCAGAATATCGTTCAGTTCGCCCGATTTTACCAGCATGGAAAGCACCTGCTTCGAACCGGGAGAAACGGAAAGCGAAACGTTTGTCGCTATCTTTTTGCCCCGCAGCATCGCCGCCGTCTTTTTTAAATCAAACAGCGAGGAATTCGTGCAAGAGCCGATGCACACCTGATCGATCTTCATTCCCGCAATTTCCGATACTTTTTTTACGTTATCGGGGCTGTGCGGACAGGCGATCAGCGGCTCTAACGTATCCAAATCGATTTCGATCACCCTGTCGTACACCGCGTCGGGATCGGAAGAAAGCGGCGTAAAATCTTCTTCGCGGCCCTGACTTTTCAAAAATTCCCTCGTCACTTCGTCGGAAGGAAAGATCGACGTGGTAGCGCCCAGTTCCGTGCCCATATTGGTAATGGTGGCGCGTTCGGGCACGGAGAGCGTTTTTATTCCCTCGCCGCCCCATTCGATAATCGCCCCCACGCCCCCTTTCACGGAGAGAATACGCAGAATTTCCAGCGATATATCCTTGGCGCTTACGAACGGGCGGAGCCGCCCCGTAAGATTGACCTTTATCATTTTTGGCATGTTGATATAATACGCGCCGCCGCCCATCGCCACGGCGACGTCCAGTCCGCCCGCGCCGAAGGCAAGCATGCCCAGTCCGCCGCCCGTAGGCGTATGCGAATCGGAACCGATCAGCGTTTTACCGGGTTTTCCGAAGCGTTCCAGATGCACCTGATGACAAATGCCGTTGCCGGGGCGCGAAAAATAAATGCCGTGTTTCGCCGCCACCGAAGCGATATACGCGTGGTCGTCGGCGTTTTCAAGGCCGCATTGCAACGTATTGTGATCGATATACGCTACCGACCTCTCGGTTTTAACGCGGTCTATACCCATCGTTTCAAATTCCAGATACGCCATCGTGCCCGTCGCGTCCTGCGTGAGCGTCTGATCGATTTTCAGCGCCACCTCGCTTCCCGCCTTCATCTCGCCCGAAATCAAATGATTTTTAATTATTTTCTGCGCAATAGTGAGTGCCATATGCGTTAACTCTCTCCTTCCCGTCTGCGCGTTCTTCCGCGCGTACTATAATTTTCGTCTTTTTATTTACTACGCCGTTACTCTGTTTTCACGCCTTTTTCTTAAAACGTCCGGGCGCGAATTCTTCCGCCATGCGTTCCAGTTCTTTATCCGTCATGGCGCTGGATCTGCCCTCGGCGAACAATTTATCAACGCGCTCTTTTATTTTTATACATACTTCGTCGCGCTTATCCACAAGATTTTCTTCCGTTAAGCCGTATTTGTTGTTCAGCCAGTACGCGATACCCGCCAGGCCCGAAGCGTTTGTGATCACCACGCCCGCAGGACGGTTGAGCAATTTTTTCGTATCGAAAATATTGTAAATCCTCTCGCTCTTGTTCAACCCGTCCGCGTGAATTCCCGCGCGGGTTACGTTGAAATTTTCCCCCACGAACGGCGTGGACGGGGGAATATCGTACCCCAACTCGTTTTTGTAATATTCCGCGATTTCCGTTATCACGCGCGTATCCATGCCGTCCAGCGTGCCGCGCAGAGAAGCGTACTGCATCACCATCGCTTCCAGCGGAACGTTGCCCGTTCTCTCCCCTATGCCAAGCAGCGAACAGTTCACCGCGCCCGCGCCGTACAGCCACGCCGTGGCGGCGTTTGCCACGCCCATGTAAAAATCGTTGTGTCCGTGCCATTCTATCATATCGCTGGACATATCCGTATAATACAATAAGCCGTAAATAATGCCCGCAACCGAACGGGGCGGCGCCGCTTCCGAAAAGGGCACGCCGTACCCCATGGTATCGCACGCGCGGATTTTCACGGGAATTCCCGCTTCTACCGAAAGCCTTTCCAGTTCGCAAACGAGCGGCACCACGAAGCCGTAGAAATCGGCGCGCGTGATGTCTTCCAGATGACAGCGCGGCACGATTCCTTCCGAAAACGCGTCTTTCACCGCGCCCACGTATTTATCGAACGCCGCCTTTCTGTCCAGCCCCATTTTTTTATAAATGTGATAATCGGAACAACTCAGCAGAATACCCGTTTCTTTAATTCCGAGATCGCGCACAAGACGGAAATCTTCTTTATTCGCGCGGATCCAGGTGGTAATTTCGGGGAATTCGTAGCCAAGTTCGCGGCATTTTTCTATCGCCTTTCTGTCCTTTTCGCTGTATGCGAAAAATTCCGTCTGACGGATAATCCCTTTCGGACCGCCGAGTTTATTTAAAAATTTATACAGTTGCACCGTCTGCTCCACGGTGTAGGGCGTAATCGCCTGCTGCCCGTCGCGGAAAGTGGTATCGGTGATATAAATATCGTGAGGCATCGACTTCGGCACGAGACGGTGGTTGAACACCACTTTCGGAATGTGTTTGTAATCGAACATTTCCTCGTATAAATTAGGCTTTACGGGATTGTGCAGATCGTATTTGTAGGTCTCCGTTTCAAGCAGGTTGGATTTTTTGGATTTTTTGATCATAAATTCGACCTCCTTTATTTGTATTATAAATTATATCTCTCTCTATCATTTGAATATGTGATTTTAACATTATAACATATCTTTACGCGAAAAGCAAGCGGAACGCCGCGCATAACGCTATGTTTACGTAATTTTTCGCCTGTTTTTCCGTTTTTTCCTTCTTTTTTCGATTTTTCAGCAATTCAACACTTCTTACAACGTTACGAAGCAATCCGAAAAAAACGAAAACGGGCGCTCGTATCGCTTTTCGGTTCCGCCGAAAAGCCGTGCCCGTATTCCCTGATGTTTTTTTGCGCCCGCTTAGACGCCCGCCTCTGCAACGCCCGTTCCGTTCCGCGATTCAGCCGTTCCGCTTCCCGCTTTTGGAAAGATTCTTTTTGATTGCGGCGAAAGATTCGTCGCTGATTACGTGTTCGATTCTGCATGCGTCCTCTGCGGCGACGGATTGCTCTACGCCGAGTTCTTCGAAAAATTCCGACAGCACGGTGTGCCTTTCGTAAATTTTTTCCGCTATCGCGCGACCGGTCGGCGTCAGCGTAATCAAGCCGTTTTCCGCCACGTCGATAAATCCGCCCTCTTTCAACTGTTTCACCGCTCGGGAAATACTCGGCTTGGAAAAGCCGCGGTATTCGCCGATATCTATCGCGCGTACGTTGCCTTTTTCGCGCGATAAACGCAAAATACATTCCAGGTACATCTCCCCCGATTCCTGCAAACGCATATCTATTCTCCTTCGCAACCGTCTCTTTCCTTATTTCAGCGTCGTTCCCTTTTTTTAAGTATAGCACAATTCTGCCGTTTTTACAACAAAACAAAGCCTCATTTTTCACGAAATCGCCGTAAAAAATTTTTTTGCCTTTTTTCATAAAACCGCCTTTTTTCCCTTGACTTTTTATTTTTCTCCGAATATAATATATTACGGTTAGCAAAGGCTAACTTACTTTTAAAATCTTTGGTTAGCATATGCTAACCGACAAAAAAACAACAGCGGAAGCGAAGGAGCAAACGGGCGATGATTCCTTTATTATCGGCAAAGGCGGGCGAAGAGAACGTAATTAAAAAGATTATAGAACCGCCGGAATTAAAAAAACATCTGTCCGATCTGGGGTTTGTGGTCGGCAGCACCATCAAAGTGGTATCTTCCATGGCGGGGAATCTGATCGTGCGCGTAAAAGACGCGCGCGTGGCGCTTTCGAAAGAAATGGCGAAAAGAATTTACATATAAATGAATTTACATATAATAAACCGGAAAACAACGTAAATTCGGAGGTATATCGTGGAAATTAAAATCGCGCTTGCCGGCAATCCAAACTGCGGCAAAACCACCTTGTTCAATGCTCTGACGGGTTCGAATCAGTACGTGGGAAACTGGCCGGGCGTCACCGTGGAAAAAAAGGAAGGAAAACTGAAAAAACACGAAGGCGTAACCGTTGTGGACTTGCCGGGAATCTATTCTCTGTCCCCGTATACGCCGGAGGAAATCGTGGCGAGAAAATTCCTGCTGGAAGAAAAGCCCAACGTAATTTTAAATATCGTAGACGGTTCGAATCTGGAACGAAATTTATATCTTACCACGCAACTTCTCGAAGTGGGGCTTCCCGTAGTTATCGCCATCAACATGATGGACGTTGTTAAAAAGAGGGGCGACCGCATCAACGTAGAAGAACTTTCCCGTCAACTCGGCTGCAAAATAACCGAAATTTCCGCCTTAAAAAACGAAGGCGTTACGGCGGCGGCGGAAACGGCGATCGAGACGGCGATCGAAGCGGCGAAAGCCGGGGTTTCCGTTTGCCATCACCCCTTTTCGGGCGCGGTGGAACACGCCATCGCGCATATCGAAGAGGCAGCGGTACATAATCTGCCCGAAAACGAACAGCGCTGGTACGCGGTGAAAATTTTCGAACGCGATAAGCAGGCGCGGGAAAAACTGAATTTGCCGCAGGACGTTTTAAATCACGTGGAAAAAGACATCGTAGCCGCGGAAACGGAACTGGGCGACGACGCGGAAACGATTATTACAAACGAAAGATATCTGTTCGTCGGCGAAGTGATAAAAGCCTGTTATGTGAAAAAGGACGAAAACGCGCTGACTACGTCCGATAAAATCGACCGTATTTTAACCCACCCCGTATGGGCGTTTCCGTTTCTTGCCGCCGTTATGTTTTTAGTGTATTTCGTTTCCGTAACTTTAATAGGCAATTGGGTTACGGATTGGATGAACGACGGAGTATTCGGCGAAGGATTTTCTTTCTTCGATCATCGGGTGCCGGGAATACCCGAATTAATCGAACGGGGACTTACGGCCATTCGTTGCGCCGAATGGTTGCAAAGCCTGATTATCGACGGTATCGTTGCCGGCGTAGGCGCCGTCCTGGGTTTTTTGCCGCAACTTTTCGTACTCTTTTTCTGCCTCGCTTTTTTAGAGGCTTGCGGATATATGTCCAGAATCGCGTTTGTGCTTGAACGGCTGTTCAGAAAATTCGGCTTATCCGGCAAGTCGTTTATTCCCATGTTGATCGGTACGGGGTGCGGCGTTCCCGGCATTATGGCGTCGCGCACGATAGAAAACGAAAACGACAGACGCATTACCGTAATGACCACAACTTTCATTCCCTGCGGCGCAAAAGTCCCCTTTATCGCCATGATTGCGGGCGTACTCTTCGGCGGAGCGTGGTGGGTTGCTCCCTCGGCGTATTTTCTCGGCATGGTGGCGATCGTGGTTTCCGGCATCATTCTTAAAAAGACAAAAGCGTTGGGCGGCGAGCCCGCGCCTTTCGTTATGGAACTGCCCGATTATCATATGCCGAGTATAAAAAGCGTTTTGCTCAGCATGTGGGAAAGAGGCAAAGCCTTCATTAAGCAGGCGGGCACGATTATTTTACTTTCCA
>JAQYLE010000005.1 GCA_028720205.1 Clostridia bacterium
GCGGAAAGACGAGGGGCGGAAGCGTAGAAGAGGCGCGCGGAAAGACGCGGAACGGAAGCGTGGAAGGTGAGCGCGGAAAGACGCGGAACGGAAGCGAGGAAGGGGCGCGCGGAAGGGCGCGGAGCGGAAGCGAGGAAGGAGCGTGCGGAAGGGCGCGGAACGGAAGCGTGGAAGGTGAGCGCGGAAAGACACGGAACGGAAGCGTGGAAGGTGAGCGCGGAAGGACGCGGAACGAAAGTGTAGAAGGGGCGCGCGGAAAGACGCGGAGCGGAAGCGTGGAAGGGGCGCGCGGAAAGACGCGGAACGGAAGCGTGGAAGGTGAGCGCGGAAAACGTAGAGCGGAAGCGTGGAAGGGGCGTGCGGAAAGACGTAGCGTATGGCGATACGGGAATTTCGGCGGCATGCGGCGAACGGCGAGCGGCAAACAGGAAGAAAAAATTGCCGGAAACGGCGGAAAAGTTATATAAGAAAAAAACGGCGGATAATAAACGAGGGAGACGCAATGAAATACGTAAATTCGAAAAGTAAAACAACGACAATGACGACAAAAGCGGAGAATCAGGAGGAAACGGGAACGGAAAAGGGAAAGGAAAAGGGAAAGCGCGATTACATAAAAACGGCTTTGTACGTATATCCCGCGTTGAAAGCCGCGGCGAAAGAAGTGAGCGAACACGTGCAAAGAAAAGCCTGTTTATCGTACGGCGACAGACGTTCGTGCGAGGCGCTTGCCGAATATCTTTTGCAGCAACTGGATACGAAAGAACGGCTGGAAACGCTTTTCTACACCATCGGCAACGCTTTGGACAAACTTTCCGCACGGGAAAAATTTTTGTTGCAGGTGCGCTACTTCGGCGGAAAGCATAAGGTGATTTCCGCGTATTCCGACGAGGAATTGCAGAAACTTTGCGGCAGCAGACGCAGTTATTACCGCAGACAGGAAAAATTGGTAAAGAAAATCGGCGAAAGGTTTATGGCGGGCGGTCTGAACGAGGAGAATTTTTACCGCGAGTACGGCTCGATAGAACTCATCAGGCGCGTTGACAACGCCCTCGCTTCCGGCAGGCGCGGCGCGCAGGGCGCAAGGGAAGAACAGGTGCTTGCGCGGCTTTCGTAAAACGCGGCGGCGGAAATGCGGCGAGGCGGCGGAAACGAGGGAAAAGACTAATTGAGAGAATCGTCGTCGGGAAAGTTTTTTTTGCGGGAAGGACGCAGAATCAGCGCTGCCAGCGTGGGGATCAACAGGCAGAGCAGGACCAGAAAGACGATCTGGGCGGGCGACATTCCCTTCGCCTCTTCTTCGGGCGCGTCGGGGGAAGGTTGCTCGGTAACGGTTTTTTCCGCATATTCGGCGTTTTTAGGAAAGGTAAAGCCCATGGGGCGTTCCACGTAGCCGAAACGGTCGCCGCGAAGTACGTAACAGTACGTTTTTCCGTTTTCCGTATAATCTCCGTAATATATACAGGTAACGGTGATGCGCGAGAGGATATCGCCCGACAGATCGGCATTGCCCGAAGCATAATAGGTGACTTCGATTTTTTTATAAAGATACGGCGTTTCGGGCGTGAACGTTACGGGGATTACAGAGGATTTTTTCACAAATCCCGTTAACTTTTTCGCATCCCCCGCGTCTTCGAGGTAAGATACGCGATAATAGCCGTCCGTTTCGCCGAGAATACAGACGAAATAACTTTCGGGCAGGTAAAAAAGGAGCAGGCGCGCCGCCTCCTCCGAATCGGAATAAAACGCGACGTTCGCGTTCGGAATATAAGCGTAGGACGTTTCCGCTTTTACCGCTTTTACTCCGCGCGCCGACGGAAAAAACAGCGCGCTCAGCGCAAGCGGGAAAAGAAGAAACAGTGCGAAAATTCTCTTCATACCCGTCATTATAAAGGGTGAACGCGTTGGAAATTTTGAAAAATCGCAGGGAATTATGAGAGATATTGTAGAAAAGTTGAGACGGATTGAAGAGGAGCAGAAAAAACGGGCGGAACAGGATAAACTCGCCTTATACAACACGGGGGAAAAAATACATCGGAAACAATTGGAGTTTCACCGCTGCGAAAAGCGCAACCGCTGGGTGTTCGGCGGAAACCGTTCGGGAAAAAGCGAATGCGGCGCCGTAGAATGCGTTTATTTCGCCCGCGGGATTCACCCCTACCGCAAAAACCGCGCGGATACGGCGGGGTGGGTGGTGTCGCTTTCCGCTCAGGTTCAGCGCGACGTGGCGCAGAAAAAAATTCTGGGGTATCTGCGCCGCGACTGGATTGACGATATTGTGATGCAAAGCGGAAGAAAAGACCGACCCGAATGCGGCGTGATCGATTTCATCCGAGTGAAAAACGTTTTCGGCGGGATTTCCGTTATAGGGTTTAAAAGTTGCGATCAGGGCAGAGAAAAATTTCAGGGCGCTTCGCTGGATTACGTGTGGTTTGACGAAGAACCGCCCGAAGATATTTACGACGAGTGCCGCATGCGCGTGTTCGACCGTAAAGGGGATATCTTCGGCACGATGACTCCGCTGAAAGGCATGACGTTTGTGTATGAACGCATTTATCTGAACAAGTTTCACGACCGGGAAGTCTGGTACGAATTTATGGAATGGGCGGACAACCCGTACCTTTCGAAAAGCGAAATCGAGGCGCTTTCCGCATCGATGGACGAGACGACGGCGCAATCGAGACGGTACGGCAAATTCGCCTCGGCGGGCGTCGGGCTCGTTTACCCCGAATTCGACGAGCGCGTGCATGTGATCGAGCCGTTCGACGTGCCGAAAGACTGGCAGGATAATATTTCCATAGATCCGGGGCTGAACAATCCGCTTTCCGCGCATTGGTACGCCGTGGACTTCGACGACAACGTGTATGTGGTTTACGAACATTTCGCCGCGGGGAAAGATATCGATTACCACGCCGCGAAAATTAAGGAAATCTGCGACGCGCTCGGCTGGAAAAGGGATTTTAAAGGGAGAATTTGCGCCCTGATCGACAGCGCGGCGAAACAAAAAACGCTTTCCGGCGTGAAGAGCGTGTGCGAATTGTTTTACGAGCGCGGAATACTCGTGAATCCCGAAGTGAACAAGGATTTGTTTTCCGGCATAGCGTGCGTGAAAAGTTATCTGCGGCGGGACAACGCCTTGCCGAATATCTACATTTTTTCGTGCTGCGTTAATCTGATCCGCGAATTGAAAAAATACGTATGGGGCGGCGGCGACGTGCCGAAAAAAGAGGACGACCACGCTTTGGACGAAATGAGGTATTACCTGACGTCCCGCCCGAAAAAACTTGCGCCCGCACCGGAAAAATCGGACGTGCTGAAAGAAAAAGAACGCCTATGGAGAAAGGTGGAGCGCGCAAGGCGTTTTAAAGGCGGTTAGTAATCGACGCGCGACAGGCGGAAGAAACGAAGAAAACGAACAAAGACGCCGGGACAAAGACGCCGGGAACGGAGAGGATAACGACGGGAGGGTGAAAACGTGGACAGGAAGCAAGGCGCGGGCAGCGCGACAAGCCGCGTTATAAGCGGGTTACAAGAGGAACGGGCGACGAAAAGCGTGGGGGAAGCGTTGCTGAAGGCGGCGCTGGGGTGCAGGGTTGCCGAGGTGACGGAAGAATACGCCGAAGTGGACGGCGAGTTGAAACTGTTAAAACGGAAAAAGACGAAAAAGGATATACCGCCCGATTTAAAAGCCGTACAGTTGCTTTTGGAAACAAGAGAAGAAAAGGATATTTCCGCTCTTTCCGACGAGGAACTGGAAGAGGAAAAACAACGGCTGCTCCGTATGCTGTACGTGCGCGAAACCAAAGAAAAGGCGGGCGAGAATAAGGCGGGCGCGGAAAAGGCGGGCGAGGAAAAGACGGGCGAGGAAAAGACGGGCGAGGGGAAGTCGCCTGCGGGGAAGTCGCTTGCGGGGAAGTCGCTCGCGAGGAAGTCGCCTGCGAGGAAGTCGCCTGCGGGGAAAACGACGAAAACGCGAAGGAAAAAAGCGGCGGCGAGAGTGAAAACGGGCGGAAAAGAAGCGTAAAAGACGTGTGAAACGACCGCGGAAGGCGCGGAAAAAAAATAAAAGGAGAGGAGTATGCAGGTAAACAGCGAAACGAAAACGATGGAGGAGCGGGAGGAGAATTTGCGGCGCGAACGGCTGGCGCGGGAGGTGACGTTTGACTTCAGGGCCAGGAGAGAGGCGCGAAGGCAGATAGAGAACGGCTGGACGCTGAACGTTCAGTTTATGAGCGGCAATCAGTATTGCGACGTGACGAGCGAGGGCGCGGTGGAAGAAGAGGACGCGCAGTATTTCTGGCAGACGCACCGCGTGTTTAATCACATCGCTCCCACCGTGGAATCGCGCGTTGCCAAACTGGTGAAGGCGCGCCCCGAAGTGAAGGCGATTCCTTTTTCGAACGAGGACGCGGATATGCGCGCGGCGCAACTCGCCACGGGGATATTATCTTATTCCTTCGAGCGGGCGAACGTAAAGAAAACCGTTTCGGACGGCGTTTTGTGGAGCGAAATCTGCGGAAGCGTGTTCTATAAGGTGCGCTGGGACGAGAAAGCGGGCAGAAAAGTGGGCGTGGATATGAACGGCGAGCCGATTTTCGAAGGGGAAGTGAGCGTGAGCGTGACTCCGCCGTACGAGATTTTTCCCGATCGGTGGGATTGTGATTTTTCCTCGGTGCAAAGTATTATTCACGCGCAGGCGGTGGACGTGGAGTACGTGTTTTCCGCGTTCGGCAAGGCGGTGCCGCCCGACCCCGAAAGCGAGTTCGCCGGCGTGAATTTCGGCGCGAAAAACGCCGCGGTCTTTGAAACGCCCGCCGCGAAAACCACGCGCGTACAGGATAAAAAAGCGGGCGGAAGAGTGATTTTATTGGAACGCTATTCGTTACCCACGAAGGAGCATCCGAACGGAAAACTGGAAATCGTGGCGGGGGAAACTCTTTTGTACGAGGGAGAATTACCGTATAACAACGGCATGCGCGGCGAAAGAACGTTCCCTTTCGTTAAACAGGATTGCTTAAAACAGCCCGCGCGGTTTTTCGGCACTTCCATCGTGGACAGGCTGATTCCTGTGCAGCGCGCCTACAACGCCGTGAGAAACAGAAAACACGAATTTTTAAGCCGACTTTCGGCGGGCGTGGTTGCCGTGGAGGACGGCTCGGTGGACGTGGACGAACTTGCCGAAGAAGGGCTCGCACCCGGTAAAATCGTGGTGTACAGGCAGGGCAGCAAAGCCCCCGAAATGATGGATTTCGGTTCGCTCCCTTCCGATTTTAAAGAAGAGGAAGAATGGCTGGAAAAGGAATTTTCGGTGGTGAGCGGCGTTTCCGATCTTTCGCAGAGTTCTACGCCCACGCGGGTGACGAGCGCGACGGGCTTGCAACTGCTGTTATCGCAGGACGATTCGCGTATGGCCGCGACGAAAGAGAATATGCGCGAGGCGATGACGGAGATCGCGCGGCAGACGGTGAGATTATACAAACAGTTTGCGGGCAACGCCCGACTCCTCTGCGTGGCGGGCGAAGGAGGAAAAACGCAGACCTATTATTTCAGCGCCGAAGAACTTTCCTGCGACGACGTGCTGTTTAAGGCAGAGGAAAATATGACCGCGGAAGAGCGGAAAGAGACGATTTTAAGTCTGCTTTCTTCCGGTATTTTAGCAGGCGACGACGGAAAGATTTCGCAGACGAACAAAAACCGCATTTTAGACGCCTTCGGGCTGGGCAGTTACGAAAACTGCCGCGATATCTCCGCGCTGCACGAGGAACGCGCCAGAGAGGAAAACCTGACGATCCGCGAAGGCGGAAAGGCTACGCGGGACGAACTGGACGACGACGAGGCGCATATCGCCGAGCATACCCGCTATTATTTTTCGCAGGAAGGGCGCGCGCTGGGCGAAAAAGAAAAAAAAGCGCTGCTTGAACATATTCTGCGCCACAAGCAGGCGGCGCGCGCGGCGATAAGCGCGGAAACGGACGAGAAAAAAACGGCGCTATAAGCGGTAAAAAAATCTGAACAGAGATAAACAGGAGGATTGAAATGGAAGGATTTGAAAACAAAGAAGAGGAGAACGTGCGCGCGATAAACGGGAACGAGGCGGACGGCAAAGACGCGAAAGCCGCATCGGCGGCTTCGGATCTGCCCGAAAAGTTTAAAAGCGTGCATGCCCTTGCAGAAGCGTACAACGCTCTTCAGGCGGAATTTACCCGTCGCTGTCAGCGCCTGAGAGAGTTGGAGGCGCGTGCGGACAATCTTTCGCGCGGCGATAACGAGCATGGAAAGGACGGTTCTTCGGAAATAAAAGAAGGCGGTAAAGCCGACGCGCAAGCCGAAGAAAAAACCGGAATTTCCGCTTCGATCAACGACGCGCAAAGCCCCGCGCCCGCCTTGGAAAACGCAACGTCGGAAAGCGAAAGAAGGGAAGAAACGCGTGCGGAAGTTGCGAAAGCAGACGAAAACGCAGGCGCGGACGAAAAGGCGCTTTTCTGCGCCGAATCGGAGAGTAAGGAACAAGACGGCGTAAGCGAACAGACCAGGCTGAAAATTATTGCCGATTATCTTGCCTCGCTGAAAAAAAACGCCGCTCCGCTGATTCGCGGCGGCGCGGGAACGCTTTCGACTCCGCCGGCAAAACCCGCCTCGATAGAAGAAGCGGGGAGAATGGCTTTACGTTACTTCCGCGCGTAAAAAAAACGTATGCGGATTCGGTTCCGCGGCAACACGGCGTACTCAGTGCGCGAATTTTAGTAATTTAAATTGAAATTAAGGAGAATTTTATTATGGTAACCGTTACTTCTGCCAACGAGGCTTTGAAAAATTATTATCTCGACGCCGTGAGCGAGGCGCTTAACAAAAAAGTGAATCCTCTGCTTGCGAAAATAAAAAAGACCACCGCCGACGTGTGGGGCAAAGACGTGAGAAAACTTGTGCGTTACGGCATGTCCGGCGGCGTGAGCGCCGGAGACGAAACGGGCAATCTGCCCGTCTCCGGCGGGAACAACTGCGTGCAATTCGTTTCGACTTTGAAAAATCTGTACGGCACGCTGGAAATTTCGGATAAGGCGATCCGCGCTTCCGCAGGCAACGAGGGCGCGTTCGTCAATCTTCTCAACGACGAAATGCAGGCCCTGATTAAAAGTTCGGAATTCAACTTCGGGCGCATGCTGTACGGCGACGGCAGCGGCAAACTCGCGGGCGCTTCCGTTTCTTCGACAGACGAAACGGCGGGCGTGGTGAGTCTGGACGACGTAAGCAATATTTACGAGGGTATGATTATCGATTTCTGCACTTCCTCGGGCGTGCGCATCGGCGGGTGTACGAGCAAGGAAATTCTTAAAGTAGATCGCGCGAATAAGAAAATTACCATTTCCGGCTCGCCGTTCGATTCCGATACGCTTCCTGCCGGCGCTTACGTAGCCTTACAGGGATCGAGCGTGAAAGAACTCACCGGGCTGGGCGCGTTATTCTCTTCGTCCGATACGTTATACGGCGTAACCAGAGCCGATCATACCTGGATGACTCCGTATTCCCTCGCTTCGACGGGCGCTTTCGATATTTCGAAATTCCAGAAAGCCGTGGATACCATCGAACAGCAATCGGGCGGCAGAATAAACTTCGCCGTGTGCTCGTTCGGCGTTAAGCGCGCCGTATACAACTATCTCGTTTCCTCAGGCGTTACGCCCGAAGTTAAAGAGATTGAAAACGGTTTTAAAGCCATTATGCTGGACGGCATTCCCGTGGTCGCCGACCGATTCTGCCCCGCAAGCACGATGTATTTGCTGAATACCGATGATTTCTGCCTGCACCAACTCTGCGACTGGCAGTGGCTGGAAAACGAAAACGGCAGCATTTTAAAACAGATCGCCGGCAAACCCGCTTATTCCGCTACTTTGGTGAAATACGCCGAATTGCTCTGCGTTCGCCCGAACGGGCAGGGCGTGCTGCGCGGCGTGACGGAGGCGTAACGGCCGCTTCGGCGATGAACGCGTAACGTACGACAGGCGCCGTACGGCGCCTTAGGAAAAGCGCAAAAGGCGACGGGCGGGGAGATTCCGGCTTTTTCCGACCGTCGCTTGCGCTCTTTTCGGAACAGGACTCACGATAGGTTCGGGCGCGCCGCGATGGGTTCGGGCGCGCGGAACGATACGCGTAACGATAAACAAGGAGAATGGAATGATGAAAGTGAAAGATATCGTGCGAGAAGCGGCGTCGGCGCTGGGACTGACGGACGCCGTGGATTACTGCGACGGAAAAAACGCCGCGAGCGGGGATACCCCCGCGGCGGGCGAGGAGGACGCGAAAGAGTTGTTGAAGTTCTTTCATCGGGTGGAAACCGATACGGCGGTGAATTACGTGCCGCTGATTTTTGAGGAGGCCGTAGAGAGCCGAAACGGAAAAATCGATACTTCCGCCCTTTCGAAAAAGTTTTTGCGCGCAACGTATCTGCGCGATAAAAACGGCTTGCGCGCGCAGTACAAAACGTACCCCGGGTACCTTTTGACCGCCGAAAAAAGCGGCGTGCTGGGGTATGCGTATTATCCCGCGGAAAAAACCCTTTCGGACGACGCCGATTTTTCCGCGGACGAGTTGGAAAAGGCGTTTGTGGCGGGAATCGCCGCAGAATATTATTTAAAAAAACAACTTTTCGAAGAAGCCGACGTATACGCGCGGGAATATAAAGCCGCTTTATCGCTGGCGCGACGGACGCAAAGCGGAAAAAATTTTAAAGCGCGGAGGTGGAGATGATGGCGGACGGGTATCCGGCGTTGTTTTCAGGCGGCGCTAAACAACGTAAGTTGTACAAACTTTCGTTCGACGGCTTTTCGAGAGACAACCAATCGGGAAAGTTGCGCGTAAAATGCGACAACTGCGAAATTCACGACGGGAACGTTTACTCCGCGTTCGCGCTGAAAAAAGCGACTCTGGCGGGGCAGGGCGCCTTTCCTTCGAAATCGGGCGCTACCTTTCTGCGCGTGGCGACTCCCGCGGAAACGGTGGACGGCGTTAAATACGAGGACGCGATTGCAGTAAACGCGGACAACTCCGTTTACCGCTATAATCCGAATACGCTGTCGTACGAACAATTAACCGATATCGCCCTGACCTGCACGCCTCAGATCACGGCTTATTTTTCCGCGGAAAAAGAGGAATACGCTCTGCTTTTCGGAGGGCAGGCGGCAAGCGTGAGGGCGGGAGGTTTGGTAAAAGTGATTGCCGAAAAGTGTTATAAAAACTTTGGCTGCGCGGCCTTCGAACGCGTGTTTTTCGCCGCCGACGACAAGAGCGTAAAATATTCGGGCGTGCTTGCGATGGAAGATTTTACGGAAAGCGCCGACGAGGGAGGCTGCATTTCCTTTCCCGTCGCTTCGGGAATACGCGGTATCTGCGCGTTTGAAAAATACGTATACGTGTTTTTCGCGCGGGAAATTTACAGAATTTCGGCGCGGGGCGCGGCAAGGGAGTTCACCGCGGAAAAGGTGCCGTACGCCGGCGGGGAAATCGCCGAAGGCTCGCCGGTGAATTGCGGAAACGCGATTTGCTTTCTGACGGACGAGGGCGTTTACGCGTTTGACGGCTCGAAGGCGAAAAACGTTACGCGCGACCGCGGAGAACTGGTTTTTTCGAATCTTGCCGTGTGGTATTGCGCCGGCGCGGCGGGCAGGTACGTCTGCGAGTTCGGCTCTTCCGCCGCTTCCACGCAGAAAATTCTGTATAACGCGCAAAACGGCGCGGTGACTCAGATAGACGTTCCGTTAAAAACCGCCTGCGCTTACGGCAACGAACTCTACGTCTATTCGGGAGGAGAAAAAATTTTCGCCTTCGACAGGAGCGTGGAAGTCGGCAGATCGTACGGCGTTTACAGACTGAACGAGCCTTTTTTACACGGGGGATTGAAAACGCTGCGGCGCGTGAAAATTTACGGTAAGGGTTCGGTTCGGTTCGTTTTTTCCGCCTACGGCTCCGTTACGTCGACGACGTATTCGCTGACGCTGGCGGAAAACGGTACGGAAATTGCCCTTAACGTTACGGCGAAAGCCTTTTCGTTCAGTCTGTTTTTGGGAAACAAAGCGTTCGTTTCGGGCGTGGACGCGGAGTATTCCGCGTTTGACAGGGGCAGGTAGGAGGTGATGGTATGAATATCGACGTCATTACGCTGACGGACGCGCAGTTCGCTTTACTGAGCGAGGATCAGATAGACAAGGTGCGTGCCGCGCAGATTAAAAAACGGGCGTTGGAGGAAAAACTCGCCGAGGAAAAGAAAAAGCGGAAATACGCTCTGGCGCGCGCGGGAATCTTCCGCTCGTGCGTATATGAAAAAATTTGCGAAGAACTGACGGAGGCTTACGATAAAAAAGTGACGGCGCTTCGCGAGGGATTGCTCTTCTATCTGCAATTCTGCGCAAAACCCGAAAGCGCCGGGGGAACGAGCGAACCTTATGCGGATTACTCGCTGTCTTTACAGGAACGCGTGCAGGTTGTGAAAAATTATTACGAAAACAAGTATTCCTCCGCTTCCGAACGCTTTACGGCGTTTAAAGCCGATAAGACGGCGCCTTCGTATCTGGGAGAATATTATTCCGACGTATACGACTATTTTTCGCAAGGTTTGTAACGAACGCGGAACGAATGCGAGTACGAAAGCGAGTACGAACGCGGAACGGGCGAGAGACGGGCGCGGGCGGCGCGCGGAAGGGTTTTTTCGGAAAAAATCCGATAAAAACACTTTACACGCGCCGCTTTTTGTAGTATAATGAGAAAAGGAAGAAAGACTATGAAGTACACGCGCGCATCATTGAAATACATCTTCGGAAATTTCGGATACCTGATTTTATTCGGTATGATTCCCGCCGCTTTTCTGGCGTATTCGTTGGACGTGCAGGCGATAGAACGCGTTTTGCGGCATTACGTTTCGGGCGCGGCTTATAAAGGATTTTCCGATATTTTTCACGCCGTTTCCATTATAAATTTCCGTTCTTTTTCCGCCGTCGCCGCTCAGGTGACGGGCGTGGTGGTGTGCGTGCTCTGCGTGGCGATGATGCTGGCGTTTATGGAAAAACACATGCGCATAGGCAAACGCACCTGGAACGGATTGTTTTCGAAACTGAACGATAATCTGCTCTCTACGCTGGGAATTACGCTGCTGTTCGCGGTAATTTACGAACTGTGGGCGCTGATTGCTTCCGCGCTGTTGCTCTGCGTTTCTTTCATAGCGAATCGGGCGGCGGTATGTATTCTTTCCGCGGCGATTCTGTTCGCTATGCAAGCGGTGCTGTTATACGTGATTTCCGCGTTCTACCTCTGGTTGCCCTGTTTGCAGATTACGGGGTTCCGTTCCTTTGAGGCGCTTCGCTATTCGTACCAGTTGGTGACGGGGGTGCAGGGCAAAATAGTACGCTCGCAGTTTCTGAGCGTGGCGATTGCGGAAACGGCGCTGGGCGCGGCGTGCGTTTTCGTTTCTTCTTTCTGGGCGGTGTTTGCGATTGCCGCGGTTGTTTTTACGTTTCTGATTCTGTTGTTCGTAACGCGTATGCAGGTGGTATATTTCGACTGCGCGCAAATCGAACGCGCCGATCTGAAAACGTATTACGGCGAATAACAAAGAAACAAAGCGGGCGGCGGACGCCGTTTACCGCGCCGCTTGCAGGAAGATTATTTTAACGTGGTGAGGCGCTTATATGCGGTTTCGTAACAGTTTACGGCTTTTAATGGAAAATTTCGGGAACGTTTATAAAATGCTCCTGTATAAACTGGCGGTTACGGTGGTGTTCGCCGCGCTTTCCGCCGCGCTGATCGTGCCGCGGCTTACGGCGATTCTCGATTCGCAGCAATGGCTTGCGTTCGTTTCGGATTTAAAGGAATTCGTTAAGGCTCTGGCGGGGGGAAACACCGCTTTTCTGGAAGGGTTTAAAGAGCAGTTTACGGGCGAAGGCGGTACGGTGGAACGACTGCTGGTGTTTTTGAAAGATATGGTTCCGTCGCTTTTGTGGGCGCTTTTGGGCGTTGTGTTTTTCTATCTGTTAAAACGCGTTGCCGATACCCTTTGCAATTTTACGCTGGGAAGCATGCTCAACGATAAAATGTCGACTTACGCCGAAACTTCTTTCGCCGGCGCGTTTGTGAAAAATCTGGGGAAAGCGTGGCAGTATTCCGTGGTATACGTATTGCTGATGTTCGTTTACAACGTGGCTATGATCGCGCTTTGCTATTTTCTGTTCTTCTATTTATTACAGTTGCTTTCGTTTCAGCCGCTTTTGCTCTCGCTTTTCTTAACCGTTACGTTTATCGTGCTGGCGGAGGCTTTGAAAATGTCGCTGACGGGACTCTGGCTCCCCTCGATGACCGCGGGGGGCGAACGCCTCGGTTCGGCTATGCGACTGAAAGGAAAGATTTCTTCTTCGCAGTTCAAGAAGATTTTCTCCGCGTATATCGTGAGCGTTTATATTATTATTCTTATAAACGTTGCGGGCGCGCTGGCGACGATAGGAAGTATTCTGCTGCTTTCCGTTCCCGCTTCGTATTTTCTTCTGATCTGCGTGCAGTATGTGAATTATTATACCGTAACGGGGCGCAAATACTTTCTGGCGTACGACAGAGTGTTCGACGACCCCAGCCGCGGGGATTCCGCGCATTTTCTTAACGCCGTGGGAGAGGCGGAACGGGCGAAGGAAAACGGCGATATTCCGGAAAACGACGACGCGGCTAAGAATAACCCTTCCGACGGCAATGCGGCGCCCGTCGGGGATAATCATGCGGCGCCCGTCGGGGATAATTCGGATAAAAAGGGCGCAGAATAATAACGCGTGCGATAAGCCGAATGCCAAACGTGCGGGAGAGAACGGAACGGCGCCGTTCTTTCCCGTTTTGTATTTGGATTATTTTATGATTGCCTATGTGCGTTATGCGGGGGCGCGCGTAATCGGGTGAATGGCGGCGCGTAATCGGGCGGACGGCGGTTTTATCGCCCGCGCGGCGCGCGCGGACGGAACGACAAGGAGATACGGACAAGGAGATACGACGAAAATGACGGATTGCGTGATTATCGGAAGCGGCATGGCGGGAATTTCCGCCGCGTTGACGCTGAAAGCGAGGGGACTTTCGTTTATATTGCTGGGTTCGCCGGAATTGAGCGCCAAAATTTCGCGCGCGGAAAGCGTTCTGAACTACCCCGCGTTTTGCTTAAAGACGGGCGCGGCGTTTTGCAAGGTTTTAAAAAGTCAACTTGCGGAACAGGGCATAGCCGTGAAAGCGGGGCGCGCCGTAGGCGTTTACGCTTTCGGCGACAAGGTGAGCGTTCAGACGGGGGACGACGAGTGGATTGAGGCGAAAACGGCGATATTGGCTACGGGCGTTTCGTTTTCCGGCAGCGCCGCGGAGGGAGAAGCCGAATTTTTAGGGCGCGGCGTGAGTTATTGCGCCACGTGCGACGGGTTTTTGTACAAGGGAAAAACCGTTGTGGTTACGGCGACTTCGCGCGGGTTTGAGAAGGACGCGAGCCTGTTGGAAAATTTCGCCGCCAAATTATTTTTCGTTCCGTTGTACCGCGGTTGTACCTTCGCGCCGAAAAAGCCGTCTACGGAAATTTTTACCGACGGGCTGGTACGCATAGAGGGCGGATCGCGCGTGGAACGAGCGGTGTTCAGGCACCGCACGGTGGAAACCGACGGTGTGTTTTTATTAAAGGAAAGCGCGCCGCTTGCCGCGCTTTGCGGCGGGTTGGAAACGGACGGGAAACACGTGCTTACGGACAGGGCGATGCGCACAAATTTAAAAGGCGTGTTTGCGGCGGGCGATTGCACGGGAACGCCGTATCAATACGCCAAAGCCGCGGGCGAAGGGAATGTGGCGGCGCTTTCCGTAGCGGATTTTTTAAGCGGTGAACGTAATGAAAACGGCGCGATACCGCGCGAAAACGGCGAGGACGGACGAATTAAAGAAAAAATCGGATAAATCAGCGTAAAAAATCGCGAAATTCGGGCATAATTTGTAGTATGGGAAAGTTTGCCCGTTTCGTTCGTTACGTTAAAAACAGATACGATCTGCTGGCGCGGAAAAAGTATTCCACGCTGGCGGGCACTTTCGTGTATTTTTTAGTGATGTCGGTAATGCCCCTGTCCGTGTGGCTGACCATTTTGTTCGGACGCATGCGATTGCCTGTGGAAAAATTGCTGGAACTGCCCGTATTTTCCTCGGTGGAAAATATTATTGCGTATATCCGGCAGGAGGCGGAAGCGGCAAGCAAAGGGGCTTCGGTTATTCTTATCGGCACTACGCTGTATTCCGCTACGGGGCTGTTTTATCACATGCGACGGGGCGGAGAGATTATCTACGGCTATACGAGAAAAAAAAGCGGCTGGAAGGTGCGCGTTTCGGCGCTGCTTTTTACGTTTGCCGTAATGCTGAGCGCCGCGCTTCTGACTATCGCGTTTGCGGGCGGCGCGTTTTTGCTTTCGCGGATTTTATCCGGCGGTTTTTTATTGGCGGCGAATTATTTCTATCTTTTGATATTATCGTTTTTTCTGGTGCTGATGTTAAACGCGTACGTCTGCCCGTATAAGACGAGATTGAAAGAAATTATCAAGGGCACGTGTTTTACCGTGGCGGCGTGGTCGGTGGCGCTGGCGGGATTCGCCGTGTTTTTAAAATTCGGCAATACAAGCAGGTTGTACGGCGCGATAAGCACTCTGATTGTCTTTTTACTGTGGCTGTACGTTTTGATGACCTGCTTTGTGGCGGGCGTGGCGTTTAACAGCGAGGCGTTTGAACTGCGCGCCGAACTTTCGGAAGACAAAACGTTGTAACGTCCGCCGTATTTGCCGCAAACGGCACGCAGAAGCCGTGAAAAGCAAATAAAAAGCGCGCCGTGTTGCCGTCGCGCCTCGATATTGCAAAAAAACTGCGCGATCCTTTTTTGTCAGCCGTTACCGAAGAGGAAACGCCGCAGGCGACTCCTTCAAAGCAACCTTATGGCACACGCAAAGCACCGTTTAGCGCTGCTTCGTTCCCGACCTGACGCGGTTCGCGGGTTTGCGTTGCATAAGACCTTGAGATCAACGTTCCTTACGGCGCGCATGCCTTCCATACCGTCTGCCGGGAAAGGCGTTCGGCCCGGATATAGCGGATTTCCGGTACAGGGTGCCGCTGCTCCCCCGCCTACGCGCATTAACCGTATTATAACATATTTTCAACAGGAAAGCAACCGTTTTCGGCTCGGACGGGGCAAGTATTTTTCCGCGCGGCGGTAAAAGAGCGGAGCCGCCTTTTTGAAACAAGCAACGTTCGGCAAAATTTTGCGCTCCCTTGCTTTTTTCGCGCTTTTTCGGCTTTTTTTCGGTTTTTTCCGGCTTTTTTCTGCGGCACGCTCGCGTTCCCTTGACAAAATACGGCGCAAAAGGTATAATATACGTTGAGTTTTCCGAAGATATACTTAAACGGACGGAAAACGGGGAGTAAAAAAAATGGCGGAATGTACGCACGATTGCTCGTCCTGCGGGAAAAATTGTTCGGACGAGCAGAAGAGAGAGAGTTTTTTAAAAGCGCCGCATGCGAAATCTTCGATTAAAAAAGTTGTGGCGGTGGTGAGCGGCAAAGGCGGCGTGGGTAAGTCGGCGACGACGGCGTTGCTCGCCGCGTATGCGCACAAACAGGGAAAGAGCGTGGGCATTATGGACGCGGATATCACGGGGCCTTCTATTCCGCGTATGTTCGGTGTGAACGAGCGCGCTACGGCGGAAGAGGACGGGCTGAATCCCGTGTTGTCGCCTTCGGGCATACAGATGATGTCGATGAATCTGCTTCTGGAAAACGATAACGACCCAGTGATCTGGCGGGGAATGATGATTTCCGGCGCGGTGCAGCAGTTCTGGACGGACGTCGTCTGGCGCGATATAGATCTTTTGTTTATCGATATGCCGCCCGGAACGGGCGACGTGCCCCTTACGGTGTTTCAGAGTATTCCCATCGCGGGCGTCGTGGTGGTGACGACGCCGCAGGATCTGGTGAAGATGGTGGTGGAAAAAGCCGTGAAAATGGCGGAAATGATGAACGTGCCCGTTCTGGGACTGGTGGAGAACATGAGTTACCTCGTCTGCCCCGATTGCGGCAAAAAAATCGAGGTGTTCGGCGCAAGCAAGGCGGACGCGATTGCCAACGAATTCGGCATTCCCGCCGTGGCGAAATTGCCGTTGGATTCGAAGATAGCGTTTCTTGCCGACGCGGGCCGCATAGAGGATTACGACGGCGCGGCGCTGGAAAACGTGTACCGCGCGGTAGCCGCCGAAAAATAACGGCAAATTGTAATCCCTCGTTTCCGGAAACGCCCGTGCGGGCGCGGCGCGCAATTTCCGATAGAATTTATACTTCGCTCTCTTCCCTGAAAAACGCGGAGGAGAGCGTTCGTTTTATAAAAATAAGCGAAATTTATAAAAATTTTGTTTAAAAAAAGGATTTCGGCAGGTTTTTTCCGTATTATAATTATAGTAAGTGCATAGTGAGCGGCAAGATAGTTTGTTTGCAGACGCGAAAAAAGAAAGATAACGTAACGGGGCGACGGCAAAACGGCGGCAAAACGGCGGCAAAGAGAAATACGCGCGGACAAAAACGGGCGCGCGGAAGGAGGTAAACGGCGGTGAAATTCGATCCGAAGTTCTGGGAAGAATTGAAGGCGAAAAACAATATTGCGGAAGTCATCGGCGGCTATCTGCCGCTTACGAAACGCGGCGGGCAGTATTGGGCGTGCTGTCCGTTTCACCACGAAAAAACGCCGTCTTTCGCCATAAAGGAAGACGACGGGTATTACCATTGCTTCGGCTGCGGCGCTTCGGGCGACGTGGTGAAATTCGTGCAGAATATGGAATCCACCGATTTTATCACCGCGGTGAAAATTCTTGCCGACCGCGCGAAAATAAAAGTGCCCGAAGGCGAATTCGACGACGAAAAAGCCGCCGAATTCAAGCGGAAAAAAGACGTTATTTTAAAAATCCTTTTGGAAACCGCGCGGTTTTACCTGGGCAATTTGTACGGCGGCGATCCGCGGGCGGACAGGCATCTCAATTACATACAAAAGAGGCGGATATCCCCTTCCGTCGCCAAAAAATTCGGGCTCGGCGCGTCGCTCGATTACGAATCGCTGCCCCGGCATCTTTCCTCTCTCGGTTTTTTAAAAAGCGACCTTCTGGAAAGCGGCGCGGTGACGGAGGACAGGCGCGGCAATCTTTCGGACGCGCTTGCCGGGCGCCTGATTTTTCCCATCATCAACGCCATGGACGAGGTGGTGGCGTTCGGCGGGCGGGATATGGACGGCAAGAGTTACGCCAAATATAAAAACACGCGCGAAACGCCGGTGTTTAACAAGCGGAAAAATCTGTACAACGTTAATCTTTTAAAAAAATTGAAACGGGAGCAGAAGATTGACGAAGTGATTATGGTGGAGGGGTATATGGACGCGATTTCCCTCTATCAGGCGGGATTTAAAAACGTGGTGGCTTCGATGGGCACGTCGCTTACCAAAGAACAGGCGCGGCTTGTGAAACGTTACTGCGACAAGGTGCTGATCAGTTACGACGGCGATTTCGCGGGGCAGAGCGCCGATTTGCGCGGCCTGGAAATTTTAAAGACGGAAGATATCACCGTGCGCGTGGTGCCTTTGCCGGACGGCAAAGACCCCGACGACGTGGCAAAGGAAAGCCCCGAAGCGTATCGGCGGTGTCTGGAAGCGGCGATTCCTCTGATCGATTACAAACTTTCGGCCGTGGAAAAAAATTACGATTTGAATAAATCGGACGAGAAACGCATGTATGTGGCGGAAGCGCTGAAAGTGGTGCGGGAGGCCGAGAGCGAAAGCGAGAAAGAGGATTTGTTGAAGCGCGTCCGCGATAAGACGGGCATTACCTATCAATCGCTGGAACGCGATTTGAACAATCTGCCCGAACTTGTTAAAACGCCGCCGAGGCAGGCGCGTGAAGCGGAAGAGGGCGCGGACAAGTTTACCCGCGCCGCGCGGTTTATTCTGGCGGCTAAACTTTTTTCCGCACCCTACGCGAAAGGTTTCGATATCGATAGCGTGAGTTTTTCCGACGCGACGCACAAGGCGATCGCGCAGTATATCGCGGCGTGCGAAACGCGCGGGGAAAAATTGCGACCGAGCGATCTGTTCGACGTTTTAAATCAGGATTCGCCCGAATTCAACGCGATTTTAGAACTCAATTTATCGGATAAACTGACGGGCGCCGTGGCGGAACGGTTTTTTTCCGATAGCGTTTCCGCGTTGAAGAGCGAAACGCTTTCAGAAAAAATAAGAACGTTAACCGAAGATTTTTCGAAAGAGACGGACGTGAAACGGCGGCAGGAAATTGCGGCGAAAATCGCCGAGTATACCCGCGCTTTGAAAAGGCGCGGCTGAACGCGGGGAAAAGCGTAAAAAAAAGAATAAAAAAAGCGTATTTACGCAGGATAATATGCACTCACAGGAGGCAGAAAATGGAGCAGATATCCGAGCAGAAATTACATGAACTCGTGGCGAAGATTATAGACGAGTACAAAATGAAGGGCAGTATTACCACCACCGCGCTTTGCGAGATTGTGGAAAAGGTGAATATTTCGCCCGATCAACTCGATTACGTGTATAAATCGTTGAAAGACGCTTCGATTCAGGTGGTGGACGAAAGCGAACGGGATAAGGAATTGTTTGAACAGGCGCTTTCCGACGTGGGGCTGGACGACCCCGTGAAAATGTATCTGAAAGATATAGGACAAGTTCCGCTTTTAACTACGGACGAGGAACTCGAACTCGCGCAGAAGATGTCGGAAGGGCAGGAGGCGGCGAAAAAACGGCTTTCCGAGGCGAATTTGCGGCTTGTGGTTTCCATTGCGAAACGCTACGTGGGGCGCGGCATGCTGTTTCTCGATTTGATTCAGGAAGGCAATCTCGGATTGATGAAAGCCGTGGAAAAATTCGATTATCAGAAGGGCTTTAAATTTTCCACGTACGCCACCTGGTGGATAAGACAGTCGATTACGCGCGCCATCGCCGATCAGGCGAGGACGATTCGCATTCCCGTGCATATGGTGGAAACGATTAACAAACTTACGCGGGAACAGCGCATTTTATTGCAGGAACTGGGGCGCGAGCCTACGCTGGAAGAACTTGCCGAGCGCATGGGCGTTTCGATAGAGCGCGTGAGCGAAATTCAGAAAATCGCGCAGGACCCCGTGTCGCTGGAAACGCCTATCGGCGAAGAAGAGGACAGTCACCTCGGCGATTTTATCGAGGACGACAAAACGCCTACGGCAAGCGATTCCGTGGCTTCCACCATGCTGAAAGAACAGATTTCCCGCGTTCTGGATACGCTTACGCCGCGGGAAGAAAAGGTGCTCCGGCTGCGCTACGGCATCGACGACGGTCGCCCCCGTACGTTGGAAGAAGTGGGTAAGGAGTTTAACGTTACCCGCGAACGTATCCGCCAGATTGAGGCGAAGGCGCTTAGAAAACTCCGTCACCCGTCGAGAAGCAAGCGGCTGCGCGATTTCAATCCGTAAGCGCGGCGTACGTAAAGGCGAAACGGCGAAAGGCGGCGACTATGGCCTACACGGAACGGATAAAAATTTTGTGTTCGCACCTGAAACCGGCGAAAACCTTTGCGGACGTGGGGTGCGATCACGGGTATATGTCGGAATATATGTTGCAGAAGAAGTTGTGCGAAAAGTTGTATTTTTCCGACGTGAGCAAAGGCAGTTTGGAAAAGGCGGAAAAACGTCTGGCGGCTTACGTAAAAAGCGGCGCGGCGGTTCCGGTTTTAGGCGACGGGTTTTACGGCGTGCCGAAAGATACGCAGGAAGTGCTGATTGCGGGTATGGGCGGCAGCGAGATCGTGGAGATTCTCTCGCATGAAACGTACGGGTTTCTGCCCGGATATTTTGTGTTTCAGCCTATGCTCGACGGCGAAAAACTGCGGCGGTATCTGCTAAAAAACGGGGCGTATTTACTGCGCGATTACACGTTTTTTTGCGGCGGAAAGCCGTACGATTGCATTGTGGGGCGTAAAAAAGAAGCGGGCGAAGAAACGCAGCGCTATTCGCGGGCGGAACTCGCTTTCGGCAAGGAAAACGTTCAAAAACGCCCGCAGGAGTTTATTGCTCTTTTAAAAAAGAAAGCCGGACGGGTGCAAACGTACCTGCGCGGCGAAAATTTAAGCGAACGTTCGCGCGAAGAACTTACCGCGCGTTACGAGTTTTTACGGGAGGTGATTGAAAATGACTGCCAATGAGTTCTATGCGCGAATCGAGCGGTTCGCGCCGATGAAATACAGCGAAGAATTCTGTTCGCGCTACGGCGCGTACGATAACAGCGGTCTTTTAATAAACTGCAAAAACAACGTGCAAGCGGCGGCGTTTTCGCTGGATTTATCGGAAGAAGCGGTGGAATTCGCCGTGCAGAACGGCGCGGGTGCGATTGTTACGCACCACCCCGCGATTTACGCTAAGTTGTCTTCTCTTTGCCCGGGCGAAGGAGAAGGCGGCGCCGTTCTTGCGGCGGCGCGCGCGGGAATCTCCGTGATTTCGATGCACCTTAACCTCGACGCGGCGGAAGGCGGAATTGACGAACGTCTGGCGTGCGGCGTACGAAAAGCGGCGATTGCCGCGGCGCGCGCGGAAAGCGCGGAAAGCGCGGAAGGCGCGGAAGGCGGCGCGGTTGAAAACGGCGCGGAGACGGGCGTTCGGGCGGCGCGCGGGGAAGAGAAAATGTATGCTTTTTCCTGCGGGGACGGCGGATACGGAAGGGCGTACGACGTGGCGGAATGTTCTGCGCAACGGCTGAAAGAGGAGTTCGACAAGGAATTCGGCGCGAAACATACGTTGCTCTTTGCAAAAGACGGGCGGAAAATAAAGCGCGTTTGTTCGTTCTGCGGGGCGGGCGCCGACGAGGAAGCGTTGGCGTTTGCCGTAAAAAACGGCGCGGATTTAATCGTATCTTCCGATATAAAACACCATATATTAAAAGAGATTCTTTCGCGCGGCATGGCGGCGCTCTGCCCCACGCATTACGCGGCGGAAGCGTACGGATTTAACGAATTTTATAAAAAAATCGCCGGTGCGGCGGAAGTTCCCTGTATTTATTTCGGGAACGATTCGCTGCTCTGACGGGAGGTAAAAAAATGGCTGATTTAACGGCAATTTTAAAGTATCAGGAAACGGACAAAAAACTGTTTGCGTTGGAAAGGGAACTGGCCTCGTGCGATGAGAGGAAAAAATACGTTCAGGCGAAGAAGTTTCTGGAAGGCGCGGCGGAGAAACTGGATTCGCTGGAAACGAAAGCGGGCGTGCTGAAAGGAAAGGCGGCGGAAATTATAGAAAGATGCGCCGCCGTGGAAAAGGATCTTGCCGATCTTCTGGGCATAGACGAATTGATCGAAGGCGGCGCGGACGTTTCGTATTACAAAAAGGCGGCGCAGAAGCAGATGGACGCTTTGCGCAAAACGAAAAGCGAACTCGCCGCGCTGACGGAGAGCATCAACGCCACGGATAAGGAATTTAAAGATCTGAAAAAGAAAGTGATCGCCACGCAGAAAATTTACGCCGAAGCCGGCGAAAAGTACAAGGCGGTGAAAGCCTCGCGCGAGGGCGAGAAAAAGGCGCTGGAAAAGGAACTGGCGGCGATTGCCGCCGATATTCCCGAAAGCGCGATGAACAAATATCTTACAAAGCGCAAGGAAAAAGTGTTTCCCGTGGTGTTTCCGCTGAACGGCGGGAGGTGCCCTTGTTGCGGCATGGAAGTGCCGCTCGCCGCGATGAGCGAACTGAAAAATTCGGGCGTGATCGAGTGCGAAAGTTGCCGCAGAATTTTATATCAGCCGTAAGCGCTCCTTTTATCGTATGTTGCATTCGCGCGCGGGGCGCGCGGGCGACCCCGCGAAAAGGAACGTTTCCGCTGCGCGGCGACATATAATGCAGAATGCAGAAAACCATAGCGGAAATTTCTTTACGTACCATCGAAAACAACGCGCTGTTTTTTAAAAGGCGTACGGGCGTGAAACTTTGCGCCGTGGTAAAAGACGACGCTTATGGGCACGGCGCGGCGGAAGTGGCGGAGGCGCTCAGCGGCATTGCCGACTGTTTTGCCGTGGCGAACGCGGACGAGGCGGCTACCCTTCGGGCTACTACCGGAAAAGATATTCTTGTGCTGACTCCGCCCGCAACCGAAGAGGAAGCGATCGAAATCGTTCTGCGCGGCTGTATTTTATCGGTGAACGGTCCGTCTTCGGCGTGCGCGGCCGCGGCGGCGGGGAAATTTGCGCGTAAGTTCGGCGCGGCAAAGGCGCGCGTGCATTTAAAGGCGAACACGGGCATGAACCGCTACGGTTGCCGCGGGGCGGCGTTTACGCGGACGTGCGAGATTTTGAAAAACGCAAACGACGTTTCGGTAGAGGGAGTTTTTTCTCACCTTGCGTGTGCGGAAGATCTTGCGTTCGCGCGTAGGCAAAGAGAGGAGTTTATAAATCTCTGCGGCATGGCGGAAAGGTATTTTCCCGGTCTGATCCGCCATTTATCCGCTACGGCGGGGGCGTGTTTATCGGGTGAGTTTTACTTCGACATGGTGCGCATAGGCATAGGGTTATACGGTTATCCGCCGCTCGAAACGATACGGCGTAATACCGAAAACGGCGTTTACGGCGCTTCCGACGGCTTAAAAAACGGCGGCTTTTCCGCCGTGAAACCGGCAATGAAAGTGTACGCCCGTGCGGTGCAGAACAACATTTACCGGTTCGGCAGAATCGGCTACGGCTGTTTATCGGGAACAGACGGCGAAAAACTGCACGTGATCAACGCCGGTTACGGCAACGGGTTTTTCCGAAAGGTAAGCAACGGCATGTCGGGCGGAGATAACGCGGCGACGCCCTGTATGGACGCCTCTATACGATACGGCGCAGTGCCGCGCGGCAGAAGAGTATGCGTTATGAAAAACGCGGAAGAGACGGCGCGCGCGGCGGGTACGATCGCCTATGAGGTGCTTTGTATGGCGGGAAAGAACGCGGAACGCGTTTATATATAACGCGTATAACAACTTGTATATAACGCTTATAACGAACTTGTATAAAACGCGAAAAATACGGCGCGTTACGCTCGTACGGTACGATTTTGCGGAAAGAGACAAGCCGCGCGGCAAGCGGCTTTCGCGCGTGCGGACAAGCGCGCAGGAGCGCAGGAGCGCAAAACATAGGACAAGCCGTAAAAAAGAAGAACTGAAAAATAAACGATACGCTGTTAAAAAGCGTTTGTTTGGAGGAAAACGGAAGATGAACGGATTCAAGAAAAAGGCGGGCGCGTTTTTCAGAACGTTGCGGGAATGTTTCGTGCATTCTCTTGTGCCTTTATTTATGTATCTTGCCATGAGCGGCATGCTGCTGGTGGTAATCGGGCGAAAAGCCGACGAGGCGGGTAACGTGGCGCAGGGCACGGTGCTTACCGCTTCGATTATCTGCGGCTTGATTGCGGTGGCGTACAACGCGGTGATGGCGTGGGGGTGCGGCGGTACGCATTTCGAACAACTCGTTTCGGGAAACATGAAGCGCCGTTCCGCGGCGGAACTCGGCAGCGATCTTACCATTACCGGGTACAAAGCGCACAAGGAATACCGCCCCTGGAAAGGGTTTGTAATCGGCTTATTCATCGCGTGGCCCGTTCTGGTCGCGGGGCTGTTGCTCGGCAACTATCAGGCGGAAATTCTGGCGCAGACAACGCCGAAAGCGGCTGGCGTACTTATCGTTATTTTTACGTTTCTGGCGGGCTGGGCTACGATGCCCTTCCGTTATCTGAACGCGCCGCACTGGGGCGTTTCGGCAACGTTGGCGCTGATTCCCGTGATTGTTTCGGGAGTGTTTTACATTGTGGGGGCGTATTCGCGCAGAGCGAGCGTAGCGAAAAAGCAGGCGCTTGCCGACAGAAAATCCGCCGAACAGGCGCAAAAGCCGAAAAAGATCAATTACGGCGGTTTACCCGGAACGAAACCGAAAAAGAAAAAATAAACGGACGGCAAAGCGTATGCGGATTATCGGCGGAAAACACAGGGGCAGAGCGCTGACGGAATTTAAAGGCGAAGAAATCCGCCCTACGGCGGACCGCGTGAAAGAATCGCTGTTCAACATTCTTTCGGGTGAAAAGTACGGCATTGCCGGCGCGCGCGTGCTCGATCTGTTCTGCGGCAGCGGCGCGCTGGGGCTGGAATGTTTATCGCGCGGGGCGAAAGAGGCGATATTCAACGACTGTTCGAAAAACAGCGTCGCCGTACTTCGCGCCAATATAAAAAAACTCGGCGAAGAGGAACGTTGCACGGTGTACGCGCTGGATTATACGGCGTGTCTCGCGCGGTTGAACGGCAAGTTCGATATCGTATTTATCGATCCGCCCTACCGCTATGCGTACGGCGAAGTTGCCGTGAAGGCATTGCTCGATCGCGATTTGCTGGCGGAAAACGGCGTGATTGTATACGAGCGGACGGAGCCGTTCAACGCGGCGGACGTGAGAATTACGGCGGCGGACGTAAGGAAGTACGGCAAGACGTACGTGACGCTGTTGCAAAAAAGCAACGGGGCGGAAAAACAAACGGAAGGGTGAGACTATGAAAAAATGCGTATTTGCGGGAACGTTCGATCCGCCCACGCTCGGGCACAAAGCGGTGGTGGAGCGCGCGGCGAAGATTTTTGACGAAGTGATCGTCGCCGTGATGATCAATCCCGATAAACAGCCGTTGTTTTCGGCGGAAGAGCGGATAGAACTTTTAAAAAAGACAATGCCTTTTTCGTGCGTAAGAGTGATTTCTTCCGCGAAAACCGCCGCGGAACTGATGAGCGAAACGGGCGCGGACTGCTATTTGCGCGGCATACGCAACGGCACCGATTTCGACTACGAAACCGCCAACTATTACGTCAGCGAAAAATTATGCGGAGAATTCGTGGCGATGTACGTGCCGTGTCCGCAAAACCTGTTGCACGTTTCTTCTTCCGCCGTACGCGCGCTGTTGAAATTTTCAAAAAACGTCGACGGATACGTCGCGCCCGAAGCGAAAGAGGCGTTACTTGACTTTTACCGCGCCAAAAACACTTCGGGCGGTAAGTTGTAGGCGCAGGCGCTGAAATGCGTAACATACGGTGAAAACGATGGATTTATTCGATCTTAACAATTTCGAAGAGACGGCAAAGCCGCTTGCCGAACGGATGCGGGCAAACAATTTAAACGAGTTTATCGGGCAGAAGCACCTGGTGGCGGAGGGTTCGCTTCTGCGCCGCGCGATTGCTTCCGACCGGTTGGGAAGTTGTATATTTTACGGTCCGCCCGGGTGCGGCAAAACCACGCTTGCCCACATCATCGCCATGACGACGAACGGCGAATTCATTAAACTCAACGCCGTCAATTCGGGCGTGGCGGACGTGAAAAAAGCGGTGGATCAGGCGCGCGAAACGCTGAGAATGTACGGCAGGCGCACCTATCTGATGCTGGACGAGTGCCACCGTTTCAGCAAGACGCAGAGCGATTCTCTGCTGCCCGCGATTGAAAAGGGAACGATTATTTTTATCGGTTCCACTACGGAAAATCCGTATGCGGCGATGACGCCCGCCATTGTTTCGCGTTGCCGCGTGTTCGAGTTTAAAAGGCTGAGCGAGGAAGAGATAGCGCAGGCGCTGAAAGACGCGTTGAAAAACCGCCTGAAAGGCTTGGGCAGGCTGAACGCCGAGGCGGACGAGGACGCGATTAAACACATCGCGCGCGTGGCGGGCGGAGATCTGCGTATGGCGTACAACGCCCTGGAACTTGCCGTAACCACCACGCAGAAAGACGCGGACGGCGTAATCCGCGTGCGCCTTGCCGACGCGGAACAGTCCATTCAGCAAAAAGCCCTGTCTTTCGGCGAGGACGCTTATTACGATTATTTATCGGCGTTCTGCAAATCGCTCAGAGGCAGCGACGCCAACGCGGCGCTGTATTACGCCAACCGTATTATAGAAGGCGGCGGCGACCCGATGCTGATCGCGCGGCGGCTGGTGGTGCATTCCGCAGAGGACGTGGGACTTGCCGATCCGCGCGCGTTGCAGATGACCGCGGCGGCGATGTACGCTCTGGAAAAAATAGGCTACCCCGAGGCGATGATTCCCTTATCCGAGGCGATTATTTACGTTTGCGAGGCGGAAAAGAGCAATTCCGTGGTGACGGCGCTGAACGCGGCGAAAGAGGACGTGAAAAACGCGCGCGACGACGAGGGCGTTCCCGCGTATCTTCGCGATAATTCCTACGGCAGCAAAGAGGACAAGGCGGCGAGCAGAGCGTACAAGTATCCGCACGATTACGGCGGGTACGTCGAGCAGCAGTATCTGCCCGATTCGGTGAAAGATCACGTTTATTACGTGCCGAAACAAAACGGATACGAAGCGGAAATTTTATCGCGGAGAGAAAGGAGGAAGAAAAAATGAAATGTCTGTACTGCAATTGTACGGAGAGTAAGGTAGTGGATTCGCGTTCGTCGGACGACGCGCGCACGATCAGGAGACGGCGGGAATGTATTTCCTGCGGAAGGCGGTTTACCACGTACGAAACCATAGAAGTCACGCCCGTTCTGGTGGTGAAAAACAACGGCACGCGGCAGGCGTTCAACGCGGAAAAAATACGGAACGGCATTATCAAATCCTGCGAAAAGCGCCCCGTACCCATGGCGGTGATCGACGATATGGTGGCGGATATTTCCAAACAGGTGTACAACAGCATGGAAAGCGAGATCACCTCCAAACAAATCGGCGAAATGGTGATGGAACGACTGAAAACCACCGACGAGGTGGCTTATGTGCGCTATGCTTCCGTGTACCGCTCGTTTAAAGATATTTCGTCGTTTATGGCGGAACTTCAGAATATGATGAACGGCAAATAAGAGGCAAGTAAGGCAGGGCGGAGTAAAACAAGGCGGTTTTTTATGACGAAACAGGTAAACGTCGGCGGAGTGAAAATAGGCGGCGGCGAACGTGTGAAAATACAGTCGATGACGACGTGCAAAACGTCCGACGTGGAAGAATGCGCGGCGCAGACGAACCGTTTGCAGGCGGCGGGGTGCGATATTATCCGTTACGCCGTGCTGGACGAAGCGGACGCCCGCGCGATTAAAGCGCTGAAACAGCGCGTTTCTCTGCCCGTGGTAGCGGATATTCATTTTTCGCCGCGCCTTGCCGTTCTGGCTGTGGAAAACGGCGCGGATAAACTGCGCATCAATCCCGGAAACATCGGCGGCGAAAAAGAAATCGCGTACGTGGCGGACTGCGTGCGCGCGCACGATATTCCCGTACGCGTAGGGGCGAATACGGGCAGTATAGAAAAAGGTTTTTTATCGCGTTACGGGCGCAGCGCGCAGGCGCTTTGCGAAAGCGCGTTATACAACGCCGCGATTCTGGAAAAACACGGCGTTTATAATCTGGTGCTTTCGGTGAAGGCTTCCGACGTGCCGCTTACCGTGGAAGCGTACGAAACGCTCTCTGCGCTTTGCGATTATCCGTTGCACGTGGGCGTGACGGAGGCGGGCAGCCGGGCGGACGGCGTTGTGAAAAGCGCGGTGGGAATCGGCGCGCTACTGCTACGCGGCGTAGGCGATACCATACGCGTTTCGTTAACGGAAGATTCCGTGGAAGAAGTGTATGCGGCAAAGCGAATTCTGCGCGCGTGCGGGCTGGATAAGAATTATATCGAAGTGGTTTCCTGCCCTACCTGCGGCAGGTGTTTATGGAACAGCATGGCGCTTTGCGAAAAGGTGAAAGCGTTTGTGGCGCCCTATAACAGGCACGGAAAAGTGGCGGTGATGGGGTGCGTGGTGAACGGGCCCGGCGAGGCGCGCGACGCAGACCTCGGCATTGCGGGGGGCGATGGATACTGCCTGATTTTTAAAAACGGAGAACCGTTTAAAAAAGTGCCGCGCGAAGACGCGGAAGCGGAATTTTTATCGTGCGTCGCCGAATTTTACGGCGCGCCGGAAGAACAAACGAAAAACGATTGAGTAAAACCGTATGAACGTTACGCAGGAATTTTTACAAAAAATACGCGCTTTAAGCGGTATGCAGAATGCGATTGTAAGCCGGATAGAAGTTTTCGCAAACAGAAAAACGGCGTGTTTTTATCTGGTAACCGATCAACCGTATCCGCAAAGCGCCGCTTCCGAAGCGGAAAAAATCGCGGGCGGTTTTTTGCCGCAAGGTTTTGCCGCCGTGGCGAAAATCGAAAAGAAAACGCCTGACGAGGAAATGCTCCGCGAAGAGATTATGCGCTTTATGAAAAGCCGCTTTCCCGCCGCGTCGGCGTTTCTGGAAGAGAAATACATAGAAGTGGAAAAACGCGAAAACGGGGCGTTGTTCCGCTTTACGCTCGCTTCGGGCGAGCAGGCGCTTTTTAATGCGGATAACGTGCTGGACGAGGTTGCCGCGCATTTGTCGCGCACCTATTGCGGCACGTTTTTCGGCGACGTGAAAACGGCGGAAAAACCGCGAGGACAATTGGAAGAAGAAATAATCGAAGAAGCGGATACGCCGAACATTCGCGTGTTTCCCGTTACTTCGTTTGAAAAAATCGACGGCGCGGATCCGCAACCCGAATACGCTACGTATATAGCCGATTGCGGCGGCGAAAGCGCCGATACGACAATCTGCGGCAGAATCGTGTACATTGCGCAGCGGGAATCGAAAAAGGGAAAAACGTTTTATTCCGTCACCGTAGACGACGGCACGGGCTCTATGCGCGGCGCGTATTTTCCCAAAAAGGCGACGGTGGAAAAAATCGCCGCGCTGAAAAGCGGCGACAATATCGTGTGTACGGGCGATTTTGAACTGTTCAACGGCAATTTGGCGTTTAATATCAAAAAAATCGACCGCGGCGCGCCCCCCGAAGGTTTCACGCCCGAAAAATTACGGGGACGCAAAGTACCGAAGGCGTACCATTACGTATTTCCCGAGCCGTTCGCGGATTATACGCAGTCCGGCCTGTTTGAAGACCGCGCGTTGCCCGATGATTTAAAAGCGCGGGATTTCGTGGTGTTCGACATTGAAACCACGGGCCTGAACAACCAGCCCGCGGGCGGTAAGGTGGACAGAATCATCGAACTCGGCGCGGTGAAAATATCGCGCGGCGACATTGTGGAAAAATTTTCGTCGTTTATCGCCTGCCCGGAAAAACTGCCGCCGCACATCATAGAACTTACGGGTATACGAGACGAAGATTTGATCGGCGCGCCCGAAACGGAAAACGTGCTGGCGGATTTTTATAAATTTACCGACGGTTGCGATCTGGTGGGGCACAACGTGCAGTTCGATTACCGTTTCATACGGTATTACGGCGATAAATGCAGGTATTTTTTCGACGCGAAAACGTATGACACGATGACGATCGCGCAGGAAATTTTACGCGGCGAAGTAACGAATTTCAAACTCAACACGCTTGCCGATTATTATAGCATTCATTTTAATCATCACCGCGCGTTCGACGACGCGCTGACTACGGCAAAAATCTTTATTCAGTTGATTAAAAAACGCGGCGGCTTACGGGGACTGTGATTTTCCGTCGCCGCGCTGACGCGCGCAACGCATAAAGATACGGCTTTTGGGTGTTCCTGTTAGGGATTATAAGAAAATAAAAAATATTTTAATGGGAACACCTGCAAGTGCGTCTTGAAAGACAAAACTCGAAGTTTTTGCGACTTCGAGTTTTTCTTATGCCCAAAATAACAAAACAAAAAAGAAATTTAATTAAATTTCAAAAAACACTTGACAAACTCAAAATCATGGTGTATGATATTTATGTAAATTTCAAAAAGGACGTGTGCTAAATGGAACTAACCAAGTTGGCGGATATAATCCAAGGGAACATACCTACGAGAATTGAAGTTCCTTCCGGGCAATCGATTGAAACGATTACGATGCAGGAACTCAATTATATTGCTAATGTATCCGACGATTTACCTATCGAAAAATATCTTACCGTGCAAAGCGATAAAATTGCGATTTACTCTTTGACGAAGGAATATGACGTTGTTGTCGGTCTGAGTTCAGGCAAAGCTATTGTAATTGAGCAGAGTCGAGCAAGGAAATTGATCTTATCGAATTTAGCAATTATTCGTATTAAAGATATAAATATTCTTGATCCATATTATCTTTGCTGGTATATCAATAATAATAAAGCGGCACTCAAAGAACTGAATAAATTAAAACAAGCTACTGCGGCTGTTTCCGTCATCCCTTTGAGTATGCTGAAAGGTTTTGATATAGTTCTCTTACCCATTGAGAAACAACGCATAATCGGCAAAATAAACGAGTTAAAACGAAAACGTGATCGGCTGACACGCATTATTGAAACAAAAAAATCGGATATTTTAACACAGCAACTTATAAAAACTTTTGAAAAGGAGTCGAAAAATGGCAATAAGCGAGTATGAAGTAGAAAATCTTTTTATAGAAAGATTAGGGACTATCGGTTACAAATATATCGAATTAAAAAATTATACCGAAGTAATGTTGAATTTTAAGGCTCAACTTGAAGTATTCAATAAAGAGGAAATCATGAAAGCCAAAGGTGTTGCAGAGCTATCTACTGCCGAATTTGACAGACTTCGTACACAAATTGAAAACAAGACTGTTTATGAGTCTGCAAAGATTCTACGTGATAAACAGGTCTTGGAGTTGGATAACGGCAAGCGTATCTATATTGAATTCCTGTCAAAAGACATAGACCGCAATATTTATCAGGTTACGCATCAAGTAACGATGGATAAAGACCATATGAATGAAGTCGTTTATAAGAATCGTTACGATGTTACAGTTCTCATTAATGGTTTACCACTTGTTCAGATTGAATTGAAACGACCCGGCGTTGAAATAAACGAAGCAATCAATCAGATAAATCGTTATCGCAGAGATTCGTTCAGGGGACTTTTTCACTTCATTCAATGTTTTGTTGTGTCAAACTCGATTCAGACAAAATATTTTGCAAACGAGAACGAAACGAACGCCGATGGGACATATAAAGCAATATTAAAGAGTTTAGCATTCTTTTGGACGGATGCGAACAATGAGCGTATCAATCAACTCAATGAGTTTACCGAAGACTTCTTCACTAAGTTCAATATTACCGCTCTACTGACAGACTATACTGTATTGCAAGATACCTTAAAGAATATTATCGTAATGCGTCCGTATCAGATTTATGCGACGAAAGCAGTTTTGCGCCGTGTTTTGGAAGAAAACCGAAACGGCTACGTTTGGCATACGACCGGTTCAGGAAAAACGCTCACATCTTTCAAGTGCGCTTCGCTTCTCCGGGACAATGGCAGAATCGATAAAGTATTCTTCCTGGTTGACCGTAAAGATTTAGACGATCAGACCGTTGATGAATACAATTCATTTGAAGAAAATTGCGTAGACAGCACGGATTCCACTTCTGAACTCATTAAACGTTTGAAAAACAGCGGTGAAAAAATGCTTGTTACCACAATTCAAAAACTCGCTTGCGCGCTCCGCAACGAAAAATATAAACCGATTATGGAGGCGTACAAAACGAAGAAGTGTGTATTCGTAATTGACGAATGTCATAGAAGTCAGTTCGGCAAAATGCACGGCGATATCCGCAGGAGCTTCCAGAACGCCAATTTTATAGGCTTTACCGGAACCCCTATTTTTGAAGAAAACAAAGGGGCGTCCGGTCAGACGACGGCAGACATTTTCAATGCCGGAAATATGGATGCTTGTCTTCATAAGTATCTTATCAAAGAATCCATTGCAGACGGTAACGTTTTGAAATTCTCTGTGGAATATCAAAACACTTTCAATGTTGTAACAACCAATGCTGCTGATATGACGGTAAGACGTATCGTTCACGAGCAGAGCAACAATCCGAATTTTAATCTGGAAGAATACTGTAAACGCAATAACATTGATATTTCAAACATTTATAGCGATCAGCAACGTATCGAACTCGTTACCAACAACATTTTGGAACATTACGAAAAACACACGAAAATCGGTACGGACTCTTACACCTCTCTTTTCGCCATTCAGTCTGTTCCGCTT
>JAQYLE010000006.1 GCA_028720205.1 Clostridia bacterium
GTATTCCCTCGGGCACACGCCGAAAACGCTTCTGAACATGCGGCTAAAATAAAACTGGTCGTAAAAACCGGCTTTTTCCGCAATCTCCGCAATCGGCATATCCGTAAAAAGGAGCCAATCGCAGGCAACCGAAAGGCGATAATTGTTCAGGTACTTCATTGGCGATACGCCGATTGTTTTTTTAAAAACGCCGTAAAAATTTGCCTGCGACATACATGCCGCTTTCGCAAGTTCTTTCACCGTTATTTTATCCGCGAAATTTCGTTCCGCATATTCTGCCGCGCGTTCGATTCTTTCGTCGGAATAATTTTCCGCGGGAGAGGCAAGTTCCGCCAGACGTTGAAGAAGCAAGTAGGATAAAGACATCTTTTCCAATATGCTTTCCGCCGCGAAAATTTTGTTGAAAATCTCGGAAAGTTTTTGAACGGTCTCCCCTTTTACCACCGTGGGAAACAAAAAAAGTTTATCGAATTTATATCTGCCGTTAACTTCGCAATCGACGAATACCCAACGAGCGGACATTTTTTTACTTACGGAATCAATATGATGCGTTATCGTTTGCAAAACATTTGCCGGGGCAATAAAAAATCCGCCTTTTCCCGTATTTTGCTCTTCTTCATTGCCGAGTTTTATGCCGTACGAACCTTCCGTTGCCTGAACAATCGAAAGATACGGCAGACTTTTCACGATCGGGGCCCCCTCGGTGCAAAGATCGTTAAATCCGTCCGCTTTGAAATATTTGATATATGCCTGTTCTACTTTCATTTTTGCGCCTCGTTTCCGAAAAATTTTCTTGTTGAAATTTAGAATTTATAGTATTATACATATTTTTCCGCTTTTTGTCAATGGACTTCGGCGCCAATATAATATATAATGTAATAAAAGGTAATAAAAGCAAAAGCGAGGTATTCACATGCAATTTTATACCGTTTCCGATACTCCCCGCCCCGTAAGGCTTTGCGAAACGACGCGGAAGTTTGCCTACGATTCTCTGCATTATCAATACGGAAAAGACACCTGGAAAACGCCCAACGTAATTCTGGAAGACAGCGACCTTCCCGAATGCGCTTCTCTTATCGATAAATACGACGCGGCGATAAAAAAAATTGCCGAAACCGCGCCGATAAGAATTTGCAAAGAGGAACGAATCAGCGGCGCCGCCACTTTAGGCGACGCAATGCGGCATTATGTGCCGGCTTTGTATAAAGGCGAATATATCTGCTTCAGCGTCAGCCATCTTACAACCGATTTTAAAACGGTGATAGAAGAAGGATACTCCGGACTTTTCGAACGCGCGAAAAAAAGCCTCGCTGCATATTCGGGAACGGATCGGGAAAGATTTTTGAAAAGCGCTATCCTGGTTCTGCGCAGTTTTGAAACCTATCATAAACGTTATTTGGCGGCGCTGGAAAATCGGGCGGACAAACAGGAAAATTATAGAAATCTTCTTCGCGTGCCCGCCTTTGGAGCGACAAACTTTTTTGAGGCAGTGCAAAGCCTCTGGTTTACCTTTTCGTTTAAGATATTCTTTACGCTTTATAAGCGGTAAGTCCGTAAGATTTTCGCCGTCGAAATACAGAATATCGTACGCTACGAATTTTACGGGGTTTTTCTTTGCCGCGAGTCGGATTCTGAATCGCTCCGACGTTAAACTTCTTTTTTGCAACGCGTAAAAATCAGGCTTGCCGTTTGTAAATACGACGAGTTCGCCGTCCAGTACGACTTTTTTCCTTACGCATTTTTTCATTTCCGCAAGTTCCGGATAAATGTCGCTTACGTCTTTAAACCGTTTGTTCTGCAACACGACGGCGTCGGGAGATACGTAAGCGATACACCTGATTCCGTCGAATTTCAGTTCGAAAATATAATTTTCGTCGTCGAACGGCTGCGTTTCGTACAAAAGCATCGGCGATACGTCTTTTTCCTCAAACAGATCGCTCATTGCGCTTTCCGCCTTTGTGATTTTCTAAGTTCAGGCGGCTTTTTCTTGGCAGATTTAGGCGTTTGCAGGTTTGACAAACTTTTCATCAGCGCGTCCATCAGGTTAACAGGATTGTTGTTTTTGCTTTCTTTCGGCGAAATTATTTCTTTCCCTGCTATTTTTCTCTCTATCGCCTCCCGCACTTTTTCTCGGTATTCGTTTTTGTATTCTTCGGGAGTGAATGTTCCGCTCATTCCTTCGATAATGGCTTTCGCCGTTTTCAATTCCAGTTCGTTGCCTTTTTCCTTAACTTCTTTCGCCGGATTTTTCGTCACTTCTTCATCGAAAAACAGCGTGTTCAACAACATCTGTCCGTCTTTCGCGCGTATCATAATCAGCGTTTCTTTCGCACCAAGCACCGTTTTCGCTATCGCCGCTTTTTTTTCTTCTTCCATGGCCGAAACCAACACGGAAAACGCCTTTTCTGCGCCCGTCGGCACTACGTAATACGGCTTATCGAAATACAACGGATCGATTTCCGCCAGATTCACGAATTTTTCTATGGAAATGCTCTTTTCTTTTTTGGTTTTGATTTTTTCGAAATCCTTGTCCTCGAAGATTACGTATTTGCCCTGTTCGTATTCGTAGCCTTTTACGATATCTTCCTGCTTTACTTCTCTGCCTCCGCAGTCCTCGCAGGTTTTTTTATATCTCACGCGGCTCATCGTTTTTTTATCGATAAGATTAAACCCCACGTCCGTGTGTTTTATCGCGCTGTGCAGAGTTACGGGAATATATACCAGCCCAAAGTTGATGCCGCCTTTATAACTGTATGCCATACCGAATTCCCTCCTTTTTTCAGTATGCGCAACCGTTAAAAGAAAAAACGACAAGCGGAAAATCTAAATAAAAAAGCGATCGGAAACCAGCAGTTATAAAAAACGACGATACTCATGCAAAAATAGAAATTTTTTAACATCAGCGAGAAAAATATGAAAAATATTATTAAGTTGGGTAATCTTTTCCCGTTCACCTACAACGCTTTTATCGCTAAGCACACCGACGTTATCTGTCCTCTTCACATCAATTCCGAATACGAAGTCGTCATTGTCTGCGGCGGTGCAGTCGCTATGCAGATTCAAGGCAAGGAATATATCCTTCGGAATAGGGAATGTATTTTCGTCTTGCCTTACGAAACACATTCTTTCGCAACTCCTGAACAAAGCGAGTGTTTTGTTATATTATTCAATCCCAAAATCGTCAATTCCTTTTTCAGACAAAATAAAACCCCGAAGAGCAGAACAAGTCTACTCCCGAGTTCATTATATGAATATCTGATATCAAACCGAGAAGGAGAATATTTCGACGATCTCCGGGCCAAAGCCATTGCTTATCCTATTCTTGCGGAAATTTCCAAACAATGCGATTTTGAAAATTCCGTGCGGGAACAGAATACGCTTTTTATTAAAGCGGTTAAATACATCAATGAAAATTATACGGAAGAAATCAATATTTCGTGTATTGCCAAGCAAATTAAATGTTCGACTGCCTCTTTAAGCCGCGCGTTTAAACAGTCTTCGGGAATAACCGCTATCCATTATCTAACGCTTTTACGTCTTGAACGCGCTAAAGATTTATTAACCTCATCCGATTGTTCGATTACGGACGTTGCTTTTTATTCGGGGTTTTCGACAACCCGAAATTTTAATATTGTTTTTTCTAAATTCTGCGGCGTTTCTCCATCCGAATACAGAAGAAAAAGGAGCGTTAACACAGAAAGCGCGGAAAATCAAAAATTATAGTCCGCAATCAAAAAAACTGTTTATAATCTTTCATGATTGCTTCCCGTAAGCAATCAAATCGTAATTTTCTTACAATATTCCGCAATGGCGCCGAGTTCGCTTCCGACGGAATACAGCTCAAAACCGCAAGTCTTTGCCGCATTTAAATAGTTTTTGTTGTTCGTAATGATACCTGCCGTCTTTTGCGTATTTGTCGCTGCTCTTCCGATTTCGGAAATCGCTTCAAGCGCCTGCGGCGCGTTGCCGTTATTGAGACAACCGCAATCGGCAGAAAAGTCGTTCGGACCAAAAAAACAGCCGTCCACACCCGCCGTGTTTAAAATTTCACGCACATTCTCCAAGCCCTTCCTCGTTTCGATCTGGGCATATACTTTTGTACGAGCATTGGCCGTTGGAAGATACTCTTCCGTTTTGGGAGGAGCGTACAGAGTGTGAGCGCGCATGGTGGAAATACCGCGCTGCCCTATAGGCGGGTACTTTGCAAATTTTACCACCTGCGCAATATCGGCGGCGGTATTCGTCATGGGCAGGAGCAACCCGTCGGCGCCCATATCCATATACTTAATTATATCCTTCCGCATATTATTCGGTAAGCGAATCATGACAAAAATATTTGCAAGCCGCGCGTTCATCACGATACGGGCAACGTCGGCATAGTCGAACCCGCCGTGCTCGCAATCGACGATAAAAAAATCCAATCCGTTGTTTTTAAACAGAACGGGAAAATGCGCAAAGGCAATTTCCGAAAGCATAATTCCTCTTTTGTTCATCTGCATATTAACCTCGATAATTTTTTCAATCCGTTCACGGCGCTCTGCCCCTCTATGTACACATAGGACGATACGAAATTTTCACAAATCTTTTTAAACAGCGCCTCGTTATACTTAACAAGTCCGCCCGTGGCAAGCGCCTTGCTGCGAACGGGAAGTTTTTTCAGCGCCTCGTTATACTCTTCCGAAATCTTTTCCTGCGCATCAGATAAATCCGCGCAACTGCCGCCCCCCAAGAGTCCCGTAATTGTGCAAAGATATTTGTCCCCGAAATACGGGCGGCTCTCGAAATCGCCGACGAGAAAACTATCCGAAAGACAGCAAATCTGGCTCGCCGTGCCCGTGTTAAAGAGATATTCCTGCGTTGTGAGTCCCACCCCGAAGGCGCTCGCCTGCTGGTCGCCGACGGGAAGATACACCTCGGTATTACCGAACATGCCCGCAAGGCACAACTCATCGGTCGCGGCGGGAAAGGTAATTTTTCGGAAATACGAAAGATTTACAAGATCGGAATTGACCTTACCCGAAGGCAACAGATAAAACCCCGTGGGACAGGCGTCCGTGATATGGATAATGTGTTTTCCCGTGAGCCGATATACGATGTACGAACCGAGCGTATCGAAAAAGGCCGTTTTTTCGACGATATCGGGGAAAATAATGCTTCGGGCATACACGCTCAATGCGGGAAGATTGCTCTTTAACGCCGTGCCGCTGTTCTTGCCCAACGAGAAGGGATAGCCGCACTGCAAACTCCGAAAAAGCGTATCGCGCCAGGAAATGTATTCCGTAACGGGAATATGATCTTCGTCGCTAAGAACATATCCGTGCATCTGAACGGAAAAAAACACTCTGTCGACATCGGAACCCCGCACAATCCCTTCGATGATATTCATGATTGCTTCGATGGAAACCTCGTACAAATATGCGTTGTAGCGAATAGGCGGCGGAAAGGCAATTTGCTGCGTTTCGCCGTCATTTAAGGCATATTTGATATACGTACTTCCGACATCTATGTATAAATTTTTCATTCCACCCTCTGGCTATTTCTCAGAAAATATATTTTTCCACATCGATCTTCGAAAAAGCGTTTCGTTTACCTTGCAGGCAACATTGATCGGCGCGCCCGCTCCCGCTATCGTTTTGCCGCGTTCCGCACCGCACAGTCCGATTCTTACAAACATTTTTTTATACGAAACACACGCAGGACATACGACGGTTGCGACAACGAGAGAATCGTGCATACAAGGCATTCTGCCGCGGTAGAGGGGTTGATTTTCCCATAATTCGAGCATGGCGCGGTTGGCCTTCGCCACCGCCCCCTCCGATTGTTTTATATTGCACAATTCCTCGTTCGAAACCATGCAATGTTTCCAGGTCATATCCGATCCGATTAAAAAAACAGGCACGTTTGCGCGAAACACGATGTCCGCCGCCTCGGGATCGAGACGAATGTTCCACTCCGCCGTATCTTGAGAAACGTTGCCGCCCATAAGGTAGACTCCGCCGATTTTTCTCATGCTCTCAAAGTCCTTTTGAAAGGCGCGCGCAAGATTGGTCAGGGGGCCGATCGCCAGAATGCCGAGGCGTTCGCCGTTTCGCTTTGCGCTGTCGATTAAAAAGTCAACGGCGCGCTCCTTTGACACTTTGCTTCTCCTTGCCCGGGGCAGGTACTCCGGCAGCCATCCCTTCCCTTCGCGCATAACTTTGGCAAGTTCTTGCGGTTGCAAATAGCGATCCGCTTTTTGAATCGCGTCGACCGCTTGCACAAGCGGCAGATCCTCCCCTGCGTACACGGGCACTTTTTTGCCGCAAAGACGCAACAGGTACGCCGATAACTTCGCACGCAGATAGGCATTGCGGAAAACAGTGGTAACGCCTATAATATCCAAGCCGGCGTTCACAGCATATTCGAGGGCAAACGCATCGTCAATGTCATCGCCGATGTCGGTGTCGATAATATATTTTTCTATCATGGCCGTTATAATTCCGTCTCTGCAAAATAGATATCGTGTCGGTTAAATTCAAAGGCAAGTCGCAACTTCCCGTCGGAATCGATAAAACCGTCGGCATACGAATAACAACCGGGAAAATCGGAAATACGTATTTTTTTATTCCACGTATTCATGTCGTCGTAGGAAACCCAAGCCTCTAAAGGAAACCTCCTGCGCAGATAAAAATCCTTCTTGTTGTTCGGAGTGTTCAACAAAATGATTTCTCCGTTTAAGCCCTTTAATAGTTGCGGCTTGTTGGCGGGATTGGGAATCTCCGTTTGATTCGGCCGCTCCCACGTCTTTCCGCCGTCAAAGGAATCGGTTCGCCAGAGGAAACCCGTATTTTCAATGCGATACAGCATAACGAGATGCTGTTTTTCAAGTTCGACAACGGTGTTTTCCGACCAATTCCAAGCACGGCTTCCGTCGGCGGCGCGGGGAAGTTCGGTCTGGCGGAAGGCGGTGATTTTTTCAAATCCGTCTTTGAAATCGCCGATATATACGCCGTTATCCACGTACTGTATGGGCGGACGGCACGAACAAATGAGAAGGTTGCGCAAACGACAATATTCATGCTGTTCTTTCGTAAGCGGATAGGCATGGTAGGGAAAGAGTTTTTTGCCGCTTTCGAGAGTAATCATGTCGCGAATGAAGCCGTTCTCCGCAAGTAACGGCGAAGGGTGTTCTTCCCAGCAAAAACCGCTGTCCGTACTCACGAGAACGTAATTTTTCCAATCGACGAAATAGCCGTTATGGCGTGTGATAAACACATAAATCGTACCGTTCTCGACAACGGTGCACGTTTGATAGTGCGCGAATCCGTCTTCCTGATGAATCATTTGCTTCTCCGACCACGTTTTGCCTTCATCGCTGCTGCGGAAAAGATACACGCGGTTTTCGGGCGCAGGTTCTTTCACGCCGCCGCACGTACAAATCACAATCAGGTCGCCGTTGGGCGCCCTTCTTACCGTAGCCTCGACCGATTGCGTATCCATATGCACCAATGAAATAAACACTTTAATTACCATTCCGTGCGGTTACGGCATAATCAGGGAAGAAAAATACAGAACCGCAATATTTTGTATTTTTCACGCTGCTTCCCTTGGCTTTACGGAACGGAAAAAGTTTTCCGTTCCGTTCGACCGTCTTTAATCGTTCGATTTCTTCTTTTTGATAAGGCATCCGACTACCACGCCTGTGAGCACGGGTATTGCCAGGAACTTTCTTCCCCACGAAAGGTTTCCGCCGCAACCCTTTTGCTCGTTTTTGCGGTAAGTGAGACATATAATCTTTTCGCCCGTGACCGTGAATTTTAACCCGGAAGTTGCTTCGATATAGGTGTAGCCTTCGATCTCGTCGGCTTCCACCTCGACGTATTCTCCGAATACGGCCTGAACGGTGCGCGACTCTCGAATGGTTTCGCCGTTTTCGTCGACGTATTTGAGCACGATTGCGTAAACGGTCTTTTTATAGGTGAGCACGATCGTAAAATCGTTTTCGGCGACGCCCGAAAGTTCCTTGTCCGCCGACACGAAATCATAGCCGACGACTGTGGGAGGGGTGATATCGTACACCGAACCGCCCGCCTGATACTCCGCGTCTGCAAGCCCGTCCGCCTTGATGGTTGCGCCCTCTTCGTCGACGTATTTGAGCACGATCTGCGGGGGCATACGAGTCCAATCAACGAGGGCAAGCGCATCTTCGAGAAGCGCCTGATCACCGTCGACATGCGAACCTTTGAGCCAACGGTTCATATAAACGGTTTTTCCCTTGGTGTAATCGGCAAGGTTTACGTCAGCCGTTTCGTCCCCTTTGTCGTTGGTATACGTTAAGTTTGCAAGATTCACCACTTCGTCGACAATCACGTTATAGTCGTCGGCATACACGGTTGCAATCGTTCCGATAGCGATCGGCTTGCGCACCGACGTTTCGTACCGCGTTTCTCTGCCGAAGTGCAACTTTTTGAATACGGTGCCTTCGGGAATTGACAAGTTATCGATGGTGCTTACGTTGAACCAGGGAATATAAATAGTGCCGTCGGTCGAAAGCTGGAAGGCATGACGCCAATTGGTCGCGTCATTCGTAACCGAGCCGATTTGTCCGTCGGGCGTAATAAGCACGGAGTCGCCGGCGCCCGCTCTGTCATCGACTGCGGTAAAAAGACGATACAACGTGCCGTTCTGATCTTCCAGATACATTCTCACCTGTGCCATGCCTGTATTTTCGGTACGCTTAACCTTGATGAGAAAGCCCGTGCTCAGGAAGGGATTTACTTCGCCGAGTTCGATCGTAGTAAGAGCATAACCCAAAGAAGAATTGATGCCGTTGATATCGACGATGAGCCCGCCCGAGAGAGAGTTGAGAATGTTCACGCCGACAAATTTTCCGTTATCGTCGTATACAACGTCGTAATTTTTAAATCTGTTTTCCGTTTCTTTAAAGATAAAGGTAATTATCGTATCTTCGGTGATCGTTCCCGTGAGAGGCAAATCGGCGCTTACGTAATCGTAACCGAGCAACACGGGCTCTTCCAGCGTATACGAGCCTTCCTCCGCGTCAAAATCGTATTCGGAGGGCATTGTTCTGTCGGCCGCGATTCTTGCGCCCGTTTCGTCGACAAACTTCGCGGTGAGCGTAGGAGTCCAGGCAACTTTATAGGTGAGTGTGATTTCCGTGCCCGTTACGTCTAATGTACCCGTTAAAGGGGCGGTAGCCGAATCGTAAGAGTAGCCCTTGATTTCGGGCGGAGTGATTTCGTATACGTTCGTTTTCGTAGCCGCATCGTAAACGGACGCACGGTATTGTGAATCCAAAAGAGGTTCCCCTTCTTCATTCACATAGTTTACGGTATATCGCGGCGACGTGCGACCGAACGACCAAAGAGATTCGACCTGTTCGATATAACCTGCAATCTTATCGGCAGGACCGTCGTCGATGTTGAAACCACCCGTGATGATATGCTTTGCATAAATCTTGGTTCCCTTTGTCATGTCGGCAAGATTTACGTCGGCTGTTTCGTCGGTTGAATCGTTCGAATAAGTCAACTCGGAAGCGGCCAGAAGCCGTTCTGCCGTGCCGTCAGCCTTGACGGCGGCAATCGTGCCGAAACTCGTGCACCTGTTGTCGCCGTACCAACCTGTAGAGCGCGTATCGAGCGAGTAGTGCAACTTCGTAAACGTCGTACCGTTCTCCGGATGATTCATAGTATTATACACAACGATATGCGAGAAAGGCACGTAAAGCGTGCCGACCATACCGCTCTGCAACGCGATCGTATGATTCGCGTTCTTCCACGTAGTTACCGTTCCATCGGCTTTAACAAACGTTTCGTTCAGAGAGGAACCCGTGCTGAAACGGTAAACCGTTCCGTCGTCGCCCTCCAGGAACATGCGGGTATTCACATTGGCGGAAGCGTTCAAACGGTCGAACTGAATGAGAATGCCCGTATAATCGCCCACCGTAACTTCACCCAATTCAAACGTAATCGTACCGAAATAACCCAAGTAATCGGTATCTTCTGCCGGTTTTGCGGGATAGGCGGCAGAGCCCGTCGGAATTACTGCCGACAATGTATTATACGTATCGTCTTTAATATTAACCCCCATGAATTCGCCCGCGTCGTTTTTAACGATTTCGTAATTGTTCCATACGTCCTCCGTCGCTTCGGCATTTGCCGACGTAAGTTCCCCCACGCCCGCATAGGCGGCGAAAAAAAGCGCCGAGACCAACGTAGACATCGTACACCCTAACAGCCTCTTTTTTGTTTTGGTATTCATAATTTTTCCTCCTCTTCTTTTTTTATCTGATCGCCGGGATTACGCTTCTTCTTACACCCGATTTCCGCCGCTGCCGCCATAACGACGCCGATGACCGCCACGCCGACCGCGCCCATCGTTACGGACAAAGAAGACGCACACCCCGTGCTTTCAACCAAATTTATTTCAAATTCCAACTTACTGAAAGAATCCTTGAGCGTTGCGGGCAGTGTGGCAATAAAGTAAATTTTATAAGTCCCTGCCTGATCCTTATTGTAGCCTGCCGCTCTGTATTTGCCCGTGATTTCATAGTCGCGCCCATACTCGTCGGTTACTTTAATGGTAGTAGGAAGATCGTCGAGTATGGTTTTCACGTCAGTGCCAACCTTGTAATTTTTACCGCTCGGAAAAGCGCCGTTCACCGACTTGATATCGCCGTAATCGGTGTTGATTTTGGTGAGCGTGATGAGTTGTTGCGCCCCTTCGGAAACGTATTTGCCCGCCTTGACGTCGTCTTCCGTAACGATACAGAGACGCATGCCGCCCTCACCGTAACGGTCTTTATCGAAGGCAATGTAAATTTTCCCGTCCTCGTCCTGCCAAAAATCGGGATAAGAGGATTCGGTAGGATCAAGCAACAGCGAATACGGCCAGGAGTCCCCGTCGTCTGTCGATAAGTACGCCGTCATCTTCTGGCGGTTCGTGCCCATACCGGCGGCGTTCGTAATAAACAACAGGTTTCCCGATTTTAGCCTTTGCATTGCAAAACGGGAGCCCGGGCTCGTGAGCGGTGCGGGAAGATTGCCCTGCGATATCGTCCAGGTTTTACCCTTGTCGGCAGAAAACGACTGTTCGATTCCGCCGTTTACCGAATTTTCCAGCCGACGCATTCCCCAAAGTATCCCGTCCTTCTTTTCGACGATGGTCGATTCGGCAAACACTCTCGACGCGGCGGGCGCCAGACTTTCCAACTGGGTGATGATTTGAAACGATTTTCCGTCGTCCTCCGAACGAATAACCCTTGCGTCCGACTTACCCGAGAGATACATGATACTGCCGTCCGATACGAGCGTGGGCTTGGTAAAACTGGAATTCGCCACACCCGTGAAAACCGGCTCTTCGTAGGTGACGTTTGCAAGGTCGCCGTCCATGCCGTGCAACACGATTGCATGAATGCCGACGCCCTCGTAACTGAACAATAAATTCAGTTCGCCCGCATGGTTATAATAAAACTGCGGAACCTGTGCCTGAACGCCCTGATCAAGCGGATCGATAATCATAAAGGGGTCCTTCCAGGTTATGCCGCCGTCGATACTCGCCGCAACCGTAATGTAATTGAGTTTGTCGGGATCCGGTTCTCTCTGTCCGCCCGTCTGCCAAGCGACGAAGATGTTTTTTCCCGCCGTAATGACCGAAGGCATACCCACCCATTTGCGGGAGACGGGACGATAGTCCTCCTCCGTACCGTTTGCAATCGTTTGAAAAAGATCGGTCTGCTCATTTACAATCGTTACGATGTCCTCATGAATGACGTGATTGGATTTTTCCGTATTTATTTCCTCCGCCGCAGCGTTTTTTTCGATTTTTACGGGATTGAACGCCAAACCGATCATACATGCCATCGCGCATGCAAGCGCTGTCTTCAAAATTCTCATTTTGCCTCCTTTTCTCTCTTTTTCTCTTATACGCCGCCGTACACCCAGGAAGGACGGTCCATATACTTATCGGCATTACCAAAAAGTTTTACTTCGGGCGCCACGTAGGCAGGGTCATTCTTCGGCCAGGCGTATTTCACGCCCGTTTTTTCTTTGTAAGTCTTAAAGCACTTGTTTCTGAACGCCATCCACTCTTCGGCACCCCGCTGATAACTCTTTGCGAGCGCATCCTGATAGATTTTCATCATATCGTCCTCGCTGTTCGCCATTATCATCTTAGGAAGCGCCTCTATCCACACCTTTTCGACGTCGGCCTGCCGATCGACGTGTTTATTGAGCGCCTTGCGATCGGATACGTCAAGCGGATAACGGAAGTTCGCACGCGATGCCGTATAGCCGAAGTATGCTTTCTTGTTGTTATACATCGTCCAGTAGTAGGGGGCAACGATACCGGCGAACCCGTCGTCTGCCGTCACCATTCTCGCATACATGGGGTTGCAGATAACCGAAAGTCTGCCGACCCCCCACGAGAGAGTGCTCTGATTGAGTCCGTTTGCAACGGCGTTTTTGCCCTTATCGGTAAGTTCGATTCTTCCGTAGGTGGAGGGCTTGCCGGTTACGGGATCGGTCTCGCCCGGGCGGAGCGTGTAGTTATACCATTCGCCTTCCGTTTCGCCGTAAAGAATTTCACGCATACCTTGTTCGCTCATCAGATAATCGATGACCTTAATCACTCTGTCTTCGCGCTTGCAGTTTTTGGTAATCATTACAAGATTCTGTCCGCGACCTGCAAAATCGAGCAGAATAGGCGCGTCACCCTCTTCGTTCGTTAAGATAATGGGCACGTATTGAGCCGAATCGGGAACGGTATCGGTCGCCTTATCGTATGCGGTCATTTCGCGCCGAACGAACGCCGATCGGTACGATTGATCGTTTCCTACGAACGCAAACACTTTGCCGTTTACAATCTGTTGCGTAATGTCGGCCGTATCGTAAGCGAAGTTACCCGAAAAAATAAGTTTATTCCTATACAACTCGTTAATGAACTTCATCACGTTTTGAAATTCCTCGGTCGCGTACTGGTACACGAGGTTGCCTTCGCCGTCTTCGAGCGGCACGCCCATGAATTCGGTGAGCGCCGTAAGGCTTTGAGAAATGATGTCGTTCATGGCCGTTGTGGGAAATTCGGAAAAGAGCACGGTAGAAACCGAATTCGGAATGGAAAACTTATTTTTTACCCACTTGCACATTTCGATGAATCCGCTCGGCTTTGTCACTTCCTTGTCGGCGTCGAACGCAGGGTTTTCTTTCTTTTTGTAATCGAGATAGGCGTTTAACCAATCCTTACGGACGAGAAGTCCGCCGTTGGCATATTGCTCGCCTCCCATTTCCTTGAATTCCGCCACGTCGGCATCGTTATAAAAGTTGTGCGCAACGCAATACGTGTTGCCGTCGCTTGACTTGTAGTAGTCCATATGCTCCTGCGATATACGATTAAGCAAACTAGGCGCGTAACTTTCGGCAAGTTTGTTGATTGCATAGCAATATCCCTCTTCCGCAAGCTGTACGCGAAGGGGCAGATTGTCGGTTGTAATTATATCGGGGAGTTTACCGCCCGCAATCATCGTGTTCAATTCATCGTGCGTGTTGTTGATTGCCACTTGAAACGTAACGCGAACGCCCGTACGTTTATAGATGAGCTCTTCGAGGAACTGATTTCCCCACGTAACGTCCATAAACCACGTGATGCTCACATCGTCGTCGCTCGGATCGATCTGTTCCCAAGAATTCACGTCGGGGTCGTAATCGGTCGGATAGCGGTTGTAGTCTGCGTCTCCCGGATTCTGAAAGAGGCTGCCCCCGCCGCAACCGCTGAAAAGCGCCAAAGACATAACGCCGCTCAGCAAAAGAGTTGCCCATTTTTTCATAACTTAATTTCTCCTTATATAAAATAATTTTAATTTTCACCCTTTAAGCGAGCCAACCATGATTCCCTTAGAGAAGAATCGGCTAATGAACGGATACGCGAGAAGAATGGGCAACGAAGAGATGATAATTGCCGCAAACGAGAGCGTGGTGGCATTTACCGAACCGGCATAGCCGCTGTCGATGGCCGGCACTTCGCCTTCGCGAATGAGCCGCATGAGATAATATTGAAGCAACCAGATGCTCTTGTCCTTATTCGTATAGAGCATGGTAGGCATATAGGCATTCCAACGGGCGACCACGATCCAAAGTCCCACCGTGGCAATCGCCGGCTTGGATATAGGCAAATAAATCGTCAGCCAGATGCGGAATTCGTTCGCTCCGTCGAGCACGGCGGCCTCGTAAAGACTGACGTCGATACTGCGGAAGAAATTCTGCAACACGATCATATTGTAAACCGAGTAAAGAGCGGGCAGGATATACACCCAAAAACTGTCGTACAGGCCGATGAGCACGATGAGCATATAGGAAGGAATCATGCCGCCGTTTATAAACATGGTTATGAGGTTTGCATACCAATAGAATTTTCTGCCTTTGAGTTTTCTGTTTGCCATAGCGTACGCAACGCAACTTGTTAAAAGCATGGCGCCTACCAACGTCGCGCCCGTTGCGAGAACGGTGTTCAGAAAAGAGCGGTAGAGCCACACGTCTTTCAATTCTACCTTGTAACTTGCCCACGTGAATTGGCGCGGAAAAAACCATATGGGTCCGTACATTAAATCCTGCGCATCGTTCAGACTTCCCGCAAGCGTGTAGATGAACGGGTAGAGCGTGAGGCAGGCAAACAGAATAAGCACAACATAAATGATTACGTCGAACACATTGAATTTTTGAACGAGTCCTCCGTTCGTCTTTTTCTTCATATCAGTAAATTCCCTCCCCCGTCGTTTTCTTGGCGACGAAATTCACCGACACCAACAAGATTAACGAAATTATCCCTTCAAACAAACTCAGTGCCGTTGCAGTGGAATAGTTGCGGTAGGTAAACCCGAGCGTATACATATACGTTGCGAGCACGCGCGTTTTCGAGAGGTTTGCCGTCGTCTGGAACACGTAGAACTGCTCGAACGAGTTCCCCATGATTCTCGAAATATTCAAAAGAAGGAACACGAGAATGGTGGAGCGAATGCACGGCAACGTTACGTGGATTGCGCGTTGGAATCGGTTCGCCCCGTCGATCATCGCGGCTTCGTAGAGCGACTGGTCGATTCCCGCAATCGCCGCAACGTATACGATAGAGCCCCAGCCCACCCCTTTGATAATGGTTGCAATAATCAGTTTGGGATAAAAGTACTGCGCCAGATTGAGGTCGATGGGATTTTCCTTGGTGGAAAGTCCCAAAAATTCGAGAATGGGATTTACGATGCCGAGGTTGGCGTCGGTCAACGCAAGCACGATGCCGCCGTACACTACCCAGGATATGAAGTGTGGAAAATTACTTACCGTTTGAATGGTTGTTCTTACAAAGCGGTTGCGCACTTCGTTAATGAGCAAAGCGAAGATAATGGGCATCGGGAAATTGATTAGCAACATAAGCAAGTTGATATGAAGGGTGTTGAAAAAAACCTGCCAGAATTCCGAATCGGTAAACAGCATTTTAAAGTTGTCGAGCGTCCAGTCCGCTCCGAGCGCCATGATGATATTCAGATATTTATTTCCGTCTTTAAACGCCAAAATAATGCCCATCATAGGCAAATAACTAAAAATCAACAGAAAGACCAGGCTGAACGATGCCATGACCGACAGTTGAATATCTCGACTGTTAAACTTGAATTTCGTTTTCGTTTTCTCGCGCATGTCAGAACTCCTTAACATTTCTCCCGGGCATTTTCTAACGGTAGTAACAGTATAGCATGATATTTTGTTGAAATCAATATAAAAATCCGTGAACTGTTGTTACAAAAACACGGATTTTTTTAAACTTCGTTTTTTTTTATTAAATATTTTCAAGACGCTTGATTTTTTGTCGATTATGGTATATACTGAAACCAAAGAGGTATAAGAAGGTTAAAATGATGGAAGATTCCACATATTCTTTCGTGCGGTCGCGCCGTGCAAATGTATTTATCCCCAATCACACCCATTCGAAATATGAATTTGTGTATTTTTTCAGCGGAAAGGGTACGTTAAACTACGAGGGCAAGACTATACAATTTTCCGCGGGAACCTATTACATTATGGAAAGTCAAGTCGTACACAGCGAGTTGTACGAAAATACGGGAATCAGCCTCGTCGTGCAATTTATGCCGCCCGAAAGTTTAAAAATCCCCTCGCTCGTTTCCAACGTCTCTACGCTGAACATCAAGGAAATCTGCACGAAGATGCGCGAAGAACTAAAAAATCATTTTTACGGCTACGACATTATCGTCGACAGCCACATGCGGGAAATCGTGGCGCTTATCGCACGCATGATGCACGTAAAAAACGGAAAAGGAGAAAACACCGGCGGAATCATCAACGCCATTTTATATATCGACCAATATTTTATGACAGATATCACAATAGACGAACTCGCCAAAGAGAGCGGGTACAGTCCCGATCATTTCCGTTTTTTATTCAAAAAGCAAACGAACACCACGCCAAAGAAATATATTTTAAACAAACGCTTGAAACTCGCAAAAAAATTGTTGAAGGAAAGCGATCTTTCGATTACCGAGATTTGTTTTCGGTGCGGCTTCGAATCGTATTCTCAGTTTATGACTTTTTTCCGAACGAGAGCGAATTTTACGCCCAACGAATACCGAAATTTGTAAAAAGTCGTGCAGAATTTGTCCCCTCACTTCGTCCGGTTTGATAATAGGTCTTTACTATTCCGCCTGAACTTTTAGATTTCGCTTCGCAACGGCAAGCGGATTTTCATTTTCGGGCAATGCCCTGAGAAAAGCCCCTGACGGTACCGTCAGGGGCTTTTCTCAGGTAATATTGTGCTTGTTTGAATTGGCGACGAATATAATATAATCCGAAAGCGGCAAGGGATAGGAATAATAATACCCCTGCACGGTATCGCAACCGAGCGCGATCAGCCGCTCCAGATCTTCTTTGGTTTCCACGCCTTCCTGCGTAACTTTCATGCCGAGATTTTTAGCAAGTTGAATAATGCTGCTGAAAATGGCGTCGTCGCGGCTTTCGGAATCGCTACGTTCCAGAAAGAATTTATCAAGTTTTATTTCATCCATCGGAAGCGATTTCAAAATTCTGTACGAAGAATATCCGCACCCGAAATCGTCTATCGAACATTTGAAGCCTCTCCTGTGCAGACCGTCCACGATTTTTCTTAACGTGGCGTAATCCTCATAGGCAAAACTTTCGGTAAATTCAATCATGATCAGCCCGTCGGAAATACCGTATTTACGTTTGGTGTTGTAATAATATTCCACAAAATCCGGTTGCACCGCGGTTATTCTTGAAACGTTTACGGATACGGGATACACCGTGCCCCCGTGCGCAATAGTATAACTTATGTACTCGCAAACTTTTTTATAAACGTATTTATCCAGTTTCACGATAAATCCGTTCGTTTCGAAAAGCCTCAAAAACAAAGCCGGCGCATTGAATTTTCCCGTTTTCGCGTCATACCAGCGAACCAGCGCTTCGCACCCGTCCTGCCTGCCGACGCGCAGATTGTATTTGGGCTGATAAAAAATCTGAAACTCCCCGTTTTTAAGCGCGCCTTCCATACGCAGTTCCATATCTTCGTTCAACAAACGAATATTACTCAATTCGCTGCTGTAAAAATTAAACTGCATATTTGCGTCCTGCGCGGTAGCCTGCGAAATAGCGTCGTTCGCCTCATAGGCGAAGTCGATCGCTTGCTGAATGGTCAGATCTTCCGATTGTACCCTTTCAAAAATACCGTATTTTAAAATAATATCGAATTTGTGCGCGCTTTTGTACTGATGGGCAAGATACGAAAGCGTTTTAAGCCTTGCAATCAGTCCGTCCCTGTCTTTTGCGTGTAAAAGCAGTACGAAATCGCCGTCCACGCAATGCCCGAAAGTCTCTTCGATGCCGATTATTTTAGCAATCGCCGTTTTTAAATGAAACAAAAGTCTGGAAATTTCGGCTTCACCGAACGAATCTTTTATATGTTTATAATGCTTCAGATGCATCGAGATAACGTAAAAACTCGTCGTCACGTTATTTCGCGCCAGAATTTCGCTTGCCAACTCTTCAAATCCGCGACGATTCAGACATTGAAGTTTAACGTCGGAGGTTTGCATATTAAAGAATTCTTTCTCTCTGCGCACTCTGCGCACGATAAGATATACAATAATCAGAACCGTTACCATCGCGAATAAAATCATAATCATGATTATCGTATCCACGATATCGAAATCAACCGCGCATAAATTGTCGATGCGGTAAAGTTCCGCCAAGGAAAGATCTTTCAGTTTTGTTTTATCGGCGCATACGGAAACGACGTACTCCGCAGTATCGATGGTTACCTTCACCGTTCCGTCCTCGCCCCCGTGAATGAGTTTCAACGCCTCGTTCACCCCATCGACCTCGCCCGTCATCGTCCGCAGGGAATCTTTTAAACTGAACGAAGGAAGATCCTCTCCTCCCGCCAGAATTTCCGTTTTCTCGTTATCGAGCGCGAGAACGGAAAAATCCGCGTCGGCGGTAACCGCGTCGGCGGAATAAAACGACGACAGTTTATTCCTCGGATAGTAAACGACCACGGCGTCTACAAAAGAAGAGCCGGTTACCGGCGCATAAAACCCGGCGACGCTCATATTATATATTTCGTCGTTGAACACACCCGTATACCCCGGCTCGTTTGGAGTTGCGCCGCGGTGCTCCCGCGAGGAATCCGTTCCGGTATATTCCGCGCCGTTTTCACTATAAAGTACGTCTCCCGAAAAATACCGGACGAAACGCACTTCGCTGAATTCGCTTTTCTGCAACGCGTCCGAAATAACTCCGTACGCTTCGACTTCATCGTCGCAATCGGATAACAAAATAGCCAGACTTATCGCTCCGGACGTGTTTTCCGTCAGTTTTTCATAAACGTGCGATTTGGCTTTCAGCGTTCGTTTCTGCGCTTCCGCCGTAGCGCGGACAGAGATGTCGTCGGAATAATTGATCAGCATGAACACGGCGGCGATAAGCAATACGGCGCTTGCCAGAGCGATTAAAGAAATAAGAACGGCTTTCCCGTATTTAGAAAAAAATTTATGCATCTTATCGTCTCCTTGTCGTATTCGTTTTAATCGCCGGTTCCGAACGCCGCGGGCGGAAGCGCCGCGCTATTCTTTTTTTGAATCGTTTTTCTGCCCGTCGCGCACGTCTTCGTCTGCCCGACGGCTTTCGTCCTGTTTCCGAAGCCTTTCGATTTCCTCTTCAACCAGTCGGTCGAATTCTTTTTTATCGGTCTTTTCGCGGTTTTGCATAATATATCGGCAAAGCCAGAAAACGGTTCCGGCGAGAATTAACAAAATACACGCGATAAACCCCGCGTTCGAGGTGAAAATCCTGCCGAAAAAAGTCAGCACGGGCATATTGCGCACATAAACCGCAACGACGTCCTCGGGGAAAACGTGCTTGGAATCCTGCGTTGCGGAATTGTCGCCTTTCGTAACGAACTCTTCGTTGTCTCCTACGATTTCAATCACCCTGTGCGTGTTCAGATTACCTTGAATCGCGGCTTCGCGCGAACGGAAAGTGATAACGTCGCCGACTCTGACTTCGCCCGGATCCGCTTTTTTAACGAGGATGTAACTTTTTGCCGGAATCGTTTCTTCCATACTGTCGGTCAGCACCCACATCACGGAATAAGGGATTACCGTCTTACCCGTGATTTTTGAATACGCGACGACGGAAATCATCGCGCACGCCGCAACGCAGAATGCGGCGAATATCAGATTGAGCGTTTTTTTGACGATTCTTTTCACATCAGAAATCCTTTTTTTCACTCTTTTGCGTTTTCTGATTCTTCCGTTTTTTCATTGCCGCCGCCTTTTTGCACGGCAGCCGTCGGAAAGGGCAGTTCAACGCCTCCGTCCCCTATTTTTTTCACGAGAGGTTCGGGAAGATTCAGCAATTCTTCCGTAGACATATATCCGCGCGAATAATTCACCGGACGTTTCTCTTCACGCTTTACGCCGTATTTTTTCATAACGTCGTCGATCAGATCTTCGGCATACTTTACCGATCGTAAAGATCTGACCTTAAACATTACGGGCAAAACGGGCGTTTTTCCTTCCTTCGTAAGATCCGTTAAGCGATATTTCGTTCCGACGTAATCGGAAAGAGACAACGCAAAAGATAAAAACATGGATTTCCCGCGTATTTTGATTGTCATCACCGTTTGTCTGCCGTAATAAAACCTTTCGTGCGACCAAGCCGTAGCCGATCTGACGTTTTTATAAGACAATATCCGGTTTTTGATTTTCCCGTATGCCGCCTGAACGTTTTCGTCCGACTGGATAAATCTCGCAAGAAACGAATACCGATAACGCAACAGCGGTTTTTTCGCGTGATCCGCAGGAAAAGCGTTCAGATCTTCCCCGGTCCCCTGCGCCGACGGTCCGCACGGCGCCGCGTCGGGTTTCAAGGTTTTTTTGCCGACGATTTTTATCAGCGGCGGCACGCGCGTAAGCAGTTCTTCCCTCGTAGCATACGGCAGATGATAATCTTTGTGCCGTTGCACCGCAAGTTTCTCTATTCCCTCGGCCGCCATCACGGCGTCTATCAGTTGCTTGGCGTATTTTACGCCGCGTTCCGATCTGACGCGCAGCGCCGAAAGAAACCCTCCGTCGGCGGCGCGGTCCGAAACGTCAACCAGCCGATATTTTTCTTTCTGAAGCGTTGCGTCTAACGGCAGGAATAAAAACAACGTTTTTCCCTTCATCTTCAAACGGGCGAATTTTTTTCTTCCCGCAGAAAACTGTTCGTGGTTCCAACTTATACGCGCGCTCACCTTTTTGTAAGACAGCAGATAATTTTTGATTTGCGTATAATATTCCTGCGCGGGATCCCCTGCGAGAATGAGTCGCGCCAGAAAAGAATAGCGATAGAGAAACCGCGGATTTTTTTTCGTCTCCGGGCCCTCGTTTTTCCTTTCGAAGAGCAGTTTATCGGCGGCGATCGCCACGCGTACGGCAAAGTCGGTTTTATCGTACAATTCTTCGAGCGCGTCCGTATTTTCCGGCGTTTTGTCCGGCAATTTATCCGTATACGTAAAATCGCGCTCGTCGATCGGATCGGGTTCCGTTTTTATTTTATATTTTATCGCGTCGATCACGCGTTCGTCAAGCATATTTTCGCGGTCAAAGTCGTTCGACACATATTTGCCGAACAAAACGTACTGTTCCGCCAGCGTTTTATAAAACTCCTGCGCGCAGTCTTCCGGAATATTTTCGATATCCTCGCGGATAAGCGTCCGACACCCCGCGCTTTCGTAACTTTCCAGAAATTCCCATAAAGTGAGACAATTGCGGAAGTCGGTGTTTTTCAGTAAAAGATTCGTACGCATAACGGGCGGGCGAACGTAATTTCTGCCCATCTGCCGTATAAAGTCCGAATCAAGATAAGAACAAACCAGTTGTTTTACTTTTACCGCGCGTTTCCATAAATCGCTTGAAAACACGTGATTTTTTTGTACTTCGCCTTCCTCCGGTTTTTCGTCGATTTCAATCGTAAGAGAAATTTTACCCCGTTTTTCCCCGTCGGTAAACGTTCTGTCCACCGAAAGCGCGGACTGTTTTTCATCTGCGCCGTATTTTTCCGCCGCGTCCACTCTTACGCAGACGAAAGCGTACAGACGGGAAATAAGCGTATTGATAAAGCGGTTTTCGTAAGTTAAAACGGTGTCGTCCTGAAAGACGTTAAGAAGTCTGGAAGGCATAACCGAGCCGTCCGGCCTGATCTCGTTAATTAAATCCGTATGACGGGCGAGATGCTGAACGGAACGCGCGGAAACCCGTCTTGTCTGCTCCACGGGGCGCAGTTCTTCGCGCTCCACCAGACTTCTGCCGGGGTTTCTGAGAATCACGTCTATCGAGGGAAGAGCGTTTTCCACCGCGGTAATCCATTCTTCGTCAATCGCCTTAAGCAGAAACCTTTTTTTCAGCGCGACGTTGCCTTCGCCCTCGTTAAAAATTTTCATTACCCGTCGGTAATAAGAAAATTCGCGCATAAGATTATCAAGGCTGTCCGCCGTGGTCTGATACACGTCGGGCGTCGGCGTACCTTTATCGTCGGGGATAATCGGTTTGTTCGTATTATTAGTTTCGCCGTTCAATTCTCGTTCTCCTTATACACATCGAAAACGCAACGCAACGTAACCGCGGCGCATAAACGCACGGAAAGAATACGTTAAAAAAGTCAATAAGATTTTTGCAGGCGCTTTAAAAACGCAATACATTCTTTCATGGTGTTTTTGCCGAAAGTCGCGTCGAGGAAAGATATCAGACCGTTAATCTCGTCGCGTATGAGTCCGAGGTTAAGGCTTTCGAATTTTCTGAATACTTTAGTTGCCAGAATATAATCGAGTCCTTCCAGTTCGTCTCCGCCGCATTCCACAAAAACGGGCACGAAGGTTTTCAACTGTTTTACGATACGGTTGCCGAAAGCCACGCGGAACCGCTCAATAACGAAGTTATCGAGTTTTTCTATTTTTTCAAGCAATTCGTCGGATACCGGGTGTTCCAGCACGGCTTTTTCGTACAACTTTGCGATAGTTCCGTAACTAACCCGTCTCGGGGCGGTTTCGGGCGCTTCGAACGGCACGCCCTTCTTATCGAGGTTGATCACGAAAGCGCGGTCGTAAACCTTATCCGACACGGCGAACGTGGAATCGTCGTTGTTCGCCGTACCCACGTACCAGACGTTTTCGGGAATTTTCAGTTTTCCGTCTTCCAGCAACGCGGGGTCGTTCGGCCATACGGAAGGAACGAGTTGAATTTTCCATTCTTCCGGGTCGGGCATTTCCAGAATGGAGAGCATTTCGGCAAAATAATATTCAACGCGGGCGATGTTCATCTCGTCGAGAACGATGATATTCACGTCGTTGGTATAAGCGGATTCGTAAATACGGCGCAACACTTCGGTTTCGTTGAATTTTTTGGTAAATTCGTTGAAAAACCCGAACAATTCGGAACGGTCGCGCCAGGAGGGTTGCACGGAAGCGATGGTGGCGTCGTTTTCAAAATACTTGCCCACAACGTACGGCAGCGAAGTTTTACCCGTACCGGAAATACCCTGCAACAAAATCATTTTTGTGGAAGCGAAGCCGGCAATCATAAGTCGAATGGTTTTGATTTCATAGAAAAGATGCGATTGAAAACAGGCAAAGTTGCGTATTTCGTTGCAGATATCCGCAAGAGTCATATTCTCGTCGTCATATCCGGGCGGCGTGAAATTTTTATATTTTTCGTCCACCGCCGTCAGGCGATAAAACCGCGGTTCCGTATTCTGCGGTTTTTCGGCAGGATGAACGTCGGCGGAAACAACCATTTCGCCCGCGTAAGCCTCCGCGGGTAAATCGAGTTCATCGCCGTTAACCACCGCCAATTCGTCCTGCCCGATATTCACGCCGCTCTTCAAGGCGATGATACGCTCTTTTTCTTTGGTAAGCCGCGTTACGTCCTTATGCAACTCCGCGATTTCTTCCAGCAGATCTTCGTTACACGCCAAAGAAGAGCGGTAACGGATATATTTGCGGATGAGAAGCACGATCAGAACGATGAGTCCCGTCCAGAAAGCGTAAACGAGCACGAACGCAAGCACGGCGAAAATCCAGCCTAAAATGCCGAAACTGCCCTGATACTGCGAAAACAAACCGAAATACGTTCCGAAATCGAAGATATGCACGAACCCCAGAAAGAACGATTTCAGCCCCTGCCAGATTCCGCCGAACATTTTTGTAATAAATGCAAAAAACCAATTCAAAAAAGCGTCCATCGGGAAGCCTCCAAAATTACATACGTAAAAATTTCGATCTGATTTTCAAACCGAAATCCCTAAAAAAAATTAAAAAATCCGCAATAGAATACCGCAAACGGGCGGGTTACTCGTTATCCTTTGATACCGTTTCCGAATCCGCAGCCTTGTCGCCCGCGGCGGCATTGTCGGCGGATTTTTCCGCTTCGCCGCAACCGTTTTCGCCCTGAGCGGATTGAAGAGCCTGCCGCGCGAGATATTCTTCCACCGCGCGCTGTTTAATCAGTTCTTCTTCCTCTTTGGTGATCTGTTTTTTTCCTTTGTTGCGGATTTTGTTTATGGTGATAATCATAATCACGAGTTCGTAAACGAAAAACGCGGCGAGAGGAATAACGATACAGATCAGAAAGCCCGTACTGCTGCGCAGAAACGCGATTGCCGAGCCCAGATGCGCTATGCGCTTGCCCGACCATATCGCCTCGATATCCGAAACGCCGATAGGGTCGTCGGGCACAAACGAAACTTCTCTGTTGTCGCCCTGGGTAACGTAAGTCACGGTACCGTTTTCCGCAACGCGCCGTTCGATGATTCTGTGCGTATTCAGCACCTTACCGTCTATACCGTCGCCTTCAAGGTCGGTATAAAAAGTAATCACGTCGCCCGTCTGAAGATTGTTTTTTTCTTCTTCGCTGAGTACGCGGCAAATAATGAGGTCGCCCTTTTTAAACCCGTCCGGCGCGTTCATCGAATCGGAAGATACGGTTAACAGACAGGTATTACCTATTTTAGGGTAACCCGCGTTGCTTGCCTGCGCGGAAAACGCAAGAATGGTCATCAGAAGCGCGAATACGAGAAAAACCCATAAAATCACGTTAACGACGACTTTGAAAGTTTTTTTGGCTTTCTGGTTCATAAGTCTTTACCTTTAATATTTTTTTAAAACGATTGTATGTTAAAACAAAATTCAAAACGTTCCGCCCGTTATGCAGGCGTATTGCTTATCGCCGGAAATTCGGCAGCGGAACTTTCTTTCGTATCTTTGCTGCCCGCAACCGCGGTTTTTACCGTAGAGCCTTCGGTTGAGCGCACCTCGCCCACCGTAGCAAAACTTACCACGTTACTCAAATAATCGTCCGTTTTACCGCCCGTTATCTCGCTTTCGTTAAAAAGAGTAGAAGTCGACAACGAAAGATCTATCTTCGTTGCCGCCGCGGTAAACGAAACCACAAGAACCACCGCTCTTTCGTATTCAGAAACGTCGATATTATATTTATCGAATTTCGGCAAAGAATTTACCGGCTTATCGCTTAAAAACTCGTATTCGTTGCCGTTATCGCCGCTGATAGCCGTAACGGGGCACATACGTACCTGCGAATCGCTGAACGAGGTATCGGGGCAGACGTTCAGCCCGTTTGCCGTAACGTTCTGCGAACTCGCAAACCAGGAAAACGTGGTAATCGACGCGCATAAAAACACCGCTGTTAAAAACAGAGTAACAACGCACGAAATCAGTTGTTTTTTCAGCGACGGTTCAGCCACGGTTCCCCTCCGGAAAACAGAAAAAATAAAACGTAAAGTTGCAAAAAATCCGCATAAAGCGTGATTCAGCCTGTGCGGAAAATTTTTCGGTACGCCGCGAAAATTGCGTCAGTCTGCGCCGAGCCGTTGCGTCGGACCTTTCGCAATGTCTGACGTCTGCAAGACGTCAACGCGGCATTACCGCCTCAGCCGCAGAGAAACTTTCCCCTGCGGCTGAGCCCGTTTTACGCTATGCCGTATAAGCAGTGTGCTTTGATTACGCGGCAGGTACGGCGTCTACGTTGAATGTAAGAGCAACGGTAGCGCCCGCTAAGTTTGCGGCGTTGTTGGTATTTACCGCCTCATTGTTCCCGTCGTAGTAGATGTAAATGTTAACGGTGAGAACGGTGGAATCGGTAAGGTTGGTATTGCCTCCTTTTATTTCCTCCGTGTTAGTGGTAGTGGTGCTGTCGAGAATGGCAATGCCGCCGTCGCTGGTGGTAACGAGAACTTTCGCCGCCGAGATATTCGAACCGTCGCCTTTCTTCGTGAACGCAGCGGTTACGGAAAGGTTATTCGCAGGGTTCGCGCCTTTCGCAACGGTGAGATGAACGGTTTTTTTAATTACGTAACCCGCGAAGGATGTCAACTGTCTTGCGGTATCCGCTTTTATAGTAGACGCTCCGGGTGCCGCCGCGTTAGCGGTATACCAGTTGGTAACGGTATCCGCAGTAGTTGCGCTCGTAACTTTTTCACCTGCCGTGGTAATATCAGCGCCATCAACCGTCTTATGACCGGATGCGACGGTAAGATAACCTACTTCGGTATCGTTAAGAGCGGGCGCGCAAGGATATACTTTGGCTTGATCATCGGAAACCGTCAGCGCAACGGTGGTTGCGTTTTCAGTTTGAATAGCCTCAGCGGAAGAATTCGTTTCGCTGATTAACAGGTAGGTAGTATCCGTTTTAGCGGTAACCTGCATACCGGTGGCGGTAACCTGCGTGTTCATTGAGAACCAGGCGAAGGTTGAGGTGCCCAGGAGCGCCGCTGCCAGAAGCGTCATGCAAATTGCGGGGAATAATTTTTTCATTGTTTTTTCTCCTTTTACAAAAAATTTTATTTATTATCGGCGCACGGCTCGTGTGCGCTTTTAACCTTTACTTTTAACCGTTACTATTAACCGTTACATTTACCGTTTACTTTTCACTTTTACGTTGTTTCGGGGTCTACGTCCGAAGTGGAAGTTACGCCAAACTTCATTTCTACTTTCATAACGCCGCCTATAATCGAATCCACGCAATCGGGGTCGTTGCCTTCCAGCCAGATTACCACGGTATATTTCATTACGTCGTTCGGCTTAAAATCTTCGATAACTCCTTTCGTCACCGTGTTTTTATTAAAGAACGCCACCGTATCGGGTTCGGGCACGGAATTTCCGTCCTCGTCCACGCCCGCCGCTCTGGCAAAATCGTCCTTTGCAACAAGCGTTTCGTTATACGTCTGAATCAGTCGTATCCGCACCGCTTTTTCGATGTCCATCGTCATGTTGGTAATATTCATCGAATATTCGTACGACAGCGTTTCCTTCCCCGAATTTTTGCAATAAAACGTATAGCACAAATAATTTTCGCCGCTGTCGTTTCCGTCCACCGCGCCCAGATCTATTTCGTCGAGCGTTGCGCCGTCGATATTCGTCATCTCTTCAACCGCTTTACAGTTCAACCTTGACGTAGGCGCCGAAAAATATCTGTCGTCGGAAAGCGACAATCCGTATTGCAATGCGTGATATTTGTTTACCGATACGGTAAAACTTCCAAATTTAGAATACATTACCGAAACAACGTAAACAAGTATCAGAAGCGCCGCAATCACCGCCAGAATTGCCGGAATAAGTTTTTTCAACAAGCGGTAATTACGTACTTCGTTCGCTCTTCTGCGTAATACCGACTTGCTCTTTTTTTCGGACATCATAATTCTTCGTACTCCGATTCAGGCTTTGTTAATTTAACCGCCTGCTCCGCGGTAAGCGGTACGGCTTCGCAATCGATAAACCCCGCGCAATCGGTGCGCCTCAGTTCGCGCCGCTTGTCCGCCGTTCCTTCCGCATACGCCTCTATGCCCATGTTCTTTATGTACGTTATCATCGAAGATACCAGCATGGGTTTATCGCGGTTGCCCGCCCACGCTACGGCGGTTTTATCCAGAAGCACCGCGTACGGTTGTACGGTAACGAGTTTCGAAAGCGGAAAATCTTCTTTTCCGCAACCCGTAATCATCGTTTTTACTTTTAACGAATGAATATCCTGCAACGCCCGCCGCGCTTTGTCAGTGGATTTTTCAAGTATTTCGGCAGGAAACTCCACCATAATAAACGACGGGTCGGTTATGCGGCTTTTTTTAAGAACGCCCGCTATCGCCTCGTATAAATCCGTACGGGAATTTTCTACCGCTTCCGCCGGACAACGCAACGATATAAACCGTATCGGGGGAGTGCAACCTTTAAAATCGCTTATATGCGCCGCCGCGCGCCTCAGGCTTTGTAAAAACAATTCCGTGCCCGTATCGCGCTTGTCGCAGATATGCGCGTAATCCTCTTGCCGCAGGGTGCCCGCAATCACCGAACGAATCACCGTCTGCACCCTGAACGCCACCGGTCTGCCCGTGTCGCAGTCCGCTACGGGAACAAATACGAGTTCCAACGGAGAAACTCCGCTTTGTAAAGAGAGTTCTACGTATTTTTCAAACGTCCGCTTGTCGCTTATATTTTTCATATACGTTCTCTCCTTTATCGTTTTTTCGTTGCGCCGCAATAAAAAAGCGGCCGGCTGTAAACGGAAGTTCCGTTTGCAACTGGCTGCCACAATAATTAAGGCCCTATAGTTTTGCGTCGCACGCTTTTGCGTGTTTTGCCCCTCGGTATTCAATTCTCATTCGATTCTCGCGCCCGCGTCGGCGTAAAACCTTTCGCCGAGCGACGATTACGCGTTTATTTTATCAGAAAAAAACGTATTTGTCAAGAAAAAAAACGCATAATTCCACAAAAAGACAAGTTATTTTTAAAGCCTGAGCGCAACTCTTCCGTACGACTTTTCCGTAAGCCTTTTCCGTGCGGAATTTATCACGATTCGCCCCGGTATCTGCCTTCCTGTTCGTTCTGTTCCGCGTAATATCTTTTTTTATTCAGGTACATTTCCGATTCAGCCGCTTTTATCAGTTGTTCGGTATCTCTTTCTATCTTATCCTGCTCGGCGTACCCGAACGAGAGAAGATTGCCGTGTGCGGCGGAAAAACTTTTTAATTCGTTCAGTTTTTGTTCCGTTTCGTTTTTATCCGCGTCGGCAAGAAACGCTACGAACTCGTCGCCGCCCACGCGGTAAACGTTTTCGCTCCCGAACAGACGGGTTAATTCTCCGGCTATGTTCTTTAACATCTCGTCGCCGTTGTTATGCCCCAACTCGTTGTTGCATTCGTGCAGTCCGTTCGCGTCAACGTAACAGCAGCCTATGCCCCGCTTGCACGATTCGGTATGACCGCCCTTATTCAGTTCGAAAGAGTTCCTGTTGTTTACGCCCGTAAGCAGATCGGTCAGGCTGAGATATCTCGAACGGTAATCGAAATAGTATCTTTGATACTTCGTTCTTATCGCAAAAAATCCTACGATAACGCTTACGGTACAAAAAAGGATTACGTGAATCACGTCCAACGTACGCACCGAAGGATCTTTCAGAAATAACGCGGCTATTATAAAAATAATCGTATAAATCAAAAGAAAACAGATTACGCGAATGGGTTTATCCGAAAAAAGCAACGGCGCAACAAGCAGTAAGGCGATGAAAGTCACCGCGTTTTTATCGGGAGCGACCACCGTCGCAAGCAATATTCCCACGGCAAACAAAACCGACCAAAAAATATAAACGTTGAAAATCAGCGCCGTTCTGCTCATTTTAACGCATTTGTAAAGCACGTATAACGCCAGATCAACGCACAATAAACTGAAATAAATCCATCTGCCCGCTTTTGCAATGTCGAAAAACAGCGAGCAAATAAACATCAAAGCAAAAAAGACCGCTACGATTGCGGCGCACATCTTTAAATTATTCCGGTTTTCTTCCGAAACGTCGTTCTTGATTGTTTCATATTCGTCTTTAGTCAAACCGGCATATAACAAATCGTTTTTAGTAAATTTCATTTTGTTATTGCTCCTGTCGGCGCGATCAACGCTTCGCGCTCCTGCAAAACGGGATTTCTGAAACGTAAACTTTTCGTTTTTTTAATATTACTATTTTAGTTTTATTTTTATTTTAAACCCCAAAGGACGACGAAAGGACGACTATTTGTCGAAAAATAAAAATTATTTTAATAATTTATAATAAAATTATGCCGTTTCCGTTATTTTCGTTTTGCCATTATCGCTTCGAATCTTCCCGTGGAAAACTCCGCCCACGAATAGGCGTACATATATTCCCCGCGATAGGCGTTTATCGCGGAGGGGTCGCCTTTTTCAAAGTCGTAGGCGTCGCATTTTATAGCGGCGGGGTCAATCGCCAACTGATTCCACGATTGCACCAGAACGTTCCCGATTCCCGCCGCTTTCAGGTCCGCTTTTAAAAACGAAACCGTTCTGGTTACCGCGTTTTTCAGTTTTTTATCGTAGTTCTCGTTTTCAAACAAAACGGCGGCGATGCGTTCCGTGGTTACGCCCGCACCGTTTCTGTCTATCAGATACGCAAACAGTTCTTTGGCTTTTGCCCGTGAAAACTTCAACGGCTTACCGTTTACGAATACTTCGAAATCCCCGAAGGTTTTTACCCGCACTCCCGCGTTTCGTGCGTTTTGTTCGTCTTTCCAATCTTCCACCATTTCGTCGAGCACGTCGGTTATGTCTTTTGCCCGCACGGGTTTTAATAAATACCCTTTCGCTTTCAGCCCGAACGCGTCTATCGCGTATCGGCTGTACGCGGTGCAGAAAAACAGCCTGACTTTCGGAAAATACGTTTTTAGCATTTTCGCCGCTTCTATTCCGTTCGTTTCCGGCAGTTCCACGTCGCAGAACGCGTAATCGAGTTCCCCGCCGCTCTCTTTCAGCGATTTCGCAAACGCTTCCGCGCCCGCCGCGTCGTTCAGCCCTTTTATATCCGCAAGGGGAAATACCGTTTTTATCTCCCTGATCAAACCGGCAAGCGCAAGTCTTTCGTCGTCCAGTACCAGAATGTTCATAGTATGGCTTCTCCTTTTTCCGCCGCGTTCTTTTTTAACAGAATGGTTATCGTAGTGCCTTTGCCTTTTTCGCTTTCTATATTCATCGCGGCGCCTGCAATCATTTCCAGCCGTTTTTTTACGTTGGCTATTCCTACGTGCGCGGTCCCTTCGTCTTTTAACGTTTCCGCAGGGTCGAATCCCGCCCCGTCGTCTTTTACGCATATCGTAGTTATTCCGTTCGAAGAAAAAGAAGAAAGCGTTACCGTGCCGCCCTGTTTTTTTGCGCATATCCCGTGTTTTACGGCGTTTTCCACTAACGGCTGTACGGTTAAGGGCGGAATAAAAAAGTTGCTTTCCCTTATATCGTATATCACGTTCAGGCGGTCTCCGAACCTCATCTTTTCAAGGTTCAGATACGTCTGAACGTGTTTTAATTCCTTAGAAAAATGCACCGCCGTTTCCGTTCCGCTGAATTCCATATTTTCGCGCAGATACGCCGAAAAATCAGTCAGCATTTCCTTGGCGGTATGCGGTTCGCTCTCGCACAGTTCGATAATAGCGCTCAGCGAATTGTAAATAAAGTGCGGCTTTATCTGCGACAACATCAGCGACATACGGCTCGTCGCCAGTTCCTTTTCCTGTTCCGCGATTCTTTTACCCCGCTCGCCGTATTCTTCCAACGCATTTATTCCCGAAATAACCGTGTAAAGGATAAACGCCGCCAGCGTAAACACCAGTACCGACGAATTGCCGATGAGGTAATAAGCCGCCAGATCGCTGAGCGCCCCGGCTATAAATAAAAACGCCGGGTTGCCCGTTTTACGATTGCGATCGGAATCGGCGTTTCGTTTGTTGAATATAAAATTGCAAAATACTATAACTATGCCTGCGATAATTATAAAATGCGTGACAAACAAACTCTCCCTTAAATCGGCAACCCCGAAAACCTGAAGGGCGAGTTGCACCAGGCTGACGCACGTCGCCGCTATGCAGTAAACGTCCGTAAATTTACGGCTGAGCCTGCCGTACCTGAGCCTTACGGACGTCATCAACGGCACGACGCCCAACGTCAGCATGCAAATCGAACAATAATACACGAACGCGGGATTCTGCGAAAAAAGAAATGCCGTAAACCGCGTATCGGTAAATCTCCATAATCCCACCAGAACCGAAAACAGTCCGAGCAGCATCAATTCCTCGCCTTGTTTTTTCTTAATATAACGCCACAGTCCCGAGGCGACGAATATTAAGCCCATCATCGCCGAAATAACGCTTAAAACCAGTTGAGGTAAATCTTTCTCCAATTGCGCGTTGTAAATCGCAAGTTCGTTGCCCTGTAAAATCTCCGTTTCCCAATCATCGAACGCTTTGTATACGGAAGCGATTTTTATAACGACCTCTTTCCCCGCGTCGTCCGGCGATAGCGGCACCATAACCCAATTCGCGCCGGGGGTTTTAATATTGTTCTTGTCTCCCGTCGTTATACCGTACTCCCGCTCGCCGCCTATAAATACTTCGCAAAACTGGTGTACCGAATAAAACGCTATACAATCGCCGGATTCGGGCGTTTCGCCTAACGTAAACGAATATTCCGCAAGCGTTCCCGCGCCCTCCTGCGAATTTTCCGTTTTTACAAGCGTATAATCGTTAATCTTTCTGTAATCGTTCTTCGTTCGTCCGCCGAAAATGATTACGTTGTCCGACAGCAATACAAATATCAGATAGCCTAAAAACGCGCATACCGAAACCAGATAAATAACAACGACTAATTTTGTCGACAGGGGTTTCTTTTCGGTTTTTCCCTTTCCGTCGAAATATCCGCCCGACGGCAGGTTGTTTTCCCCTGCGTTAAAAGGCGCCCCCGATTTTTTTGCGCGCGATTGCGACGGGCGGACTTCACCCGTCTGCCCGTCCGTGCGCCTGTCTGAAAAATGCTCGTCCCTCATTTCCCGTCCACCGTTTTTACGCTTTCTTGAAAAATCTTTGAATATTATCTGAAAATTCCCGTTTACAAGGGTATTTACAGGGGTATTATAACATATTTTAATCGATTAAACAAGCCTTTTTCCGGCGGTAACCCGATGTTTTTATCGCTACGACTCTTTTGCCCAGCCGCGACAGCGATTTACGGCGTCGCGCCATTTGCACAACCGCTTTTCGCGCTCCGCTTCCCCCATGGCGGGCGTGAATTCTTTTTCTGCCAGCCACAATTTTTTCAGTTGATTCCTGTCCTGCCATACGCCCGCGCGAAGCCCCGCCAGATACGCCGCGCCCAACGCCGTGGTTTCTCTGATTACGGGGCGCACGACTGTTTTATTTACGATATCCGATTGAAACTGCATCAGAAACCCGTCGCGCGAAGCCCCTCCGTCCGCTTTCAACGTTTTTAACCCGATTCCCGTATCTTTTTCCATGGCAAATACAAGTTCCGCCGACTGAAACGCAATAGATTCCTGCGCCGCGCGCACGATATGTTCCCGCCGCGTGCCGCGGGTGAGTCCCACGATAATGCCGCGCGCATACATATCCCAATACGGCGCGCCTATTCCCGTAAACGCGGGCACAAGATATACCCCGCCCGTATCCTCAACTTTCCGCGCATAATATTCCGCGTCTTTGCTTTCGGCGAAAAAGCGCATTTCGTCGCGCAGCCACTGAATTACCGCGCCGCCGATAAACACGCTGCCTTCCAGCGCGTATTGCGGCTTTTCGCCGCTGAGCGTCGCCGCCGCCGTGGTAAGCAGTCCGTTCTTGCTTTTTGCGGGAGTTTCGCCCGTGTTCATCAAAAGAAAGCAGCCCGTACCGTACGTGTTTTTCGCCTCGCCCGCCGAAAAACAGCATTGCCCGAACAGCGCCGCCTGCTGATCGCCCGCCACGCCGAAAACGGGTATTTCTCTGCCGCCGACGGGCGCAAAGCCGAAATCGTCGCCCGAGCAAAGCACCTTTGGCAGCATCGCCCTGGGAATATTAAAAAGCCGCAGCAACTCCTCGTCCCACTGCATGGCGTGAATATTAAAAAGCATAGTCCGCGCGGCGTTGGTCCGGTCGGTCGCGTGCACTTTGCCGCCCGTAAGTTTCCAGATCAAATACGAATCCACCGTTCCGAAAAGCAGTTCTCCGTTTTTCGCCCGCACTCGGTCGGGATCGACTTCGTTCAGAATCCATTCTATCTTCGAAGCGGAAAAATAGGCGTCGGCAATCAGCCCCGTCTTTTCGCGTATCATATCGCCCGCGCCCGATTTCACGATTTCCTCTATCCTGCCCGCCGTACGCCTGCACTGCCATACGATGGCGTTATAAACCGGCTTTCCCGTCGATTTTTCCCAGACGACGGTTGTTTCCCGTTGATTGGTGATACCGATCGCCGCGATATCCTCCGCCGAAACGCCGCTCTTTGCTATCGCCTCCATCATAATTCCGTATTGGCTGGACCATATCTCCGTCGGATCGTGTTCCACCCAGCCTTCTTTGGGGTAAATCTGCGGAAATTCCCTGTTTAAAATACATACGATTTTCCCCTCTTCGCTTACCAGCGCCGCCCGTGAAGAAGTCGTCCCCTGATCCAGAGCCAGCACATATTTCATATCCTTTTTCCTCCCCGTTTTTCCTCGTCGTTATTACGTTTTCCGTTTACCTTTCCGCGGCTTTACGTTCGCGGCAAGCCGCATATGCGTTTTTCCGCATATAACCCGCGATTTATTGCGTTATTTCAGAAGCGATAGGGGATCTCCCCTACCGCAGCCTGTTTTTTTCAACAACCGAAAAAACTTATGCGCCGCCGCGCACTTGTCGAAGATTGGGGAAACAGTCGGAAATTACGTCTTTTTTAAGCCGATTTCGTCGAATTTTCCGTTTTCGACAAATGCCCCTGCGCACATACGGGTTTTTTCGCGGTTTTTCCACGTTTTTCCCCTTTCGTTTTTTAACGTATGGCGCCAAGGTCATGCGAAAAAAACTACGTCATGCGAATAAACAACGTCATACGAAAAACGGCGGAACCGCCCCGTTGAAGCCCCGCCGTTTGCGCATATTTCAGCAAAGTCCGCAATACGATAAAAATCTGCCGAACGCCGCTTTTCCCGCAGCGTCGCGTTTAAATACGGCGGTATTATCCAGAATATTTTCGCATACGTTTTCTACGTACGCCGTCACCGCTTTTTCCGCCTGTTCTTCGGTAAGCGCCGTGCCGTACCTTTGCGTAAGCGCGCGGATCATATCGGCGTGAATCAGCATATCCTCGCCGATTTCCGTATTTTCGCCCGTTAAAAATTTACGGACTTCTTTCAGTTGCCCGTGTAACCTGCCCGGCAGAATAAACCTGCCCATCGCCTCTATTAAGCCGATCGATTCGCTTTTGATGTTGTGGTATTCTTTATGCGCGTGAAAAATGCCGTCCGGGTGACGCTCGTCGCAACGGTTGTTGCGCAGCAATAAATATACCTGATAGCCGCTTTCCGTCTTTCTTGCAATCGGCGAAAGAGTATTGTGCGGCGCGTTTGTTTCGGCGATGATATCCACGCTTTCGTCCGAATAGGTCAGCCATTTTTTCAATACGTCCGCCGCCGCCGCGCACAGCGCGTCTTTATCTTCGCCTTCGAATAAAATCACGCTGTTGTACCAATCGGGCAGATACGCAACGACGCCGCCTTTTTGGCTGATCGGCTTGCCTTTATCGCAGAGGAACATCGGAAACACGTGCTTGCCGCCCTGAAAATGCTCGTGCGATAAAATACTGCCGCCTACGATCGGCAACGGCGCGTTGGAACCGATGCAGTAATCGGGCGCGTAATCCACGAAATCAAGCAGTTTCCGCGTTGTTTTTTCCGTCAATTCCATGGGGGTATGGTTGAGATTTATCGCAATTCCGTGCTGATAAAAATACGCGTACGGCGAAAACTGCCAGAACCACTTTTCTCCCGCAAGAGTCAGCGGCACGGTGCGCATATTCCGTCGCGTTCTCCCCTGCCCTTCGTAACCGACGTTTTCTTTGCAGAGCATACATTTGGGGTAACCGGAAGAAACGTTTCTCAGTTTCGCGGTAATCTTATTGTTCTTTTCCGGCTTGCTTAAATTGATGGTGATTTCAATGGGGATACGCGTGGAAGAAGTCGTCCAGCATTCGTTTTTCGCAATCGACGAAGCCTTGACGTAATCGTTTTTTACGCCTAAATCGTATAGCATATCGAACGCCGCCGCAGGCGAAGTTTTATGCAGTTCGTTAAATTTATCGATCACCTGCGAGGGGCGCGGCGAAAGAATATCCAGAATTTCGGAAGTAAAAAATTCCTCTTCTCCCTCCCCGATCAGTCCGTTTTTTAAAGCGTATTGCTTTACGGGCGCTAAAATCTCGTCGGGGCAGGTAAGCGCCGCGATTTTTTTCTCGTTTATCCAACACGGCTTAATTTCGTTTAAACCGAATTTATCCATCAGCAGATTCGAAACGTACACCTCGTCCGTTTCGGGCAGTCCGAGATGAAGTTTCGCGTACGCGATCAGGTCGCAGATGCTTTGAAAAATCATATTTTTGCGCTCCCTAAAAAATTTTTGCTTATCGCCGCAGATTCCCGTTCGTTTACAATTTCGAAACGGTAACGCCGTCCTCTATCGAAGTTTCGTAGAAAGAAGCGCGATAACCGATCGCGTCGAAATACGCCTTATCCACATGTCGGATAAACCCTTCCACGGCGGATTTCTTCACAATGGAAATCGTGCAGCCGCCGAACCCCGCGCCGATCATGCGCGAACCAAGGCAACCCGTTTCTTTTCTGGCGAGCGAAGAAAGCATATCCAATTCTTTACCGGTCACTTCGTACAGATCGCGCAGAGAATAATGGCTTTCGTTGAGCAATCTGCCGAGTTCCACAATATCGCCGCGCTTTAACGCGGCAACGGCTTCCGAAACGCGCGCGCATTCCGTTACCACGTGCTCCGCGCGCTTTGCCACCACGCCGGAAAGAAGATATTTCACTTCGCCGAACTCTTTCACGGAAAGTTCCGCCAGAGCGTTTATCTTTTTCACTTCCTGAATTTTTTTAAGCGCGACTTCCACTTCGTGGCGGCGCACGTTATACTTGCTTTCCACCAGATTATGCGGCTTATTGCAGTTAGCCACCACAATACAATACTCGCCCAATTGCAAAGGCACGTATTCGTAATCGAGCGTAGCGCAATCCAGTAAAATCGCATGATCCTTTTTGCCCATCGCCGAAGCGAACTGATCCATGATTCCGCAGTTCACGCCCGCATATTTGTTTTCCGCCTTCTGGGAAATCAGCGCGAGTTGCACCTTATCGTACGCAACGCCCGCGTATTCGGAAAGCGCCACCGCCGTGGAAACCTCTATCGCCGCCGAAGAAGAAAGTCCGCTGCCGAACGGAACGGTACAATCGTACAGCAAATCGCAACCGACAAGAGGCGTGCCGCTCTCTTTCAGGTAATACGCAACGCCTGCCTGATAATTGCCCCATTTCAGCGATTTGTACTCGCCGATTCTATCGATTTGCAACTCCACGACCCGTTTCAAATCGGAAGCAGCCACGCGGATCACGTTTTCTCCGTTCTTTCTGCCGTAAACGTTACACCTTAAATTCAGCGCCGCGGGAAACACTTTGCCGCCGCAATAGTCCACATGCTCTCCGATGACGTTGATCCTTCCCGCCGCGGTAAACAAATCTTCCGCAGGGCGATTGTACAGCCTTTCAAACAGTTCCAGCGCTTCTTTTCGTTCCATTTTTTCCTTTTTCCTCCAAGGAGAAGAGTTTTTTAACATAAATACGATAAAAATTTACCGAAAATACGATAATTTTTTTCATTCAGGTTATATAAATTATATCATAGGCAAACCAAAAAGTCAATGATAAAGCCGCCGTTTTTACGTTTTTAAAAGGCGGAAGCGTCGGATTTTTCCGCCCCTTCCGCCTTGTTTTCTCTTGCTTTGTACGCCGCTCACACCTCTTGTTAAATATTTACCGTTCATAGCCGCGTTTTATCGTTTACGGTTATTCAATACATTGCCTTTCGCGTGTTTCCGGCGCATAAAAAACAAAAACGGCCCGGAACCATAAAAATCGGAGCATAAAAAAAGCGCGAAAACCGCGCCGCGCCGCCAAGCGTTTGATTGATTATTTTTATTGTTATAACAAGCGGCGATAATAAAGAGGTTACTCCCCTATGTAGGTAAACCGCGGCATGTCCTTGCCGTCTTTATTCACCGTTTCGTTCCACATTTTCGCGGGGCGCACCCACACTTCCCCCGCGCCGTACAGCGCTTTATACACCACCATTTCTTCTTCCGTTTCCGAATATTTCGCCGTGCACAACACCTCGTATTCGTTGCCTTTGAAATGCCTGTATCTGCCTTTTTTTACCGTCGCACGATTTGCTTGCGGCAAATTTCCGGATTCATTCTTCCGCATGGTTTTCATCCTTTATCGCTTCGTCTTTCGTCTGCTTTTTCCCCGTCATTTTTTTATACGCCGCCGAGCAGACCAGACCGATGACGAACATCACGCCGAATACTATGCCAGAAAGCAGGTAATTTTCCTGCATCAACTGATCTCCGCACCAGGTAGAAACGATTACCGAAGGAATCCGCGACAATAAAATCACGGCAATCGACGAACCGGCGCCGTCGTTGGAAAGCGCCGCCACCCAGGTAAAAATATCCTTGGGCGTACCGGGCAGAAAATTCATTAAAAACAGCCAGAGATTGCGTTTCTTCGCGTCTTTAAACAGCGCCGCCGAGCGCATTTTTTCGGGAGAAACAAACAGTCCTACCAATTTCGTGCCGTATTTTTTACCCAAAAAAAAGATAATCAACGTGCCGATCAGCGAACCTACCATACACCACAGCGCTCCCCACCACGTGCCGAACGCATAACCGCCCGCAACCTGTAAAGGTCCGCCCGGAATCACGCGGAAAACCGTCATCGCCACGCGCAGGAGCACAAAAATAATCACGCTGCCTTCGTCGAACCCTTCGATCCATTGTTTGAATCCCTGCGGATCTTTTACGAAATGTACTATATTCAAGCCGATAAACAAATAAAACAAAATAAAGAACACCGCCAACGCCACAAAAGAAACAATGGCTATCATGCGCTTTTTTTTCGCATTCTGCAACTCCGTGCCGCGCTCTTTCATCGCCGATTTAAAAGCGATCGCCTTGCTCTTTATCCAGCCGCCGAACCGCGCGAAAACGCCGCGTTTTTTTTCCGGCAAAGCGCGGCCGTCGTCCCGTTCCTTTTTTTCGTCCGCGGCAATCACACCCTCCCGGGCATTCCCGGCGATTTCCGTGCATGATTGCTCCGCCCGGTTTTCGGATAATTCAGTTGTTATCGTCTTTTCGTCCGTCATTCAGCCAATTTCCGTTACAATCATCCGATTTGTCTTTTTTGCTTTCTCTTTATTTCGTTTTGCCGGCGCCGCCGTTTTTTTCGCGCGACGCGCTGTTGCCGTGGCTTTAACGAAAAAAGAACCGCACTTTCGTATCAAAGAAGAAGCGCGGTTGAAAAATTCGCTTTTTTCGTTCTTTTCCGAAACGCTTTTTTATAAAACGCACGGAACAGCACTTTTGCTTACGTCCGCCGCCGCTTTCCCGTTCTGTTTTTCAGAACAAGAATAAGGCGGAACGCCGGAATAAATCTTACAGCGCCTGTACGTTTACGGCGCGCAATTTATTGGGATTTTTCGGATCCGTTTCCGTTTCGTAGGATACTTTCTGCCCTTCTTTCAGGCTTCTGTACCCTTCCGCCTGAATGGCGGAATAGTGAACGAACACGTCGTCGCCGCCTTCATCGCTGGCGATGAATCCGTATCCTTTTTCCGCATTGAACCATTTCACCGTTCCTTGACTCATCCTTGGGGTTCCTCCTATCAAAAGTTATTCAAAATATAAACCCGTCGAAACAGATTCAAGCGCAGTTTTATCCCGAATACCTTTATATTATAACACATCTGTGTTAGAATCGCAATAATTTTAACAAAAAATTTTTATTTTTTTTCGTAAAATGTCGAATTCAGCGGCTGTTTTTCCGTTTTTTTCTATGCGCAACCGCTTTAACGCCACGTCGCTAAAAAGCGTATTCGATATATTCGATCGTGCCGTCCGCAAGCACTTCCGCCACGTCGAAACGGGCGTTGGGCTCTACGCCCGTCTGCGTCCAGTAATAAGCGGCGATTTTGCGGTAACGTTCCCGCTTCTTCGCGCCCACCGCTTCGGCGGGCGTGCCGTAATTATCGCCCGTACGCGTTTTCACCTCCACAAACGCGATTTCTCCGCGCGAAACGTCTTGCGCGATAATATCCGCTTCGCCGAAAGGCGTTTTATAGTTGGTTTTTAATATGATGCAGCCGCGTTTTTTTAAATATTCCGCCGCCGCCTTTTCGCCCGTTTTGCCTAAAACTTTTTTGTGAACGTCCTGCGGTGAACGGAACATAATCCCACCTCCCTGATGGCGGCAATGTGTTCCGCCGTGCCGTAGCCTTTGTTTTTTTCAAACCCGTACGCGGGATACGTTACGGCAAGTTCGCTCATCAGCGAATCGCGATAAACTTTTGCTATTATGCTTGCCGCGCCGATCGAATACGAAAGCGCGTCGCCGTGCACTATGCTGCGCTGAAAAAAAGGAATATCCAGCGTCATATTACCGTCCGTCAGCACGGCGTCCGGCTTGATTTTCAACGCCAGAAGCGCTTCGCGCATGCCTTGCCGCGTCGCCTGTAAAATATTGATTTCGTCTATTCTTTCGGGCGGAACTTCCGCAATCGAATACGCAATCGCGCGCTCTTTAATCAGCGCGGATAACTTTTCGCGCTTCGCCGCGGAAAGTTTTTTACTGTCGTCCACGCCGCCGATCAGAAGCGCCGTATCCAGCGGCATTATCACCGCCGCGCACACCACCGGCCCCGCCAGAGGTCCTCTGCCTACTTCGTCTACGCCCGCAATATACCTCGCGCCGTTTGCGATCAATTCCCTTTCGTAAATAAGTTTTTCTGCCGCGTTTGCTTCTTTTTTCATTCGTTTTTCTCTTTTGCGCTTCAACGTTTTTTACGCGTTTTCTCTTTGATTTTTACGCATTTTTACGCGCTTTAACGCCGATTTTTCGTGTTTTTTACGCGTTTTTTGCGTTAAAATCTTACGTTTTCGTACCGTTCGGGATATTCCAGACAGATTTTGCCTAACCGCCCCTTTCTGAAATCGTCGATCACCGCGCGCGCCGCGCGATCGTAATCGTACTCGCCGCCGCGCAGGATCAGACCGCGCCGTTTACACACCGCTTCCAACAGAGCCGCCGACGTAAACGCGTTTTCGCCTTCCTGCGTATTCCCCTGCATATTTTCCCGCATATTTTCCGCGCTCTTTCCCGTCTCTATGCCGTAGCGTTCCGCCAGCGCGGCGGGACAAATTTCTTGCAGTTCGCCGAGCAATTGCGCCGCCACGTCGGCGATATCCAGAATATCGTCGTTCAGGCTGCCGATATAGGCAAGGTGGCGCGCCAGATACTGCGTTTCGCAAAACGGAGGCATAGTGCCGGGCGTATCCAGCAGATCGAAATCGGCGCATTTAATCCAGCGCACGTCGCGCGTAACGCCCGCGACGTCTCCCGTTTTCGCACGTTTCGCACCGCCCAAAAGATTAACTATCGTACTTTTCCCCGTGTTTGGAATCCCCGCCACCACGTAGCGGAAACGCCGCGTTATCCCCTTGCTTTCGGCGCGTTCGCGCTTTTCTTTCGTTAAGAGTTGCAGCCGCTTTTCCAAAGCGCGACGGAAAGAGCCGTTCACCGCGCTTAAAAGCACGCACGGCTTGCCCTGTTTTTCGATCATCGCCGCGAATTTTTCGGCTTTGTTATCGGCAAGGTCGCTTTTGTTTAACACATACAGCACGGGTCTGCCTTTAAAAATTTCGATCAATCGCGGATTAAACGTTGCAACGGGCGCACGCGCGTCAAGCACGCAGATTACCCCGTCGCAAAGCGCGCGTTTTTCTTCCATATCGCGCGTCGCTTTTTTCATATGCCCCGGGAACCACTGTATAATTTTTGCCATGCGCTCTCCTTATTCGTCTTTTTCGCTGGTTTTTGCAGTTATTTTCCAAGCAAATCGGGGCGTTTTTCCTTTGTCAGCCGCAACGATTCCTTTCTTCTCCACTCGTCCACTTTCGCGTGATCGCCCGTCAGAAGCACTTCAGGCACGCTTACTCCTTTATATTCTTTGGGGCGCGTGTATTGCGGATATTCCAACAGATTTTCCGAAAAACTTTCGTCTACCAGCGAGGACGTGCTGATTACGCCGTCCACGTAACGACAGATGCAATCGGTAAGCACCATGGCGGGCAGTTCTCCGCCCGTTAACACGTAGTCTCCTATGGAAATTTCCTCGTCGATATACAAATCTATCGCGCGCTGATCAACCCCCTCGTAGTGCCCGCAGAGCAGAACGAGATGCTCGTAGGAAAGAAGGGAAAAAACCTTTTGCTGTTTCAGCGTTTCTCCCTTGGGCGAAAGATAAATGCGCCGCGCCGTATGTTGCGGATCCACCGCTTCTATCGCGCTGCCTATGGGCTGCGCCATCATCACCATGCCCGCTCCGCCGCCGAAAGGGTAATCGTCGCACTTCAAATGTTTATCCTGCGTGTAATCGCGGATATTTATCACGTTAATCCGTATCTTTCCTTTTTTTTGCGCCCTGCCTAAAATACTTTCTTTCAGCGCCGCAAACATTTCGGGAAACAACGTTAAAATATCGATTTTCATCGCGCGCGTCAACCTCGTTTTTTACTGCGTTTTTTTACTGCGTATTCCTCGTGTGTTTTTACGGTAATCCGTTTGCGAAATCGCGTTTACAAAATCGCGTTGACGAACGCTTCGGAATCGAATTTTTCCAGATCGCCGATTTTTTCGCCCACGCCCGCGTACAAAACGGGCAGAGAAAGTTCGTCCGCCAGCGAAAATACAAAGCCGCCTTTCGCCGTGCCGTCGAGTTTGGTTAAAATCAACCCGTCCAATCCCACCGCCTCGTCGAACGTCTTCGCCTGAGAAAGGGCGTTCTGCCCCGTGGTGGCGTCTAATACCAGCAGTTTTAAAAAGTCCGCTTCGGGAAAGTCGCGTTCCACTACGCGGCTCATCTTCTGCAATTCTTTCATGAGGTTGTCTTTTACGTGCAATCTGCCCGCCGTATCCACGATTAAAACGTCGGTTTTCCTCGCCCTGGCGCTTGCCACCGCGTCGAAAATCACCGCGGAAGGGTCGCTGCTTTCTTCGTGGCGGACGATTCGCACTTTCGCCCTGTCCGCCCAGACGGAAAGTTGTTCCGCCGCCGCCGCGCGGAAGGTATCCGCCGCGGCAAGCGTAACGCTTTTGCCCTGCGATACGTAATACGCGGCAAGTTTGCCTATCGTAGTGGTTTTGCCAACGCCGTTCACGCCCACCGCCATAATCACGCACGGGTACTCTATTTCCGGCACTTCCGCCGCTTTGAGCATGCCCGTAAGCACTTCTTTCAACAGCCCCGTTACGTAATCGGGGTCTTTCAGCCGTTCCGCCTTAGCGCGCTCTTTCACGCCCTCCACCGCCTTTTGCGCGGTTGATACGGATACGTCCGCCGATATTAAAATTTCTTCCAGGTCTTCGTAAAATTCGTCGCCGAGTTTGTTTCTGGAAAAAAGTTGGCGCAGTTTTTCGGAAAGTCCGTCTTTCGTCTTTTTCAACGCGCCGAATAATTTTGTAAATAAGCCCATGTTTCACCCGAACAACGCCGTTTCGCGCCGTTTTATTATTTATCGTCCGAAAAAATCGCCCCGTTTTTTCGCAAGGCGATTTTTCGTAACGTTACGCGGTTTATTCCACCGTTCCCGCGCCCAGTTCCTTTTCCACTTCTCCGAGTTTTACCGAAACGATTTTGGAAACGCCTTTTTCCTGCATCGTAACGCCGAAAAGCGAATCGGACTGATTCATCGTGGGGCGGCGGTGCGTGATTACGATAAACTGCGTTTCCTGCGAGAAACGTTTCAGATACGAGGCGAATCTGTCCACGTTCGCTTCGTCCAGCGCCGCCTCGATTTCGTCCAGAATACAGAACGGCATGGGGCGGCTTTTTAAAATGGCGAACAGTATGGCTATCGCCGTAAGGGCGCGTTCGCCGCCGGAAAGCAACGAAATTTTGGTAAGTTTCTTGCCCGGCGGACACGCCACGATTTCCACGCCCGCGTCCAGCGGATCCTGCCCTTCGATATAGTCCATCTGCAATTCCGCATTGCCGCCGCCGAACAGTTCTTTAAAGGTCACCTTAAAGTTTTCGTTGATAGCGTTGAATCCCGCGTCGAAAATTTTCAGCATTTCCGCGCGGATTTCGTCCAGCGCTTTCTGCAAATCGTCGATGGCTTTCTGCAAATCGTCGCGCTGCACCGTCATTTCGTCGTAATGCGTTTTTTCTTCCGCGTATTCTTCCACCGCGTTTAAATTTACGTTGCCCAGCATGGTGATTTTGCGCTTTAACGCGGCAATCAACCCCGCCGCTTCGTCCGCGTTGAAGTTTTCCGCTTTTAATGCAAGGCAGCCCTCGTAATCGATGCCGTACGCCTCTTCGATGCGCTGGCGCATGTTTTCAAGGTTGGTATCTATCTTGCTTATCTCTATCTCGCACTTATACCGCTTGTCCGTCTGCCTTGCGAGTTCTTCCTGCACGGCGGAACGTTCTTCGTCCAGTTGTACCTGCCTCAGATTCAACGCTTCCTTCTCCGCGGAAAGCGTTGCGATTTCGTCGTTAATCGCCTGAACCGCCGCCTTTTCCTCTTCCGTAAGTTCCGTCTGTCTGGCGCGTTCTTCCAGCGCGGCGAGTTCGGAAACCGCCGTCGCTTTTTCCCGCTCGGTAGAGATGATGCGCGCGATTAAATCTTCCTTTTCTTCTTCGTAGCGCGCTATATCGGCATTCAGACTTTCTATCTGCTTTTCGGTTGCCGCCCTCTCTACTTCCAGCGCGTGCAAGGCGGAGGTTTTGTCGTCGCGTTCCGCTTTGAACGCCTCGCATTGTCCGCGCTGTTTTTCCATCTTTTCTTCCGCGCCGAGGCGTAACGCGTTCAACTCTTCTTCGCTCTTGCCCGCATACGCTTCCTCGTCTTTCAGACGGTTTAACTTATCTTCGAAGCCGTGCAGCGTTTCTTCGTATACCGTAACGTTGTCCGCCGCCTCCTGCGCCTCTTTCGAAAGAGAAATTTCGCGCTGGGAAAGCACCGCGAGTTCGTTGAGGGAACCCTGATATTTGGCGCGCAACTTATTCACCGCCTCTTCCGCTTCTTCCTTGCCCTTTTCGCTTTCCGCAATGGCGGTTTTCAATTTTTCGATATACTTCTGCTTTTTGGCGATGTTTTCGCGGCATTCCTCTATCTTTCTTTCTCCCGAAAGCACGGAAGCGCCCTTTTGCTGACGGCTGCCGCCCGTCATCGCGCCGCTGGTGCTTACGATATCGCCGTCTAACGTTACGATACGGAAGGTGTTGCCGTATTTTTTAGCAATCGCCGTAGCGTTGTACACCGTATCGCAGATTAAGGTGTTTCCCAGAAGATTGGTGACTACGTTATAGTAATATTCATCGTAACGGATGAGATCCGTGGCGAGCCCTATCGCGCCCTTTTCGCCTGCGGCGCGTTGCGCTTCGCGGCTGTCGGGGCGGGGCTTCATGCCCGAAACGGGCAAAAACGTAACCACGCCGCCGCCCGTGCGCTTTAAATACTCGATTAAAATACGCGCGTCGTCCTGCGTGGGCGTCACCACGTTCTGCGTCGCCGCGCCCAACGCCACTTCGAAGGCGAGTTCGTATTTCTGATCGGTATGAATAATATCCGCGATGGTGCCCTTCACGTGGCTGCCCACTTCGGGATTGGTTTTGGCTACCGATAACAGCCGACGTACGGAATCTTTATATCCCTCGTAACGGTTTTTTATGCCTATGTACATTTCGAGGGAATCTTTCAGCGAAGAAATCTGCCCGCCCACGCTGAACAGTTCCTGGTTGAAATTATTGATGGTGAGTTGCATATCGCGGATTTCTTCTTCTTTTTCCGCCAGTTCCTTTTCGCCGCCCGAAGTGAATTCTTTGAGTTTCTTTAAATCTTTGCGTACGCCGTCGAGTTCCTCTTCCAGTTTTTCCTTGCGCGCTTTCTCCTTTTGAAGCGCTGCTTCAAGTTCCGAAATTCTGTCTTGCGTCGCCTGTTTCTGCGCGGTGAGCGAGCCTTGGTTTTTTTTGATTTCCGAAAGGTTTTCCGCCGAGGAGAGTTGACTTTGCCTATTTTCGTCGGAAAGTTTTTCAAACACTTCTATCTTGCCCGAAAGCGCTTTGATCGCCTGCGATAACAAATCCGTCTGATTATCTATCTCGGCAATGCGCGTTTCGCCCTTCTGTATCGCCGCTTTCGCCGCCGCTACCGCGTCGGCGAGTTCGCCCGTGCGCGTTTTGCCCTGTTCCAGAAATTCTTCCGCCGCCGATATCTGACTTTTATATGTGGAAATTTTTTCGCGCGCCAACTTCCATTCGCCGTCCTTCCTTTCGTTTCCTACGGAAAGTTCCACGCGCCTGTCGTTTAAAGCGGTGAGTTTCAGATCGGCTTCCGACGCCTTTTTCCGGTTGTCTTCGTAACTCTTGTTTAAAAGTTCCGCCTGCGTGTTCAGCGAAATGATTTTATCGGAATATCCCGCCACCTTTTCGCGGTATTTGTTCTTTTCTCCCTCCGCGCCGTCGTACTTATAAACGTAGGCGTTCACTTCGTTGAATTTCAGCGAATCGGAATATTCCCTGTATTCCTTCGCCGCCTCCGCCTGTTTGGATAACGGACCTAAGCGTCGCTCAGCCTCTTCGATACGCTGCGCGTATATATAGAGGTTGTTTTTGGAAGAATCGATTTTCCGCTCGATTTCCTCCTTGCGCGATTTATACACCATAAGCCCCGTGGCTTCTTCGAAGATAAGCCGCCGATCTTCCGGCTTGGCGTTCATAATCTGTTCCACCTTGCCCTGACCTATGATGGAATATCCCTCTTTGCCCAAGCCGATGCCGTGAAAAAGACGCACGATATCCTTTAAACGCGAAGGCTGATTGTTGATTAAATAACTGCTGTTGCCGTTTCTGTCCAGCCGGCGAGTCATCGCCACTTCCGCCACGTCTAAATCGAAAATCTTATTCGTGTTATCGAAAACCAGCGTAACTTCGCAATGGCTCTGAGGCTTTCTCGTTTGCGTGCCGCCGAAAATCACGTCCTGCATGTTTCCGCCGCGCAGGGCTTTCGGCGATTGCTCGCCCAGCACCCAACGCACCGCGTCCGCCACGTTCGATTTACCGCAGCCGTTTGGCCCCACGATACACGTGACGCCTTCGTCGAAACGAATCACCGTTTTATCCGCAAACGATTTGAATCCCGAAAGTTGTATTTCTTTTAAATCCACAAAAGTTCTCCTTATCTGTCCGACGTGCCGTTCCCGTCGTTCATTCGCCGTTTTTTTAATACTTCAAGCAGATTTTTCGCCGCCTGCTCTTCCGCCGTTTTAATGCTCGCGCCCTTTCCTTCCGCGCTTATACTTTCGCCGTTTTCATCTTCCGCTCTTACCCGCGCCAGAAAAACGGGGGCGTTTTCCGCGCCTGTTTTCGAAAGCGTTTCGTAATGCGGCAACCCCTTTCCCGCGCCTTGCAGAATTTCCTGCAAGGCTCCTTTATAATTTTCTTTTCCTCCGCAAAGCAAGCGTTTTTTTACAAACGCGCGGGCGTTCGCGTATCCGTCGCCCGAAGCGCCGTCTCCGTCCAGATAAATCGCCGCCAGCACGCTTTCAAACAGACTCTGCACCGCTTTTCTGCCTAAGTTTTCTTTCTTGCCGGAATACAGAAGCAGTTTTTCCGCGCCCGTTTTACAAACCGCGGTCTGCAACGCCTCGCCGCTTACGTATTTCTGCCTGAGCGCCGTCATATCCCCTTCCGAAAGATTTTCCTTTTTTGTGTATAATTCTTCGGTGACGATAAGTTGCAATACGGAATCGCCTAAAAATTCCAGCCGCTCGTTGTCCTCGCCGCCGTACTGATTCGCGTACGTACTGTGCGTAAACGCCTGCAAAAGCAACCGCTTGTTTTTAAACGTATATCCTATTTTCTTTTCCGCTTCGGCAATGGAAAAATCATCTTTTTTCATTGTTCCGTATCGGCTTCTCCCGCGCCCTCTTTTTCAACGTTCTTTTCCAGAAGGGTTTTTATCCTGCCTGCCAGATCGCCGCGAACGGCGTTTACCGCCTGAGCGATACATACGGAAAATCCGTAGGCTTTGCTGTTGCCGTGCGCTTTGACGACGGGTTTTGTCAACCCTAAAAACACCGCGCCGCCCATCGTTTCGTAATCGGCGGATTTTTTTACTTTGTTAAGTACGTCTTTTACCAGCAACGCGCGGAGTTTGCAAAAGAGATTTTTCTTGAATTCGCGCTTTAAAATGCCGCTGACCGCCTTGCCGCACCCCTCTATGGATTTCAACGCGATATTTCCCGTGTAACCGTCGCTCACCACCACGTCCACGTCGCCTAACATAATGTCGCGCCCTTCCACGTTGCCCACATAGTTAATGCCCTGCACGGTTTTTAAAATTTCGTTCGTCTCGCGGTGCAGTTCGTCGCCTTTATGATCTTCCGTGCCGTTGTTGAGCAGCCCCGTCCTGGGGTTTTTCCAGCCGTACACCGCTTCCGCATAAGCGGAAGCCATCAGGGCAAAATGCACGAGATTCACGCTCTTACATTCCAGATTCGCCCCGCAATCGCAAAGGAGCGTGCCCCTGCCGCTCAGATCGGGTATGCGCGGGCAGAGCGCGGGACGCGAAACGCCTTTGATCCGCCCCAAAGTAAGCACGCCCGCCGTTAAAACGGCGCCCGTCGCGCCGCCCGAAACCGCCGCGTCCGCCTTTTCCTCTTTTAAAAGACGGAACGTTGCCACCGTGGACGAATCCTTCTTGGTGCGTACCGCTTTGGTGGGAATATCGTCGTTGGTAATCACCTCGGGCGCGTGAACGATTTCCACGCGCGAAGTATCGTATGTATACGCGGCAAGTTCCGCCTTTAAAGTTTTTTCGTCGCCGCAGAGCACGGCGATAAAATCCTTATCCTCGTTAAGGGCGAGAATCGTGCCTTTTACCTGTTCTTTCGGGGCGAAATCGCCGCCCATGGCGTCGATGGCTATTCTTATCATTGTTCACCTCCGCGAACGCGTCGCGCTCGCTTTTGCTTATGTTACCGAAAACGCCGCAAGGCGTGCCGCTCTACGGTTTTAAAACTGCAGGTTGGATACGGTGCGCGGAAACGGAATAACGTCGCGTATATTGGTTACGCCCGTCAGGTACATAATCATGCGTTCGAAGCCGAGCCCGAAACCGCTGTGCGTTACGCCGCCGTATTTGCGCAAATCGAGATACCAGGAGTAATCTTCGGGGTTCATGTTGAGTTCTTTGATGCGGCCGAGCAGTTTATCGTAGTTTTCTTCGCGCTGCGAGCCGCCGATGAGTTCGCCGATGCCGGGCACAAGCAGGTCCGCCGCCGCCACCGTTTTGCCGTCGGGGTTGAGTTTCATATAAAACGCCTTGATTTCCTTAGGGTAATTTGTAAGGAACACAGGCTTTTTAAATACGGTTTCGGTTAAATAGCGCTCGTGTTCGCTCTGCAGATCTTTGCCCCAGAAAATATTTTTATCGTCGAATTCTGCGGCGTGCTCTTTTAAAATTTCAATCGCTTCCGTATACGTTAAGCGCACGAATTTGTTTTCCGTAACGTTTTTCAGCCGTTCGATAAGCCCCGTATCCACGAATTTATTCAAAAACTCTATTTCGTCTTTGCAGGTTTCGCTTACGTAAGAAATGATATATTTCACCATCTCTTCCGCAACGTCCATATCCCCCGCAAGGTCGCAGAACGCCATTTCCGGTTCGATCATCCAGAATTCCGCGGCGTGGCGCGCCGTGTTGGAGTGTTCCGCGCGGAAGGTGGGGCCGAAGGTGTACACGTTGGAAAAAGCCATCGCGTACGTTTCTACGTTGAGTTGCCCGGAAACGGTTAAAGACGCTTTTTTGCCGAAGAAGTCCTGTTTGTAATCGGGCGATTTTCCGCTTTTTGAAAGCCCGTCCATGTCCAGCGTGGTTACCTGAAACATCGCGCCCGCGCCCTCGCAGTCGCTGCCCGTGATGATGGGCGTATGTACGTACACGAAGCCTCGCTCGTTAAAGAATTTATGAATGGCAAACGCCGCTTCGCTGCGAATTTTAAACACCGCGGAAAACAGGTTCGTACGCGGCCGCAGATGCGCGATTTCGCGTAAAAACTCCACCGAATGGCGCTTTTTCTGCAAAGGATAATCGGGAGAAGATTCCCCCTCCACCGTGATTTTTTCCGCTTTGATTTCGTACGGCTGCTTATTTTCGGGCGTGAGCGCCACCGTTCCCGTTACGCAAACCGCCGCGCCCACGTTCTGATGCGCGATCTCGTCGTAATTTCCTATTTTTTCCCGCTCGAATACAATCTGCGTGTTTTTAAAATAACTGCCGTCGGAAAGTTCGATAAACCCGAACGCTTTCGAATCGCGCACCGTTTTAATCCAACCCTTTACGCAGACGGTTTTTTCCGCATACGCCGCAAGATTTTCGGCTATTTTTTTCAACTCTGTTCTTTCCATATCGATTTTTCTCCGTAAAACGACGACGTTTCCGCCGCGCACGTAAATTACGTGTAATTGTCTATACTTTTGTATTATAACATTTTTTTATAAAAAAGACAATCGTTTCACGGAAAAAACGCGCAAATTCTTTTATTTCATTCCGAATTCTTTGGCGTTTCTTCTACTTTTTTGGCGATAATGCCCACAATGCCGCGCACGGGCGAATAACTGTCTGAAAACAGCCGTTTTTTCGCCGTGGGTTTGCCGTTTACGTACGTAATTCTGTACAGTACGCTTTTTATCCCTTCGCGCTCGGCGCGGATCGTCACCCTTTCCGTTCCTTCGGGGAATTGCGCCGAATCGGCGGCGGAAAGTCGTTTTTCTTCGGCGGCGGGCGGCGGAATTTTTCCCGTTACCTCGCTGCAAAGCGAATACGTTTTATTGGTTTTCGTGCCGTAAAACGTCGCGGTAAGCGTTTCTCCCTCGCACCGCATTTGTAAATAGACGGGGAAAGAAAACGGATTTTGAATTTTTAAATCGCTGGCGGAAGAAACCATCGCGTCGCGCGAAGGCGGCACGTAGGAAACCGACAACGAATGTCCTCTCCGTTCGGTTACGTTCAACCCCGATAACAGAGCGGCGTTGAAAAGCGTGGTGCTCACCTGACACACGCCGCCGCCCACGCCGGAAATAAATTCGCCGCTCTGTATTATCTTCGCTTCGTAATACCCTCTCGCGCCGGTGCGTTCGCCCACCGTTTTGTTAAACGAAAGCGTCTGTCCCGCCGCGATGACGGAACCGTTGAGCGCCGAAGCCGCCAGAGCGATGTTTTTGCTTCTGCCTGCCGCCGCGCGCGAAAACCGCGTGGAAAACGACGCGAGTTTCCGCGTGGTTTTTACGGCGTCTTTAACGGTAAACTCCGCTTTTTCCACATAGGTAAACGCCGCCGCGGAAAAGCGCGGAAACGTATAGCCGTGTTCGCTTAAAGTGAGCGAACACAGCGCTTTTTCCAGCGCGGCGGAAAGTTTTTCTGCGTCTACCCCCACGCCGTTTTCTTCCTTTTCGTACGAGAAACCCTTTTTCCCGAACGTAACCGCCGCGTTTTTTTTCGGCTTTTGCACGGCGGCAATCAGGCGTTCTTTGCCCGTTCCTTTCAGATAACAGCGCATTACCGTTTGGTACGAGCCGCCTTTTTTCGCCTTTTCGAACACCTCGTTCAGATTATCCGTAAACCCTATTTCAAAGGGGTAAAACACTTCCGTGCCGTCCGCCGTATCCGCGTAAAACGCAGGGATCCTGCGTTCTTCCTCTTCGCGGATGAGTTTAAACGCCGCGTTCTTTTCCATACCGCCCACTTCCACGTCGCACACCCGCACGTCCTTCGGAAAGCGCCGCGCTTTTTCCACGCCCGCATACGCCGCCGCTTTTAAAGAGCGTGCTCCGCCCGAAACCGTCGAACCGATACAAAAAACGGCAAAAACCGTAAAAATCAACGTTAAAAAAGCGCTTCCGAAAAGAAGCGTTCGTTTGTGTTTGCGCCAAAGGCGCCGTTCGCCGCCCGCATTTCGCATCTGCCGCCTCCGCTTTCCGCATTTTTCTTTCCGTCCGTCAGTATGCGCGTTCCGGCGACGATTATGCGCCCGAAGGGATCAACGCACGATTTTTCCGCCTTCCACGCGGATTTTTTCGGCTTGTTTTCCGTACAACGCCCGTTCGGCGTGCGTACAGGTCACGATCGTCTGCAAGCCGTCGATACGCGCCACGAGTTTTTTCCGCCGCGGCGCGTCCAACTCGCTCATCACGTCGTCTAAAATCAGCACGGGATATTCGCCCGAAACTTCTTTGAAAATTTCCACCTCGGCAAGTTTCAGTGCTAACGCCGCCGTGCGCGTCTGCCCCTGCGAAGCGTAACCGCGCGCCTCTTTGCCCGCTATGCAGAAATTAACGTCGTCTCGATGCGGGCCCACGGTGGTAAAACCGAGCCTCCTGTCCTTTTCGTACGAATTTTTCAGTTGTTTCAGAAGCCGCGCGGCGATTTCCGCCTCGTCCCCTTCGTAATTTCTGTCCGGCGAAAGCGAAAGCGTTTCTTTCCCGTCCGTCAGATACGCGTGAATTTCGGAGGCGTATGCCGTCAGGCGCGATAAAAACTCCCGCCGTTTTACGGCGATCTGCGCGGCGTAGCGGCACAGTTGTTCGTCCCACACGGGAAGGGTTTCCGCCACCGTGGAATAATCGGGATTTTTCAAAAGCGCGTTGCGCTGATCTAATATGCGACCGTAGCGGAGCAACGCCGTATAATAGGCGGGCGAGGTTTGCGAAACGGAGATATTGATGAACCGCCGCCGTTCGTCCGGTCCGTCCTGAATAAGGCGCAGTTCGCCGGGAGAAAAGAACACGCTGTTGATATGTCCCATCAGATCGGCGCTTTTTACCAGGCGGTTGCCGTTTACGTACAGCGCGCGCCTGTTTTCGTAAATTTCCGCTTTTATCGTAACTATGCCGTAACGGTTTACCGCCTCCGCGGAGATTTCGGCTTTTTCCTCGCCGATACGAATGAGTTGTTTATCGTGACGAATCCGAAGCGACGCGCCCGTGCAAAGGTAAAAAACGGCTTCGGCGCAGTTGGTTTTGCCCTGTCCGTTTTTACCGAACAGCACGTTGAGCCCTTCGGAAAAGGAAAACGTTTCCTCCCGATAATTTCTGAAATTGCGCAAGGTAAGAGTTTTAATTTGCATTTTCTTTTTCAAAATCGAAAAAAAGCGGCGAAAATACTTTATTTTCCGTAAATTTTGTATTATAATTATAGCAGATATTTTTCAAAAACACAAAGAAAACAACCGCCGATATAAAAAAATCGCGGAAAAAAGCGCAGAAGTTAAGGCGCGCCCTTTTTTTCTTCGGCTGTTTTCGCGGCATGTTCCGTATCGTTTATACCGCAAAGGAGGGAAAAACCGACGTGGCAGAAAAATCGCAGACGCTTTATTTATGGAAACTCATTCGCGACAGGGTTCAGAACGTAATCCCGCCCGTATCGTACGACGCGTTTATCAAGGATCTGGAACCCGTGGATATCATCGGCAGAAAAATCGTTCTGAAAGCGCAGACGGTGATGACGGCGGATACCATCGTAAAAAAACACGCCGCCGCGATAAACGATGCCGTGGAAAAGGCGAACGTGGGGCTGGACGGCTTCCGCATGTACGTGGAAAACAGCGTGGCCTACCCCCTCGAAGACGAAGAAGATTTTTCCGATTCGTTTCACCCCGTGCCGCTCAATAAAAATTATACGTTCGATTCGTTTGTGGTGGGCAGCAGCAATAAATTCGTATACGCCGCGGCGAAGGCGGTGGCGGAACACCCCGGCGACAATTTCAATCCTCTGTTTATATACGGCGAATCCGGTTTGGGCAAAACCCACCTGCTGCACGCAATAGCAAACTATATCGCCGAACACGCGCCCGCAAAACGCGTGTTATACACTACGTGCAACAACTTTTTAAACGAATTCATCGACTCCATGATTTCGGGTAAATTCTCTTCGCGCGATAAGAGCGCGCGCTTTCGCACGCATTACAGAAACGTAGACGTATTAATGATCGACGATATCCAGTTTCTCGCCAAAAAACCGGGCGTACAGGAAGAATTCTTCCACACCTTCAACGAACTGTTTTCGCAGAACAAACAGATCGTTTTAACTTCCGACCGTCCGCCGAAAGAAATCGCCGCGTTGGAAGAACGGCTCCGCACCCGTTTCGAAGGCGGGTTGATTACCGACGTGCAGCCGCCCGATACCGAAACGAAAATCGCTATTTTAAAACGCAAGGCGATGGAAAAACGCTGCCTTGTTCCGGACGACGTTTTAGAATATCTCGCAGGAGATTCCGGGCACGACGTACGCACGCTGGAAGGCAGGCTGAATAAGGTGATTTTTGCCGCGAAACTGCACGAAGAACCCATTTCCCTTTCGCTTGCGCATAAGGCGCTGAACGAATCGGTGCGCGAAAACCGTGACGACAACGAAGAAATTACGCCCGATACCATTATCGACGCGGTATGCTCTTATTATAAATGCCGCAAGGAAGACCTCCTGGGAAAAGGCAAAAAAGCCGACCTCGTGCGCGCAAGGCAGATCTGCGCGTATCTGATGTGCGAACTGTTGTCGCTTCCGCTTGTTTCCGTGGGCAATCTTATGGGCGGACGCGACCATACAACCATTATGTATTCCCGCGATAAAGTGGAAAAGTTGATCCGTCTGAACGAAAAAGCAGCCAAAGAAGTGGACGACGTGAAAAACGCCGTATACAAGCGCTGAGCGGAGCGATTGATTTATGGAATCTTTTGAAGAATACAACGCGCAGGCCGTGGTAATCGGCGGCGGACACGCGGGCGCGGAAGCCGCGCTCGCTCTCGCGCGGACCGGCATAGACACCGTTATGCTTACCCTGAATCTCGACGGGATCGGCTTTTTACCGTGCAATCCCTCCGTCGGCGGCACGGCGAAAGGGCATCTGGTGCGCGAAATCGACGCGCTGGGCGGAGAAATGGGAATCATTGCGGATAAAACCGCGTTGCAGATACGCATGCTGAACGCGGGCAAGGGCGCGGCGGTGCAGTGCCTTCGCGCGCAGACTGACAAAGCCGCTTACCACCGCGAGATGAAACGCGTTCTGGAAAACACGGAAAACCTGCGCATTTTACAGGCGGAAGCCGCCGAAATTTTAATAAAAGACGGCAGATGCGCGGGCGTAAAAACCACGTACGGCGGCGTGATTTCCTGCCAAGCCGTCGTAATCTGCACGGGCGTATATTTAAACTCGCAGACGATTACGGGCGAAGAAGTACGCCCTTCCGGTCCCAACGGGTTTATGCGCGCCACCGCGCTGACTTCCTCGCTCCTTTCGCTCGGCTACAAAGTGCGCCGGTTTAAAACGGGCACGCCCGCCCGCGTAGACGGGAATACGGTGGATTTTTCAGCCTGCGAAAAACAGACGGGCGACAAAAAAGGCTATGCCTTCTCGTTTATGACAACCGAACCGCCAAAAAACACCGCGTGTTGCTATCTTACCTACACCAACGAAAACACGCACAAAATTATCCTGGACAACCTCGATCGTTCTCCGCTGTACAACGGACGGATCACTTCCACGGGGCCGCGATACTGCCCTTCGGTGGAAACGAAAATCGTGCGCTTCAAAGATAAGGAACGCCACCAGATTTTTCTGGAACCGGAAGGCGCGGATACTTCGGAAATATACGTTCAGGGCATGTCCACTTCGATGCCGCACGATATTCAGCGGCGTATGTACGCAACGGTGGCGGGGTTACAAAAAGCGAACATCGTGCGCTACGGCTACGCCATAGAATACGACTGTATCGATACGCTGGACGTATTGCCCACGCTGGAATTCAAACACGCGGAAGGCGTTTACACGGCGGGGCAGATCAACGGCACTTCGGGTTACGAAGAAGCGGCGGCGCAAGGGCTTATCGCGGGATTGAACGCCTCCTTGAAACTGCGCGGCAAGCCGCCGCTCGTTCTGCGGCGCGATCAGGCGTATATCGGCGTTTTAATCGACGATCTGGTTACCAAAGGCACCGACGAGCCCTACCGCATGATGACTTCCCGCGCGGAATACCGCGTATGCCTCCGGCAGGACGACTGCGATTTCCGCTTAACCCCTATCGGCTACGAATGCGGTCTGGTCAGCGAAGAGCGTTACGCGCGCTGTATGCGTCGCAAAAATCAGTATACCGAAGCGCTCGCTTTGCTGGAAGAAAAAATCGAACGGGAAAAATGTTTGCCCCTGTTGCAGGCGCACGGATACGAACCGCCGCATTGCGCGCTTACCTATGCCGATTTACTGCGCCGCAACATACCGCTTAGCGAAATTATCAACGAACTTTTAAAAGACCGCGGCGCCTCCCCGTTTGAAGGCTTCCCCGCGGACGTTCTGGAAACGGCGGAAATTTCCGTACGCTACGGCGGGTACGTAAAACAGGCGGAAGAACAGATCGCGCGGGCGAAAAAGTTAGAGGAAAAAGCGCTGCCAAAAAACCTCGACTATTCTTCTATCGAAGGCTTGCGGTTAGAGGCGCGGGAAAAATTAAACCGCGTAAAGCCGCTGAATTTAGGGCAGGCGGGGCGCATTTCGGGCGTCAATCCCGCCGACGTAACCGTGCTGATGGTGTATTTAAGCACGTTGAAAAAATAAACGTTTCCCGGCCGAACTTCCCGTCTGAACTTCCCGTCAGGTTGAAAAAAGATTTTTTCTGTTTAACGCCGCGAAAAAAATCGAAAATTTCTTTCCCAAAAAAAGACAATCATTCCGCCGCCGATTTTTCTGCGGCGGATTTTTTCTTTTTTAAGGGGTTCCATACGTTTGTTAAAAACAGCGCGAACGCGTACAACGTTTCGCCGATCCACGAAATCGCCCAGCCTGCGTAAAAGCCGCTCATGCCGTATTTGCCGATCAGCATCGCCGAAGCGGTATATCGTATCGCCGCGCCGACCAGCGTGGAGGTAAACAGACACGCGGAAGCCTTTACGCCGCGGTACAGCGCGTGAAACAGATTATTCACCATGCAAAACGTCATAAACGGCACGTATACACGGGCAAACAGCACGGAATATTGCCGCGTTTCTTCCGCCGCGTCCGCTTTGAAAAACAACGAACAGACGGCTTCGGGAAACAGCGCGCATACGCCGATAAACGGCAAGGTAAACGCAAGCCCCTGCAACAATCCGGCCAGCAGACCCCTTCTGATTTTTCCGAATTTTTTCAATCCCACGCACTGCGCCGCGTAATTGCTGAGCGCTTTGGAAGAATTGCAATACACCGCCTGCACTAAATTAAACAAAGTAAGCGCTACGGCATACGCCGCCGAAGCGGATTTCCCCATGCCGTTTACAAAAGGGGAGAGCAACAACGACGATAGATACATCACCATCTGCTGCGCCATGTTGGGCAGGGAATAGGCGAACGACTCTTTAAACCGTATCCCTTTCAACGCGATTTTTTCTTTATCCGCCCCCATTTCTTTATAGCAGGAGCGCAGTTTGATTAAATAACAGATATCCACTACCACCGCCGCGATCACCGAGGCGAGCGCCAGCCCTTTTACGCCCAGTCCGCATTTTACGAGCAGTATGTTGCCGCCGATATTCAGCGCCGTGGAAAGCGCCGACATAAAAAGTTGAAACAAACTGATGCCGAAAGCGTTTAAAATAAACAGAAACGTATTGTTGAAAACAATGAAAATCAGTCCCGTAACGTAAACGGCGTAATATTCGAACGCCTCTTTTTCCACGGCGGCGTCTACGTTTAAAACGTTGAAAATCCCCTCGTGAAAAATCAGACACACCGCAACGATAATCGCCGCCGCAATCAGTTGCAGAATTAAACTCAACGCCACGCAAGACCGTATTTTTACATATTGTTTTTCGCCGAACAACCGCGCGAGATAAATGGAAAATCCCACGCCGAATCCCCAGAAAACGGAAGATAAAAACGTGGTAAGCGGCGAAGTGGCGCCCGTAGCCGCAAGCGCCTCCTCTCCTATGAGTTTTCCCGCCACCGAAGTATCGATAATGCCGTACGCCTGCGCCAGCAACCCGGAAAGCACCAGCGGCGCCCCGAACAGAAAAAATGTTTTATAAATGTTGCCTCGCGTTAAATCTTTCATATAATACCCGCCTGAACTTCTCAAAGCCGCGCGTTTTACGCACTAAAAAAGACTACGCAATCATCGATTCGCGCAGCCTTTTTTATTTCGGTCAGATTCAATCCATCTTTTCAAGAAGTTTTAAATCTACGCCTTTTTCGCCGATTTTAATGATTTCCACTTTCACTTTGTCGCCGATATTCAGAACGTCTTCCACCTGGTTTACGCGGTCCTTCGAAAGGCGGGAAATATGCACCATGCCGTCCTTTCCGGGGGCGAATTCCACAAACGCGCCCACTTTGGAAAGAATACGCACCACCACGCCCACGAACATATCGCCCACTTCGGGGTCGTGCGCGATCGATTCCACAATGGACTTCGCGCGTTGCGCCGCCGAAATATCGCCGTAGCAGGCGATGCATACGGTGCCGTCCTCTTCGATGTCGATTTTCGTGCCCGTCTGCTCGATGATCTTGTTGATGACTTTGCCTTGCTTGCCCACCACGTCGCCGATCTTTTCGGGATTGATTTTGAAAGAGACGATCTTCGGCGCGTAATCGGAAAGGCGATCGTTCACTTTCGGGATACATTCCAACATCTTGCCTAAAATAAATCTTCTGCCTTCCTGCGCCTGCGCAATCGCGTCCAGCATGATCTCTTCGGAAATGCCTTTGATTTTAATATCCATCTGAATGGCGGTAATGCCCTTTTCCGTGCCCGCCACTTTAAAGTCCATATCGCCGAGGAAGTCTTCCAGCCCCTGAATGTCCGTCATAATCACGTACTTGCCCGTATCGGGGTCTTTGATAAGTCCCATGGCGCAACCCGCAACGGGGGCTTTGATGGGAACGCCCGCGTCCATCAGCGCCATGGTAGAGCCGCAGACGGAGGCCATCGACGAAGAACCGTTGGAAGATAAAATATCCGATACCACGCGGATCGCGTACGGGAATTCCTCTTCGGAAGGAATCACGGGAACGAGCGCACGTTCGGCAAGCGCGCCGTGGCCGATTTCGCGGCGACCGGGACTGCGCAACGCCTTGGCTTCGCCCGTGCAGTAACCGGGGAAGTTGTATTGGTGCATATAGCGCTTTTCTTCCTCTTCGTCCAGTCCTTCCATTCTCTGCGCCTCGTCGAGCATACCGAGGGTGCAAGTGGTAAGCGCCTGCGTCTGCCCTCTCGTGAACACCGCCGAGCCGTGCACTCTGGGCAGAACCCCGTGTTCGCACCAGATGGGGCGCACTTCTTTCAGTTTTCTGCCGTCCGGGCGGACGCCGTCTTCGAAAATCTTCTTTCTTACGATGGCTTTCGTGATATAATATACGGAATCTTTAATCTCTCTCTGCTTATCGGGATAAATATCGGCGAAATGCTCTAATATTTCCTTTTCCGTCTGCGCCTGACGCGCCTCTCTTTCCTGTCTGTCGAACGTATCCAGCGCCCATACCAGTTTATCGTACGCGTATTCTTTCACCGCCGCGTCCAAATCTTCGGGAATATGGTACAATTCCATTTCTCTCTTGGGTTTGCCCGCTTCTTTGGCGATGCCTTCGATGAACGCGCACACCTTTTTGATCTCTTCGTGCCCGAACGTAATCGCGCCTACCATCTCCGCGTCGGAAACCTCTTTCGCGCCCGCTTCGATCATTAAAATCGCGTCTTTCGTGCCCGCCAAGGAAAGGTGAATCGTGCTCTTTTCCTTCTGCGCCACCGTAGGATTGATGATATATTTTCCGTCGATACAACCCACGATAACGCTGCCCGTCGGGCCCGCCCAGGGAATATCCGAGATAGAAAGCGCGATGGAGGAACCGATCATCGCAATGGGTTCGGGCGCGATGTCGGGGTCTACCGAAAGCGCCGTAGCCACAACCACCACGTCGTTGAAAATTCCTTTGGGAAATAAGGGACGGATAGGTCTGTCGATCAGACGGCTGACTAAAATCGCCTTATCGGAGGCTCTGCCCTCTCTCTTTTTGAATCCGCCGGGGATCTTACCCACGGCGAACATCTTTTCTTCGTAATCTACGGAAAGGGGAAAGAAATCCATACCCTCTCTGGGCTGCTCCGCCATACATACGGTAACGTTCACCACCGTATCTCCGCAACGGACGAGGCACGCCCCGTTCGCCTGTTCCGCATACTTGCCGATTTCTACGGTAAGTTCTCTCCCCGCATAATCCGTTTTAAAAATTTTGCTGTTTTCCAATGCCGGCATACTGTTTTTTCTCCTTGTTTTCCTTGATTTGTTCTTTTTTTGTTCTTGTCCCCGCGCTTTTGCCTGCCACGCAAAAAGGCGAAGTTTGAATACGCTTGAAGTTTTACGCTTTTTTTCGCGGCTTTCCTGAATTCGCCGCTGTTTTTACGCTGATTCCCCGCGCTTTCAAGTAAAAAAGGGTGGATATAAAAACCCGCCCTTTTTCAGCCGCTTTTTATTTTCTCAGATTCAACGCTTCCACAATCGCTCTGTAACGCGCGATGTCCTTTTCTTTCAGATAGTCCAGAAGACCTCTGCGCTTACCTACCATCTTTAAAAGCCCGCGGCGGGAATGATTATCCTGCTGGTGAGTAAGAAGGTGCTCGTTGAGGTGATTGATGCGCTCCGTAAGCAGCGCGATCTGCACTTCGGGCGAACCGGTGTCGCCGGGGTGCGTTGCGAATTTTGCCATGATTTCTTTCTTTTCCATTTATTTTATCCTCCGATGGAATACTGTCGCGTATTTCAAAGCATGCCGTGGAGATTCGAACCGCTTTGAAACCGTTGCTATTATTTTAGCACATTAAATCTTTCTTGTAAAGAAAAACCGCGGCGTTTTTAAAATTTCTTTACAAATAATTTTCTTGAATTT
>JAQYLE010000007.1 GCA_028720205.1 Clostridia bacterium
ATACCAATTTTACGGTGAACGCTACCAAGAACGACGTTATCATCATGAATAACGAAGGCTCTAACCTCTATCTCACCGATTACAGTAACAGTGGAAAGAATTATGTAATCCAACTGAAAGCGCTTACGAAAAACTCGCGCATCGGCGTTACCGCACTGCGTAATCCGTGGATCATTTTCACGAATGTCGATCCCGATTACGGCGACTCGTTCAGCGCCTCGTTCAGTGCCGACAGCGACGATTACCACGTGGGATACGACTCCGACAAGCAAGTGCTGGGGCTGACGGATAAATTTAACAAGTTTACGGTAAGATATAACCTCAACGGCGGCGACGGCGCCGTTGCCGACAGTATCTGCAAAACCTTTGAAACCTACGGCAGCGTGCAGGTCACGTCCGTGTTGCCTACCCGTAAATGCCACACGTTCCTCGGCTGGGCGGAGAGCGACGACGCCACGGCGGCTGCCTATACTGCGGGCGCCACCGTGAATCTGACGGGCGACGAAAAGAACAAGACCCTGTACGCCGTTTGGAGCCTTTCTCACGAAGTAACGAAAGCGGATAAGGTTGAACCCGATTGCACGCACGAGGGCAAAGAAGCCTATTGGTCGTGTAGCGATTGCGGCAAACACTTTGAAGACGAAGCGGCTACCGCCGAGATTGCGGATATTACCGCATGGGGTATTCTGCCCGTAGTACCGCATACGTTTGCGGAACTGATTGCGGAGATTGCCGCAACCTGCGCAAGCGAAGGCGTGAAAGCGCATAAAGATTGCGAAATCTGCCATAAGCACTTTGACGCGGACGGCAACGAAATTACCGACCTGACGATAGCGAAACTGACTGCCGTCGGGGGCGAGCAACCCGAAAAGACGGAGAAGTCGGGCTGCGGCTCTACCGTGAAGTATGACGCATGGATATTGTCTGCCGTTATCATCGGGTTCTGTCTGTTCCGGTTTGCAATCAAGAAAAAGAAATTTGCAGACCTTGCCGCGGCAATCAAAGGTATTTTCAAAAAGAATTAAGCGATAAGGCGTAAGATATAAGACGTATTTTTTTAACCGCCTCGGCTTTTCAGACAGAGTTTTTCCACGGCGGCGACAATGGCGTACATGCCTGCCGCAAGCACGCACAGCACGAATACCGAAGCCATAACGAGGTCCAATTTAAACACCTGTCCGCCGTATACGATCAGATATCCTATACCCGCCTTGGAAACGATATATTCGCCCATAATCGATCCGATCCACGCCATTCCCACGTTAATTTTCAGCATGGAGATAAACGCGGGCAGCGACGAGGGCACGACGAGTTTGGTAAGTATTTGCAGTTTGCTTGCGCCCATCGATTTTAAAAGGAGCAGTTTGTTTTCGTCCGTATCCATAAAACCGCCCAGCATATTCATGGTGGAGACGATAACGCCGACAAGCACCGTCATGCAGATAATCGCCTTTACGCCCGTGCCGAACCAGATGATGATAAGGGGACCGAGAGCGATTTTGGGCAGAGCGTTAATCACCACCAGATAAGGCTCCGCCGTGCGGCGGAAGATTTCGCTCCACCACAGCAGCAGGGCGACGAGATACCCCGCGACCACGGCGACGACAAAACCGATCAGGGTTTCGGAAAGCGTTACGCCGATATGATAAAACAGCGTGCCCGCAAGGTATAAATCTTTGAGCGTTGCGGCAACGCGCGAAGGCGAAGAGGTGATGAACGGATTCACCCAATTGAGTCGCGCCGCCGTTTCCCAGATTCCCAGCAGAAAGATAAGAATAAAAACGCGGGCGAAACCAACGGTGAAATTTTTTTTCTTCAACGCAGATAAATACAACTGATGTTCTTTGGTATAATCGGAGCGTTTCATACGTTTAAATCCTTCCAGAGTTTTTCAAACCAAACGGAAAATAAAGGGTTTTCCCTGCGTTTGAGGGGCGTTTCTTCGCCGAAGGGCAACGCGTATTCCGAAACGAGCGTGGCGGGGCGGCAGGATAAAACAAGCGCTTCGTCCGCTACGGAAACCGCTTCGGAAATATCGTGCGTGATTAAAATCGCCGTCTTTTTTTCGCTGCGGATAATGCGGTATACGTCGTCGCACACGTTTAAGCGCGTCTGATAATCCAGCGCGGAAAACGGCTCGTCAAGCAGCAGAACGTCCGGTTCGGAAGCCAGCGTGCGTATCAGCGCGGCGCGTTGTCGCATGCCGCCGGAAAGTTCGGCGGGATAACTTTTCATAAAATCTTTCAGCCCGTATTTTTCGGCGAGGGCAACGACTTTCGCGCGGCGTTCCGCCGTGTTGATCTTTTTGATTTCCAGCGGCAGAAACACGTTCTTTTCTATGGTGCGCCAGGGGAAAAGTTCGTCTTTCTGCAACATATAGCCAAAGGTAACCCCGCCGCCGATCACTTCCCCGGAGG
>JAQYLE010000008.1 GCA_028720205.1 Clostridia bacterium
GCGCGCAACGGATATAGATATACTTTCGTCAAACGTGGGATTGTGGTATTTGTGTCGGGCAGAACTTATTGCAAGAAAATCTACAATCAAGGAAATTACGGAATTCTTTGCCGTATCGTTAAACGATAAAGAAACGGCGGCACGGCGGGCAAAAACGTTTTACGATAAGCACGTAGGCAAAGAAAACAAATGATAGATAAAAAACGTTATGAAAACGCACTTGCCTTCGCCGCGAAAAAGCACGAAGGACAATTCCGTATAGGCGGTCTTCCGTATATTACGCACCCCGTAGCCGTTGCCGAAATCGTAAAAGAAAAGGGCGGCGATACCGACGCCGTGATAACCGCGTTATTCCACGACTTGCTTGAAGATACCGACGCTACCGAAGAAGAGATTCTGTCCTTTGGAAATAAAAAAATACTTCATTCGGTAAAACTTCTTACCAAGCAAAGGAATTACGTAATGAAAAATTACGTTGAGGGGATAAGAAAAGACGCTACGGCGTTCTTGGTAAAAGGGGCGGACAGATTGCACAATCTGCGTTCGGCAGTGTGCGCCGATACCGAATTCAAAAGAAGATATATTTACGAAACGATAGATTGGTATCTCGATTTTTTGCCCGAAATACCGTCGGCGGTGAAAGAATTAGCGCAAACGCTTGACGTTCCGCTCAAAGACTTGCCGTTTATATACGAACCGATAGAAAATTGGAAAATCTAAATTATATAGGAGAATTGCTATGCAAATCAAAAAAGAACTTGAAAACAACGTGCTTGTTTTAGCCTTGGAAGGCAGACTCGACACCGTAACCGCACCCGAACTCGAACGCGAGATAAACGATTTGAGCGGCGTAAGAGATCTTGTGATCGATATGAAAAATCTCGAATACATATCTTCCGCGGGGCTCAGAGTAATACTGAAAGCGCAGAAAACCATGAATACGCAAGGCTCTATGAAACTGAAAAACGTAGGCGACAGCATAATGGAAGTTTTCGAAATTACCGGTTTTTCGGATATACTCACGATAGAATAACCGATAAGTAACGGTATATAGTAAGAGATTTAAAGGTATTGAAATGAGAATTCTTGCGGTGAGCAACGATTTGTCGTTTTTGTCGGAATTAACCGATGTTTTGAAAAAAATCGTCCCGGAAGCCGACGTTATAAAGGAAATGGACCCGCTTATGGCGTGTAAATACTCTTTTAAGAATGAAGTGGATTTTACGTTCGCGGACTGGGAGATGAAACGTATGAGTTTTTCCGACCTGACGCAGTTCATAAAGAAAGAACGCCCGAGGGCGAAGACGTACTTGATAGACAAAAACGCAGTAGCCTTGGATGCGCTGATTTGCGACGAGTTCGACGGCGTAATCGGATATCCTTTTTCGCTTGAAGAATTAACAAAAGCACTGAAAGGTGAAGAAACCGCCGACGCTCGGCAGGAGAAATAACGGTAAAACGGAGCAGACGTAATTATGAGGTACGATTTTATAACGATTATCAAACTGGTTGCGGCAACCTTTCTGCCCGTTGTATTGTCGGTGGCGCTTTACCTTGCCGAAAAGAAAACGCGCTTCGGCAAAGTGCAATATTGGAAAAGGCAGACGATCGTCGGCGTATTGTTCGGCGGTGTAGCCGTTCTCGGAACGGAATTCGGAATCCCCGTAGGGGGTGCTATTTTAAACGTCAGAAACGCCGCGCCGCTTACCGCGGGGCTTTTGTTCGGTGCGCCTTCCGGAATTATCGCGGGCGTTATCGGCGGCGTTTACCGTTTTATAGCAACCTATTGGGGCGCGGGCGAGTTTAGTCAAGTTGCGTGCACGATAGGTTGTATTTTAGCGGGTTTATTCGGCGCGGGCTGTAGAAAATTTATGTTCGACGACAAAAAGCCGTCGTGGGCGTATGGTCTGGCGATAGGCGGAACAACGGAAGTCTTCCATATGCTGCTCGTTTTTCTTACCAATATGGACGACGTTTATGGGGCGTATAAGGTGGTGGCGTTGTGCGCCCTTCCTATGATAATTTGCAACGCCGTTTCCGTAATGATATCGCTTTTTCTTGTCGCGCTTATCGGTAAGGAGAGAATAAAAAAGCATTTCAAAAGCAAGCAAATCTCGCAGGTATTTCAGTTTTTCCTGATGATTTGCGTCGTCGTCGCTTTTTCGGGAACTATGATTTTTACGTTGTTTTTGCAGACGAAAATCGCTTATGCGAATGCGGACAAATTGCTTGAATTAAATCTTGAAGACGTAAAAAACGACTTAGAAAAATCTTTGGAAAGCGGCGGAAGCGTCGACGATGAAATTAAAAAAGCGGTTCAAAACAGGCATATCGGTCAAAGTGGCGGAATTATCGTTTGTAACGAGCAAGGCATAATTGTTTACGACAAAGGCGGTCATATCGGCGAATCGATACATACGCTGAAAAACGCCGAGGACGTAAAAGCGCATCCGGACGCTCGCTTTACCGCAATCATAGGAGAGACTGAATCGTATTGTATGTTTTCGGTAATGGAAGGTTATTATTTAATCGCCACCATTCCCGTTTCGGAAGCGATGTTTTCGCGCGGTATTGCCGTATCGATCCTGGCTTTTATGGAAGTGATCGTCTTTGCCGCGCTGTTTGCGCACGTCTATTTTTTGCTTAAAAAACTTATCGTCGATAACATTCATAAAATTAACGGTTCGTTGGCGCAAATAACGGACGGGAATCTGAACGTGCAGGTAAACGTGCGAGAAAACGAAGAATTCGCCTCGCTTTCCGACGATATAAACGCAACCGTCGATACCTTAAAGCACTATATTGCCGAAGCGGAGAGCCGAATCGATCGAGAACTTGAATTTGCAAGGCAGATTCAGCATTCCGCGCTTCCCTCGGTATTTCCGCCTTATCCCGACAGAAAGGATTTCGATATTTTCGCTTCGATGGACGCGGCAAAAGAGGTCGGCGGCGATTTTTACGATTTCTGGCTTGTCGATTCCTCGCGCCTCGCGTTTCTCGTCGCGGACGTTTCGGGCAAAGGGATTCCCGGCGCGCTGTTTATGATGAGAGCGAAAACGTTAATCAAAAACCTTGCCGAAAGCGGATTAAGCGTAGACGAAGCGTTTACCGAAGCAAACAAAGAACTGTGCGAAAATAACGAGGCGGAAATGTTCGTAACGGCGTGGATGGGTATGCTCGATACCCAAACGGGAATTTTGGAATACGTCAACGCGGGGCATAATCCGCCGCTCGTACGGCATAAAAACGGCGAATTCGAGTACTTACGCACCCGCCCGAATTTTATTCTTGCCGGTATGGATAGTACGAAATATAAAAAGTACGAACTTACACTTGAAAAAGGGGATGAAATTTTCGTTTACACCGACGGCGTGACGGAAGCCGCCGATACCGACAATAAACTGTACGGGGAAAACAGGCTGAAAACCGTTCTTTCTTCGTCGCGCGGCGCCGCCGAAGATTTATGTAAAACC
>JAQYLE010000009.1 GCA_028720205.1 Clostridia bacterium
GTATATTTGTGGTGAATTTATTATAACAGGTTTTTCCTTTTTATGTTTCTTTTTTTATGCCTTTTTACGAAAAATTGTTGAGATATTTTCTCATACCCCAACATTTATTATAGAACCAATCTTATTTTCGCGCGCTTGGCATGGAAGATCGCGTAATTGAATTCCCCGTTTCATCCGCCACCGTAGAACTGGCGTCGCGGGCGATAGGTTGCGCGCAGGCGCAGATAGCAAAAACTCTTTCGTTTTATCTTGATGATTCGCCGATTCTTATCGTGATGGCGGGCACGGCAAAAGCGGACAACGTAAAATTTAAAGCCACGTTTCATAAAAAAGCAAAAATGATTCCTTTCGAAGAAGTGGAAGCAGCCACGGGGCACGCAGCGGGCGGAGTTTGTCCGTTTTGCGTAAAAGAGGGAGTTAAAATTTTTCTTGACGTATCGCTGAAAACAGGCAATAAAGATAGCGGAGATTTCGTTTATCCTGCTGCGGGCAGTTGCAACTCCGCAGTGCGTTTGACCGTTGCCGAACTTGAAAAATACGCGCCGCACGAGGGATGGACAGACGTCTGTCGTCTTCCCGAATAATCGAAATATTTTTTGGCGGATTCAATGCCGCATTACGTTGGGTTCCTTATAAAAAGCCTGAAATACACCTGCTATACCTGCGCCGTATCGCGTTCCGCGCCGAAAAACGCCTCGTTCGCCCGCGGAAACGCTTTGCAGAACTCCCGTTTCACGTTTTCGGAAACGTAACAAAAACAAATAGCATAAAAACAACGAGTCCGGCGGAAAGACGGACTCGTTGTATAATGATCAAAGCAGAACGTATCGCCGGACTGTAGGCAAAGTCGATAAAATCGGCAAAGTCGATAAAATCGGAATAAGTTTACAATGTAATGGTTCGATGGTTCAGGAGTTTTTTCAGGATTTTTTATTTACGCGTTCGTCGAATTCTTTTAAGCCTTGTTCGATATATTGTTTCTGATAAGGCGCAAGATACAGCAATAAGCCTAACAATTCGCCGACGTGTACGATTTCCTCGTTTCTTATGTTGATCCAGGTGGATTTGGCAACGTCGACGTTGGTTTTATGTAAGTGGTCGTCGTACTGAATAATGGCTTCCAGTTCCCCGATTAAATCCTTGCGTGCGTTTTGCAGCGTTTCGAAATCCATCACGCCGCCCTGACCTGAATTTCCGTTTGCATTGCCGTTGAAAAATAAATTAAGCATAATAAAGCCCTCCTATCCGTTATTATATGAACGTTGAAAAAAAATTGTCGACATACCCGTGCGCATCGCGGGCGGTTTTATCGTTTGTGAAATTCATTAAAAAATTTCAGAAATCGACGTTTCAAGCCGTGTTTGTCGTTCCGTTTAGTTGTTTCGTCTGTTATAATTAAGGTACAAAAATAAATTTCCGGAGGCATTAAAAATGAATACAGACAAAATTTATGCGGAATCCGTCGCGAACGAATATGCGATGAAAGACGCCACGAAAGTGTTGCAACTGAAAAAACTCGACAGGCGCGCGAAGTTACCCGCCGGCGTTTTTGCCTATACTTTCGGTATCGCGGCGGCGCTGATATTGGGCATAGGCATGTGCTTGGCGATGAAAGTAATCGGCGCGGGTACTACGGGAACGGTGGCGCTCGGCATAGTAATCGGCGCGGCGGGGCTCGCGGGAGTAGGCGTGAATTATCCCGTATATAAAAAACTGCTGGAAAAAGGCAAGAAAAAATACGCGTCCGACATATTGCGCCTTGCCAAAGAAATCGCCGAAGAAGAATCGGATAAATAAGAATTTGACGCAAACGGAGCGCCGTGTTTATCTTCCCCCCGACAAATCCTTACGGGAGGAAGTTTCGGCTATAACCGAACCGTTTGATAAAAAGGGAAAAAGCGCTATAATGAGAAGAAAGAGACAAACAATCGGCGAAAGACGCGACGAAGCAGCCCGGGAGGAGAAAAGTGAATAAAAACGAGAGCAAGTATTTAAATACCGCGCGTTGCATGGACGAGGCGTTACTGTTGTTGTTGCAGAAAAAAGATTATAAATATATTACGGTAAAGGAAGTTTGCAAGAAAGCGGGTGTCAACCGTTCCACGTTCTATCTGCATTACGAGAGCATGGACGATTTGTTGCGGGAGAGCGTGGAAATGATCAACCGTCGTTTTCGCGACGCTTTCGTGAACGGCGGCGCGGAGTTCGACGTAAAAGGCGCAAGCAAAGAAGAGAGTTTTCTGGTTACTCCGAAATACTTAACGCCGTATCTGGCGTTTGTGAAAGAAAATAAAAACGTATTCCGCCTGATGAAAGAGAAGGGCGGTCTTTTTAAGACGGAAGAAACGTTTGAGAAGATGTATAAAAACGTTTTTTTGCCCGTGCTGAAACGGTTCGGCGTAGCCGCCGAAGATCAGCCGTACGTGTTTGCGTATTATTTTTCCGGCGTGTTGGCGGTGATAATGAAGTGGGTGGAACTCGATTGCAAAAAACCGGCCGATGAAGTGATTGCGTTGATTGCCGGATTTTTGCCGGTCGAATCGGAAAAATAAGATGAAACCGATTAAAGAGACGGGCTTATACAAACTTATCTTTAAAAACGACGGCATGATTTCCGTGTGCGCAACGGCGGCGTTCGCCGTATATAACGCATGGTTGGGCATTACCCGGCGCTATTATTTTGCCTTAAGTATCGCCGGGTATTATTCGTTGTTGTTTGCGGCGGGAATACTGCTGTATTTCTGCATAAAAAGAGAAGCTGCCGAAAAAAGAGAAAAAGCGCCGCGGCATACCGTAAAATCCGGACGAAAAAGAGGAACCGGGGAAAAACGAATTTTTCGCCCCGATATAATCGAAATTTCCCGTGCGTTTTGCGCACGGGAACGTGTTATTTAACAAAAAAGCCGTTGACAGAAGTTTAAAAATGGCGTATAATATAGTGCGCCGAAACAGAATAAGAAAACACGGACGAGTTCGGCAAGAGGTAAAAACATGTCGTCGGAACATCAAGCGGAAAAGGAAAGCGAATCGGACGGAAAAAAAACGCGGGCAGAACAACTTTCCAAAAACGCCGCCCGAAAAAGATTTTTCAGCGATTGCGCGGTGGTGCTTGTCGCTTCGGTGCTGTCGGCTCTGGGATTTCACGTGTTCGTATACCCCGCGAAATTCGCTCCGGGAGGCATGGACGGCGTTGCCACCATGTTGCAGGAGACCACGCATATCAGCGCGGGCTGGTATTCGCTGATTCTGAACCTGCCGCTTCTGGTTGCGGCTTATTTTATATTAAAGCGCCGTTACGTTGTTATAACGGTGTCGTTTACGATACTGAACGCGTTGTTCCTGATTATATTGGAACAGGCGGATTTTTATCAGTATCACGCCGAAACCGACAGATTGCTACCCGCGATATTTTCGGGTATATTACTGGGCGCGCGCGGCGGAATGCTGTTGAAAATCGGCGCTTCCACGGGCGGAGTGGATATTGTGGCGTGTATGGTTCAGAAAAAGCGCCCGTATCTTAACGTGGAAAGAATCATTGCGTTGATTTCTTACGTAACAATCGCTTTTTCGTACCTGGTATATAAAGATTTAGACAGTATTCTGCTTGCGGTGGCGCAGATGTTCGTGTACGAACGCACGGCGGCGGCGTTTATGAAGGATAACCGCAACGCGGCGGAATTCAAAATCGTTACCAAACACCCCGAAGAAATCAGAAACGAAATTCTCTATACGTTAAAACACGGCGCTACCGTGGTGGACAGCCGCGGTATGTTTACGGAAAGCGAAAGCGCCGTGATTTTTTCCGTCGTTAACCTGCGGCAGATTCCCGAATTTCTGAATATTTTAAAAAAATATCCCGATACGTTCGTGTATTATTCCGAAGTGACGGGTGTTTCGGGCAATTTCCGCCGTTGGCGCGACGAAGAAGCGAAATAAAAAAACGGTGTGAAAAAACGGACGGAAGTAAGGCGCGGAGAACAGAACGATGCGACAGATAAAAGAAGAACGGGAACGGCAGAACGATAGGGCGGAGCGCGCGCGGAACAATGCGGGCGTAACGGGAAAAACAAACGGCGCGGCGAAACGGAGGAAGATAAAGCGCACCGTCGCCGATTATGCGATTATCGCCGCGGCGGCGGTGATTATGGCGCTGGACTACGATTTGTTCGTAATGCAGAACAATTTTGCACCGGCCGGATTAAACGGCGTGGCGGCCATGGTGGAACATCTTACCGGCGGAACTTTTTCACTGGCGTATATGTCGTTGCTCATCAATATTCCGCTTTGTATTTTCGCATACTTTTTCACGGATAAAGAATACGCGGTGAAAACGTTTGTTTATTGCTTTATTTATTCGGCGATCTATCAGTTTTTAAAAGAAACGGCGATTCTGAAAAATTTCCGCTATTGCACGAACGGCGCGGATACGATTTATCCCGTGCTGATTTCGGGCGTGCTGGGCGGCATCGCCTACGGCGCGGCGTTCCGCAGAAACGGCTCCACGGGCGGTACGGATATCATTTCGAAGTACGTGAACAAGAAGAATCCGTATCTGAATTTTTTCTGGGTCGTATTCGCGCTGAACGCCATGGTGGCTGTTGCTTCGTACTTTGTATTTACGCAGACCGACCCCGTAACGGGCGCGGTGATTCACGATTATAAACCCGTATGTATGTGCGTTTTACACTGTTTTATTTCGTCTTTTATGGCGAATCGCGGTTTGCAGGGCGTGAAGTCGGCTTATAAATTTTTAATTATTACCAAACACGCGGAAGAAATCGACAGAGAGATTGTGGAAAAATTAAAGCACAGCGCCACGAAACTCATCGGCACGGGCGTGTACAGCAATACCGAACGCGACGTGATTATCTGCGTGGTGGGAAAACATCAGATTGTCGATTTCGAAAACATCGTAAGAAAATACCCCGACACGTTTGCGTTTGTGGAAACCGTAAACGAAACCATCGGCACTTTCAGACGGGTGAAGCGTAAAGCGGACGAATCGTTTTATTACGTGGACGAGTAATTATATCCCGGCTGAACGCAGTTTAAAATTGCTAACTTTTCAAAATCGCGCCCTTTCCCGTTTAAGGAAAAGGGCGCGGCGCACGTTTGAAACAAGACGGTTTTGCAGGCGACGCGGCGTTCAGAATACGCGGCGCAGGCGCGGCCTCTTTTCAGGCGGTCAGGCCTCTTTTAACTTTACGCATTCGCCCGTGGCGGCGCTTTGAAAAATCACGAAACAGCCGTCGGCGTTTTCAAACGGCGAAAGAGGCACGAACGCGCACGTTTCCGCAACGTCCTCGGGCGGTTCGTCCTTATTTTCCGCGGGGAAGGCATAACAGATATACAGAGGCGCCGCTTCTTCGTAAATTATGCCGATAAGGTATTCCGCTTTATCCGCCTCTTTTACTTTTACCCACTTCGAAAAGGGAAACGCGCCGGAAAGCGTGTCGTCCGATTCGTACTTATTAAACAGTTCGTCGATTTCGTCTTTTACCGTACGGTAATACGCTTCGCTTTTCCCGTTAAACGGGTGGCGTACGTTTTCAGCATCTTCATCGTCTGCAGCCGGTTTCCCCGCGTTTTTTTCTTTTGTTTCATGCGGATTTGCAGCGCCCGCATCTTCATTACGTTCAACAATCTGTCCGCGTTCATCATCTTTCTCCTCAGCCGCATAGCGGTTTTTCTGCTCGCTTCGCGCTTTGCTTTGCGCCTCGCGGTAATAATCGTTTTCGGCAATCGTTTCGTCGTTGTATCCCTCGTTTGCCTGCGAAGGGCGGTCTTTTTCTTCTTGTTTTTTCCCGTCTTCCGTTTTTCCCCGGAGGGTGCGCTGCGTTTCGTCGGTTGTTTCCCGCAGACGCTCGCCTTCGGGGAACGCCTGCGTTACGGCGATGCGGAAATCTCCTTTATCGAACGCGGCGGGAACGGAACGAATGAGTTTTTCAAAATCGTATTGCCGATTGCCGCTGACGCCGTAGGCAAGCGGAGTAATTCCGTTTTTTACAAGGCAGATCACGGCGCAAAAACCTTCGGATACGTCTAATTCGGAGATAAGATTGAACAGACTTTTTCCGCGCAGGGGGAGAAGTTCCACGCGGTCGTAAGAATCGGCGATAATCGCATAATATTCTCCTGCGGCGAGGGGCGCAAACCCCACCACGGAAACTTCTACCGACAGGCTTTTTCCGTACTGTTCCGCTTTTACCACGCCGCCCACCTGTTTACCGTCGCCCGAAAAACCTGGACGCATCTGGCGCAGCACGCACATTTTTTTAATAAAAATCATAGATTTACAGCCTCTTTTTTTCTTGCATTGTACTATAATTTTTTACGCGAAAAAGAAAAAAAACGCCCGAAAAAAACAATTTTTTGCAAAAAATTGCGTAGCGTATATCTTTTCACGGCAAATCGGGCGCGTATCCGATAAAAAATATCGGCGTATCGCCTTGACAAACGGGCGTTATTTCTGTATAATGAAAAAGTAAAAGACGGGCGTTTCGCAGGAGATCCGTAAAAAAACGCCTGCCCGCGCGGCTTTTTATATTAAGTTGTTAAAGAATTCGGTTAAGGAAGTTAAAGAATGCAGGAAGATTTGCAAAAAGCGCTGATCAGGTATAACAAAAAAACCTGGTGTAAAAGCGCGTTGCTCGGTTTTTTCGTGGGGCTTGCGGTAATCGTACCCGGCATAAGCGGCTCTACCGTAGCGATTATTTTTAAATTATACGACGCGTTTTTATATGCCGTATCCAATCTTTTCAAGCAGTTCAAACGTTGCTTTTTCTTTCTTTTGCCCATAGCGTTAGGCATTGTTCTGGGGCTTGCCGCAGGCTTTTTTACCGTGCAGAAAGCGCTGGAATACATTCCGTTCGCCGTGGTGGGCGGGTTTGCGGGGCTGATGTGCGGCGCGTTCCCCGCCGTGAAGGACGAACTGAAAGGCGCGCGTCTCACGAAAAAACGCGTCGTCTTGTTTTTAACGGGCGTGTGCGTTCCCGTTGCGGTGGCGCTTTGTTCGGTATTTCTGTCGGGCGGCGGAAACAAAGATTTTTCCGTATGGTGGCGCATCGCGCTGTGCTTGCCCGTAGGCGCCGCGGTGGGACTTACGCAGGTGGTGCCCGGGCTTTCCGCTTCCGCTATTTTAATGGCAATCGGTTATTTTACGCCGCTGGTGGAAAGCGTGCACGTTACGTATTGGAAAGAAAATCCGATTATTTTCTTAACGTACGCGGCTTTGGGCATAGGATTTCTTTGCGGCATTTTCTTTGCTTCGGGCGCGCTGACAAAGACGTTTGAAAAAGCGCGGCAAACCGCTTATTTTTTAATCGTGGGGCTTTCGCTCGGCTCGATTGCGGCAATGTTCTGCAACGTGGAAATATTCGCCGTATATAAACAATGGGCGGCGACGGGAATCGTATGGAAAGATTTATGGCTGGGTGCGGCTCTGTTTGCCATCGGCGCGGCGGTCGCGTATCTCCTGGTAAGGTATCAGCGCAAAAAAGACGCGGAGAGCGCCGCTAATAAAGCGGCGGAAGCGGCGAAACAACAATAAAATTTCACGGAGAAACGACAATGAAAAACAGACACGAAAAATTTAAACTGGCAATGAAGATTACGGGGCTGATTCTGTTGATCGGCGGAATAGCGTTTATCATCGTAGGCGCCGTGGACTTTTTCATCGCGACGTCTCAGTGGCGTCAACCTGAAAAATTCTGGGCGTTTTTCGTAGGATTTCCGCTGTTTGCATTCGGACTTCCGATGACGCTGACCGGTTTTCACCGCGAAATTGCGCGCTACATGAAAGACGAGATGTCGCCCGTTATCAACGAAGCGGCGAAGGATATATCTCCCGCCGTGGAAGCGACGGCGAAAGCCGCGGCGGCAGGCGTTAAAAAGGGCTTGGAACAAAGCGCAACGAACGGGAAAGACGAAGAAAGCGCCGAAACGAAAGAATAATCGGGCCGCTTGGTCTATGCGCGTTTTACGCGCGAGTTTGAAAAAGAAGATAAAAAAAGAATCGGCTGTTCCGCAAAGGGAAAAACCGATTTTTTTGTTGCTTTCCGTATTATTTTAACGTTGCTTTCTTCTCGTCCGCGCGTTCGGCGGGATTGTTTTTCTCTTGCTTATCGCCGGAATAATACGAGTAATAATACTGAGTATAATGCGAAGACTTTTTCGCAAGGCGGTCGGGACGGAAATCGTTGACGACGATGCCGAGAATATTTGCTTTTACAAATCGCAACGCTTCTACCGTGGAACGTATCTCGCTCTGATACGAATGCTCATAGCGCGTAACAAGGAACGTACCGTCCGCAACGGGCGCTACGGCAAGCGCGTCGGAGACAAGACCGACCGGAGGGGAATCGTACAACACGTAAGAAAAGTCTTTTTTGAGTTTTTCGTTCAGATCGGCGAAAACGTGATCCGCCAGCAGTTCGTACGGGCGAGCCGTATGCGTGCCCCGGCAGATAACGTATAAATTGGGATTAAGGGAAGTCTGAACGAGCACGTCGCTGAGCGAAGCGTGCCCGGAAAGATAATCGGAAAGCCCGGGAGTCTGGGGAATTTTAAAATATTTTGAAATTCTACCCGCACGTAAATCGGTATCCACAAGCACTACTTTTACGTTCGATTGGGCAAGCATCAGCGCGGTGTTTGCCGCCACGGTGGTTTTGCCTTCGGCGGGATAGGAGGACGTGCACAGAAAACTTTGCCCCAGCCCGTCGTTTTCTTTCGCCATCGAAACGGAAATAGCCATTTTTAACGAACGGAACGCTTCCGTAATCGCGAAAGGAGAGGAATCGTTGATAAGATAAGAAGATCTGCCGCTATCTTTCGCCGTTTTTGCCGCGCTTTTTCTTGCGGCGTTTCGTTGATTTAAAAAACCCAAAAACCTCATTTGTCTGTTTCCCCTTTACTATTTTGTTTCGTATTCATCTGATCGGCAAGTTCGTCGATCGAGGGGATAACGCCCAACACGGGTATACCGACGGACTTGGCAAAGGCGTCGTAATCGCGGAGCCGTTCGTCGGAACGATCGGCCACCACAACCGTAACGCACGCGACAAGCAATGCGCCGAGCGCGAAAATCGCGGCGAAAAGAACGGTTTTTTTCTGTGTATTCCCGGCGTTTAACCTGTGAGAGCGGATCAGCGTCATCGGGTCGCATTCCGCCGTGTAACGGGTAATTATCCCCGAACCGTCGTTATTCAGCGTGCCGGAAGAGTCCGGAACGATGATTCTGCCCTTTTTTACTACGTTGCCCTCTTCGTCTACCGTACCCGAAACTTCTTCGGGCACCAGCGTCCTTGCCGCCGCAAGCAATTCGGAAGCTTTTTCAGCGTCGCCCTTTACCGAAACGAGCATGGAAAAAGCGTTGGGGTTTACGTCGTGATCGAACGAAAACGTTATGGCGGATTTTAACCACGACAAATAGGTAACGAACGTGTTTTTCGCCTCTTCCGAAACTGTGGCGGAATCGAGGTCGATCACCTGTTTTCCGTCTTTTAATACGGTTACGTTTTCTACCGCCGAGGGGTAAATTTCTTTAAGGATTTCCGCCAGAAACTGTTCTGAACCGAGGTGATCGAGAAGCATCGAAATATGTTCCTGTTTATACACGTAACTGGGCGCGTTGGCGGGTTTTTTATCCACGACCGCGTTAGCCTGATAAGTATACGTCGTAGCCATAATGGAAATTTCGTATTTCACTTCCGCCCCGTAGTACTTTTCGTCTTTATATCTGATAAAGCCGAATAGCCCGCCGACGACGCCGCCGATGATAAAAACGATAATCAGCAAGCGGATTTTTTTCAGCAAAACGCGGAATATATCGGAAATGCCGATTTCGTTTTGCTTGTTTTCGTAAGATTCGTCCATTTCTTCTCCTCTTTGTCGTAATTAATCGGATTATGATTATTATATCATTTTTTTTATTATGCGTAAAGCGATTTTCAATATGTTAACGAAAAAATCTGCAATACGAAAAATTTAAGGTACGACGTTTCTTCCTCGTTCAATAACGCGGGGTGATCGGGCGATTGCGTCCGCATTTCCAGGCACAGCGCGCGTTTGCCGCTTTCTTTCGCCGCTTCCGAAAGCGTCTTTTCAAACAGCGGCGCCGTCATATAGTGCGAGCACGAACAGGAGATTAAAATACCGCCTTCGTTCAGAAGTTTCATTGCCGTAACGTTAATGTCCTTATAGCCGCGACAGGCGTCTTTCACTTCCGCCGCGCTCTTGCAGAACGCGGGGGGATCGAGCACGATCAGGTCGAATTTTTCGCCCGCTTTCTTATATTCGCGAAGCAATGAAAACACGTCGGCCTGCACCGTTTTTATATTGGTAAATCCGTTTAACGCCGCGTTGCGCTCCACCGTCTGTAAGGCGAGCGGAGAAATATCGGCGGCGATCACTTCTTTTGCTTTCACGGCAAGATTCATCGAAAAACCGCCGCCGTTGCAAAAGCAATCCAGAGCCCGCCCGCCCGAAATATAGCGGCGGGAAGCGAAGCGGTTTTCCTTCTGATCGAGGAAGTACCCCGTTTTCTGTCCGTTTTTCACGTCGACGGACATCTTCAGGCCGTTTTCATCCACGATCACTTCGTCCGGCACTTCGCCGTACAGTACGCCTTTTTCCTGCGGCAACCCTTCTTTTTCGCGCACGGCTGCGTCCGACCGTTCGTAAATGCCTTTGGGGCGGAAAATATCCGCAAGCACGCGCACGATCATATCTTTGCGCCGATAAACGCCCAGCGATAAAAACTGAACCGATAAAATATCGGCGTATTTATCCACGATAAGCGCCGGCAGATCGTCCGCTTCGGCAAATACCGCGCGATAGCAGTTGTCATAACCCAGCCTGCGGCGGTTTTCCACGGCGCGCAGAATACGGCGGCGGTACAGTTCTTCGCCGTCCTCCTCGCTGCCGCGGATAAAGATACGCACCAGAATTTTGGAGGCGTGATTGATATATCCTTTGCCGAGATAACGCCCGTCTGAAGAGAGCACCGTGGCGAGAGAGCCGTTTTTGTCTTTTCCTTCGATTTTCTGTACTTCGTTGGCGTATACCCACGGATGTCCCGCGGCGATTCGTTTTTCTTCCGTCTTTTTTAATATTACAGTAAAAGGCATATTTTCCGCTCCGCATTTTAATTACAGGTAACGCGTTAATTATACCAAAAGCGCGTTGACAAGTAAAGCGCTTTTGTGCTAAAATAAAAAGGCTTTAAAAAACGGAGGCGGAAAAATGTTTTTATACGAAACGCATTGCCACACGGCGATTTCCAGCAAGTGCGCCGCGGGAAGCGCCGAAGAAATTGCGGATATGTATGCGGCAAACGGGTTCAGCGGTATTTTCGTAACCGATCATTTTTTAAACGGCAATACTACGGTGCACGATTTATTGCCGGAAGGTTCGTATGAAGAAAAAGTGGCTTTGTTTTGCGAAGGATACCGCAAGGTGAAAGAGGCGGCGCAACGCGCGGGACGCGGCTTACAGGTGTTTTTCGGTTTGGAATATTCTTACCGCGGCTCCGATTTGCTGCTGTACGGCTGGAACGAGGAAACATTGAAGCGCTTTCCCGAAATACTTTCGTTAAAAACGAGCGAATTTATAACTTTTGCAAAGGAGCGCGGCGCGTTTATCGTGCAGGCGCATCCTTTCCGCGAACGCGATTATATCGATCATATCCGCTTGTTTACGGGGGCGGAAGGCACCGAGGCATGCAACGCGTGCGAAGACGAACGCAGCAACTTTCTGGCGCAGACGTACGCGAAAGCGTATCATAAACCGACTACGGCGGGGAGCGACATGCACCGCCCGTTCGGGCAGAAGACGCTTGCGGGCACGGCGTTTGAAACGCCGCTGAAAAGCGAAGAGGATTTTATTGCTCGCGTGCGCGCGGGCGAGGGAAAAGCCGTCTGCATACAAAACGTACGGGCAAACTTGTAAATACGGTAAAGTAAATACGGCGGCAGACAAGTAAAACAAAAGCGGTTCCGTCCGCGCCGGAATGCCGGCGGAACATTGCCGCGTAAGGCGGCGAAGGATAAAATATGAATTTTTTTGACGTATTGCTTTTGGCGGTGGCGCTTTCGATGGACGCGGCGGCGGTGAGCATGACGAACGGCATGACGGTAAAACCCGGTGCGAAAACAACGCTTTTAACGGCTTTTTTGTTCGGTTTGTTTCAGGCTGTGATGCCGTTGATAGGGTATTACGTTACCGAGGCGGTTTCCGGCGCTTTCCGCGAGGCGTTCGAAAAAATTTCGGCGTGGGCGGCGTTTTTATTGCTGGCGTTTATCGGCGGAAAAATGATTGCCGACAGTATAAAAGAAAAAAAAGAGGCGAAAAACGAGCAGGAAGGCGTACCGCGCGGAGAAAAAACTCTCTCGTTCGGCGAAATGCTCGCGCAGGCGTTCGCCACTTCTATCGACGCGCTCGCCGTGGGCATATCGCTTAAAATGGCGGCGATGAGCGAGGGACTTTTTCCCGCGATAGGCTGGTCGGTAACCGTGATCGGCTTCGTTACGTTTCTTTTAAGCCTGCTTTCCGTACGGTTGGGCAAACTCATCGGCAACAAACTTGCCGATAAAGCGGAAATTTTAGGCGGCGCGGTGCTTCTTCTCATCGGGTTGAAAATTTTATTGTTCTGACGGCTGAGAACACGCCGGAAGCGCGAAACTAAGGCGGTAAATACAACAAAAAAGCGCTTCGGACAAACCGGACGCGGCAAAAAAAAGAAAAAATTTCGGAAAAAATAAAAAAAGTTGAAAAACACGACGCAAAACAACTTGACGGATTTTTGCAATCATAATATAATTAGTAGGCAAGTTGAAGGAAGAGCGGAGGCGCTGCGCAACTTTTCCCCGTTAAAGAAAAGGCGCGGGTTATTTTCGGCTCGACCGTTCCGGAAAATACGGAAAATACAGACGAATAAGGAGTAATACGATATGAAGACCTATATGGCAAACGCCCAAACGGTTGAAAGAAAGTGGTACGTCGTCGACGCCGCGGGAGTGCCTCTCGGACGTCTTGCGTCCCGCGTGGCTTTCATCCTGCGCGGAAAGCATAAGCCTACTTATACCCCTCACGTCGATTCGGGCGATTTCGTAATCGTGATCAATACCGACAAGGCGACTCTTACGGGCAAGAAGGCGGAAAATAAATTTTACAGATACCACACCGGTTATATCGGCGGATTGAAAGAGATCTCTTACAAAAAAATGATGGAAGAAAAAAGCGATCTCGCCGTATACGAAGCGGTGCGCGGTATGCTTCCCAAAAACAGTCTGGGAAGAGCCATGATTAAAAAACTCAGAGTATACAAAGGCGAAACGCACAACCACGAAGCGCAGAAGCCCGAAGTGCTCAAAGTTGATTAAGGAGAGAGGATAATGGCAAAAGCGAATGTAAAAAAGAAGATTCAGTTCTGGGGAACGGGCAGAAGAAAAAAAGCGATTGCCCGCGTGCGTCTGATTCCTGCCGGCAGCGGATCGATCGTGATTAACGATCGTACGTTTGAAGATTACTTCCCGCAGGGTACGTTGCAATACATCGTAAAACAGCCCCTCGCTCTCTTGGAGGCGGAAGGCAAATACGACGTAATCGTAAACGTGGTAGGCGGCGGATATACCGGTCAGGCCGGCGCGATTCGTTTAGGCATTGCGAGAGCGCTTCTCGAAGCGGAAGAAAACAGCCGTCCCGCGCTGAAAAAAGCAGGGTTCTTAACCCGCGATCCGCGCGCGAAAGAAAGAAAGAAATACGGCCTTAAAAAAGCCCGTCGCGCTCCTCAATTCTCGAAGAGATAATCCGCCTTGCTTTTTTAACGGCGCAAGAGGGGTAAGCGCGCGTTCGGATAGGAAAGAGCGTAGCGATAACCGCATAAAAAACAACCGGCTTGCCTTTGCGGCAAGTCGGTTATTTGCATTTTACGAAAGAATTACAGAAAAGTTTTCAGCCGTTCTTCGAAATTTTCTTCCAGAGCGATGAGTTCGCCTGCCAGCGCGGAAATTTCTTTATCGTCGTTTTCCGGGCGTTCGCCGTACGAAGTTTTTAAAGAGGTAATCCCCATCACCGTGCCCTGAATCATCATATCCGCGATATGCGCACGGGAATTATCCGCCAGCGTGTTCATTTTAACCGACGTCCACATCATCGCCTTTTTCATGGGATTGGGTTCTTTTACTTCCAACGCTTTGTCTTTGGCGAGCACAGCCGCTTTCGCGCTGATTTTTTCGTATTCCTCGTGCTGACGGGTGATTTCTTCTCTTAACGCCTCGTCCTCAACTTCGGGCAATACGTCGGAAATGGATTCCAACGCCAACTGGCAGTTTCTGTACACTTCCGCAAGCAATTCTTCGCTTTTTTTACGTTCTTTGTTTTCTTCCATCGCGTTCTTCTCCTTCGTCGCGCCGCATTTTTCGGAACGACTATATACTATATTGTTACTTTGCGCGACGTTCGCGTTTTTTATACGCGAGCCCCGTAAATAAACGTCGGAATGCGATAAAGCCGCAACATAACGGGCGAAAACGGATAAAAACTCGGCAAAAACGAAGAAACGACGGCAAAAACGCTTGACTTTTTTGTTCTATCTATGGTATAGTATTACCCGAGCCGACAGAAACGGGCTTTTTAAGTTTCGTCTTTTTTTGCAATTACGGCGCGGAAAAACCGCGGCGGCAGTACAAAAAGCGGACGCCTCGGGTTCTTCGAGACTGGAAAGAGGAGGTAAAAATATGTACGCAATCATCGAGAACGGCAACAAACAGTATAAGGTGGCGGAAGGCGACGTGGTGAGTTTTGAAAAACTTGCCGGCGCGGAAGGCGACGGAGTATCGTTTAAAGTTCTTATGGTTTCCGACGGCGACGTTATCAAAACGGGCGCGGATACGGCAAACGCAAAGGTGACGGGTACGATCGTGAAGCAGGGCAAAGCCTCGAAAATCATCGTTTTCAAGTATAAAGCCAAGAAGAACGAGCGTAAAAAACAAGGTCACAGACAGCCGTTTACGTCGGTAAAGATCGAAAAGATCGAACTGTAAGAAACGTAAGAAGGGCGGGCAACGGCGCGTTGCCGGCAAAGAAAAAGATTATCAAGGAGAAATAAAAATGATTTTCATCAGTTTATTCGCTCATAAAAAAGGTACGGGCTCTTCGCACAACGGGCGCGACAGCGAGGCGAAACGCCTCGGCACGAAGCGTTCCGACGGGCAGAACGTGCTTGCGGGAAACATTCTCGTTCGCCAGAGAGGCACGAAGATTCACCCCGGCACGAACGTAGGCAAGGGCGGCGACGATACGCTGTTTGCCCTGGCGGACGGCGTTGTACGCTATGAAAGAATGGGCAAAGACAAGAAGAAAGTAAGCGTGTATCCCGTAGCGGAACAGGCGTAAAAAAAATGCGGAACGACGATCGGAAAACTTTCCCGGTCGTCGCTTTTATTGTGTACGGCGAAAACGCAGGGGTGCGGGATAATACGATAAACCGCGGAGAAATTTTTCAAAAATTTCTTTTGGAAAAATACAGGTGAATTTTTTGGCGGAAAGCCCTAAACTCTTGCTTTTTTTCAACGGATAAGGTATAATATTTCAGGATATATAGAAAATAGCTTAGGAGGACAACCCTTATGCCTTTGGTTACAACAACCGAAATGTTTAAAAAAGCCTACGCCGGCGGCTATGCGATCGGCGCGTTCAACGTGAACAATATGGAGATGATTCAGGCGATTGTGGAAGCGGCGAACGAAGAGAAATCTCCCGTCATTTTACAGGTTTCCGCCGGCGCGAGAAAGTACGCCAACCCCGTTTACCTTAAAAAACTGGTGGAAGCGGCGGTGGAAACCACCGATATTCCCATTGCGATGCACCTCGATCACGGCGCGGATTTCGAGATCTGCAAAGCCTCGATCGACGGCGGTTTTACTTCCGTAATGATCGACGCTTCTTCCAAACCTTGGGAAGAAAACATCGCGATCACCAAAAAAGTGGTGGAATACGCGCACGATCACGGCGTGGTTGTCGAAGCGGAACTGGGCAAACTCGCGGGCGTAGAGGACGACGTGCATGTGGCGGCGGACGACGCGCTGTTTACCTCGCCGGACGAAGTGGAAGAGTTTACGGCAAGAACGGGGATCGATTCGCTCGCCATCGCCATCGGCACTTCGCACGGAGCGTATAAATTCAAACCGGGGCAGGACCCTAAACTTCGCCTCGATATTCTGGAAGAGGTAGGCAAACGCCTGCCCGGCTTCCCCATCGTGCTTCACGGCGCTTCGTCCGTGCCGCAGGATAAAGTGGCGATCGTTAACCAATACGGCGGCAGTATGCCCAACGCTATCGGAATTCCGGAATCGGAACTGAAAAAGGCGGCGAAGATGGCGGTATGCAAAATCAATATCGATTCTGACCTGCGCGTTTCGTTCACGGCGGCGATCCGCAAGCATTTTGCCGAACATCCCGATCATTTCGATCCCCGTCAGTATCTCGGCGACGCGCGCGTGATGATGAAAGAAATGGTGAAACACAAAATCGTAGACGTACTCGGTTGCGCAGGAAAAGCGTAAATTAAAAAGAGCAAAAGTTCGGAGAATCGGGCAAAAACGCGAAAAATGCGAAAAACTCGTTCAGTCGCCGCAAAAAATCGTTGACGAACGGGAAGAAGTGTGATAGAATAATAACGGTTCTAAAAAAGAGCCGTTTTTCGGCCCATGCGCGCAAAAAAAACAAAGTAAAAACAAAAAAAAAAA
>JAQYLE010000010.1 GCA_028720205.1 Clostridia bacterium
CTCGCCTACGGTGGGCGTGATGGGGGATTTCCGCACGTACGAAAACGTTATCGCCGTGCGCGCGATTACCAGCGTGGACGCCATGACCGCCGACTGGGCGCGTATTCCGTACGACGTTCTGGAAAAAATATCCACGCGTATCGTAAACGAGGTGAAACACGCCAACCGCGTGGTGTACGACATTACTTCGAAACCCCCCGCAACCATCGAATGGGAGTAGGCAAACAAAGTTTCAGTCGTTTAAAATTGCCGGAAAATAACGATATTCGGGCAAATCGGATTTCACAAAAAGCAGGGGCGCAGCGGTTGACAAAAGCGGGAAAATACGATATAATACAAAAAGCGCCGTTGCAGGGCCGCAACGCATGAGGACGAGTATACGGCGCGCGGCGGGAGGAAAGGGTTAAAAGCGTATGAAAACGGAACTGATAGAAACGATTACGGACGCGGAACGGCAGGCGGCGCAGGAAAAAGAGCGCGCTGCGGCGCAGGCGGATCTGCTTGTGAAAGAGGCGGAAGACAGGGCGAAAAACACCTTATCCGCCAGTGCGGACGTATGCAAAGCCTATTCGGAAACGCAACTCCGTCTCGCCGCGTCGCAATGCGAAAAGCGCTATGCCGAAGAATTGAAAAAAGCGCGCGCGGAAGCGGAAGAAAGCGTTTGCGAAGCGCTGAAAAACGCGGACGTTTCCGTAAGCGGCATTGTAAAACGTATCGTCGACGGCGAAAACGACGATAAATAAAGCGTTAAGATAAACAGTAAGGTAAGAAGTCAGGTAATACGAAAATGATCGCAAAAATGCAAAAACTACATCTTGCGGCGATGCTTTCGGATAAAGATAAAATTCTGGACGCATTGCAGAAAACGCGCGCCGCCGAGATAAAAATGCATGGCGAGGAAGAGGGGACGAGCGTCTGCGCAAAAGACGCCGACGCGTTGTTAAGCCGCGCCGCCGAAGCGGAAGGCACGTTGGAACTGCTTACGAAAGAAGCCGAAAATTACGCCCGCGACCACGGGCGGAAACCCGACTTTTTAAAGGACGGGTTCGACGTTTCGTATTCCGCGTTTATGGCGATGAAAGAACGCGGCGCGGAGGCGGACGAAATAATGGCGAAAACGCGTGCGCTTTCCGAAGAAAAAGCCGCGCTTGCCGCGGAAAAAAACGCCCTGTTACGCGAAGAAAAAAACGCTGTGCCCTATGCGTTTTTAACAGTGCCTTTTTCGTATTTTTTCCCCACGAAAAACGTTGCGTTCGCACTCGGCATAGTGCCCGCCGCCAAAGAGGAAGAGTTTTTCGCTCTGCTTTCCGCTTCGGCAACGCAGAACGTCGGCGCGACGGAAAACAGCGCCGAAAATGCCGATATTGCCGATAACGCCGATAACGCCGAAAATGCCGAAAAGAAGGGCGCGGCGGATAAAGCGGCGGATACAGAGGCTTTGTATTTTGCGGCGCAGAAGTTGTCGTCGTGCGAAAGCGGCGCGGTGGTGCTCGTCGCGTATTTAAAGAGCGAAAAAGAAAAGGCGGACGAACTGTTTTCCGCCTTCTCGTTTGCGCATTGCCCGTATCTTTCCCGCGAAGCAAAATCCGGAAAGGCGGCGGAAAAAAACGGCGGGTTACAAGGCGGTAAAACGGGAAAGGAAATATACGAAGCGGCGACGGAAGGCTTGAAGAAAAACGCGGAACGGGCGGAAAAAAACGCCGGGGAGTTTTACGAACTTTCCAAAAAAATACCGTTTTTAAAAACGTATGCCGATTACCTGGGATATTTAATCGAAAAAGAGAACGTCTGCGACGACATCCGCGTTACGGAGCGCACGTTTTTGCTTGAAGCGTACGTGCCGGAGGAATGCGCGGAAACGGTGCGCGCCGCGTTGGAAAGCGTTACGGGCGCATGCTATTTCGAATTCAGCGAACCTACGGCGGAGGACAATCCTCCCACGCTGTTGAAAAACGGTAAAATCGTGCGCAATTTCGAAAATATCACCAATATGTATTCCGTACCCAATTCGCGCGAATTCGACCCGAACGCCGTGATGGGCTTCTTTTACGCGCTGTTTATGGGCTTTATCATCGGCGATATGGGCTACGGACTGATTATGGCGTTAGGCGGCGGTTTAATCTGGTATAAAAACCGCGCGAGGGAAAGCGGCTTCAAGCGTCTTTCGGCGGTGTTTGCCTGCGCCGGCGTGTTCGCCGTGCTGTGGGGGGCGCTGTTCAATTCTCTGCTCGGTTTGTCGGTACTGCCTTTTACGATAATGCCCGACATGCAGTCGGATATGTGGTCGCTGGCGGGAATCAACGTTCCAAGCGTTCTGATTATCAGTATGGAAATCGGCGTGGCGCAGATTTTTGCAGGGTATATTTGTCGCGCGGTGCAACGCTGGCGAAGAGGCGATGTTCTTGGCGGCGTGTTCGAAGGCGTTGTATGGGCGGTGTTTTCCGCGGGCGTTTTTCTTGCAATTATCGGGTTTGTGGAAGAGAGCCGTCTTCCCGCGTTGCGGAAAATCGGCGGTATTACCGCCGGCGTTTCGTTGGCGATAGCGGTGCTTACCGCGGGGCGCGGTCAGAAATTATCAGGAAAATTCACCAAGGGGTTCGGCGCGGCGTACGGCGTAATTAACTACGCTTCCGACGTGCTCAGTTACGCGCGGCTTTACGGATTGCTTCTGTCGGGCTCGGTAGTGGCGAACATCATTTCCGCAAACGCGGTGCGGTGGATTGCGGGCGGAAATCCCGTTGCCGCCGTCGGCGGCGTGCTGCTGATGGTGGCGGGGCACGCGTTTAACCTGGCAATGAACCTGTTGGGCGCGTATATCCACGACGCGCGGTTACAGTACGTGGAATTTTTCGGCAGATTTTACGAGGGCGAAGGCGAATTGTTCAAGCCGCTGGGAAGCGCGCAGAAATACGTATATCTTCTGCCTGCGCCGAACGTAATTCCGGCGGCGGCGTAAAGGGAAGCGGCGCCGCGGCGCCGGGAACATGGCAAAAAACGCGTCCGGCGATAAAAAATAAACAAGCCGGAATGCGGAAATAATAAAAAAAGAAAAGAGATAAAATCGGAGGATGTTTTATGGGTTACATGATAGCGTTGTTCGGAATAGCGGTCTGCGTGTTGTTTTGCGGCGTAGGTTCCTGCCTCGGCTTGTACAAAACGGGTACGGCGGCGGCAGGCGTTCTGGGCGAAGAGCCGAAGAAGTTCGGTAAAGTGATGGTGCTTGTGCTGTTGCCTGCCACGCAGGGAATTTACGGCTTTATCATCGGGTTAATCGCCTCGGCGAAACTTGCCGCCGGAATGGAAACGGCGCTCGGCTGGGCGGTGTTCGCCGCAGTGATGCCTATGGCGCTTTCCGGCTTTTTCTCCGCGTTGATGCAGGGGAAATGCGCCGCTAACTGTATTTATGCGGTGGGCAAGCAGGAATCGCTTTCCGGTAAACTTATCGTTTACCCCGGTATGATAGAGTTCTATGCGATTCTGGGCTTAATCATTTCCATTATGCTGGTGGGCGGAATCGCCATCTGACGGGCGCCGCATAACAAACAGGGTGCAAAACAATGAGTGTGGAAAGTATCGTTGAAAAGATACGTTCGGACGGGCGCGCGGAAGCGGAAAAACTGCTTGCCGCGGGCAGAAAAAGAGCGGACGAAATAGAAAGCGGCGCAAACGCAAACGCGGAAAATCTGCGCAGAGAAACGGAAGCAGACGTGCAAAAACGGGCGGAGCGCATTGCGGAACGCTATGCCGCCGCCGCTCGGCTGGACGTGAAAAAGATTCGCCTTGCCGCGCGTAAACGCGCGGTGGAATTTGTGTACGCACAGGCGAAAAAACGGCTGCAGGAGTTAAGCGAAGAAGAAACTTTGCGACTGTTTAACAGATTGCTTTGCGCGTATGCCGAAGAGGGAGACAAAGTGATTTTCGCCGATAATTTCGCCTACGAAAAATCGGTGAAACTCCTTCCCGTGTTCGCGCAAAAAAAACTTTCCGTGCTTTCCGCCGCGCAAAAAAGCGTTTCGATCGACGGCGGAATGTATCTCTCGGGCAAAGCCGCGGATAAAGATCTTTCGTTCGACGCATTGCTTAAAGCCGACATGGAAGAGCACGAATCGGGCGTTGTTTCGGCGATTTTCGGCAATGGCAGATAACGCGGCGAGCAATCGATAAGGAAGAAATCGATAAGGCGTAAAAATTATTGTGGAGTAAACGGGTGATTGCAAGAACGTACGTTAACGGCGTAATCGCCGCCAAAGAGAAGTATTTTCTCAAAGAAAAACTGCTTCGTCTCATCGAAACGGACGCGGAAAACGCTTTGCGCGCGTTAAAAGAAAGCGGCTTCGGCGGCGCGGCCGCCGCGGCGGAGGAGAATTGTTCCGCAGAAACGTTGATTGCGGCGCAAGAGGCGGAAACCAACGCCTTTATCCGCGAATACGCGGCAAGCGAGGCGGAAAAGGAATATTTTCTTTCTCCGCTCGATTGCCATAACGTAAAGGCGTATTTTAAAGCGGCTTGCACGGGCGCGGACGTAACGAACATGCTTGCGGACGAAGGACTCGTTCCTCTTTCGCGCATACAGGAAAGTTTTCTGAAAGACGACTATTCTGCGTTGCCTGCGTATTTACAATCGGCGGTGCGGGAGGCGAAGAAAATCTGCAAAGACGGCGCGGCGGGAAAAGGCGCGGAAATAGGCGCGGCGTTTGAAAAGGCGCTGTTTTATCATCTTGCGGTCGTTTTGAAAAAACACGTCGCGTTGAAACAATTGCTGGCGGAAAAAGCGGACCTCACCAATCTCGTTACCGCGCTCCGCGCTGCGAATTTCGAAAAGGCGAAAGAGCAGTTCGTATGCGGCGGAAAACTGCGCGCGGAAGACTATGCCTTCTGCTTTGCGGAAAACGCGGAGCAGGCGGAAAGTCTGGCGCGGAAAACGGGCGCGTCCGGAAAGGCGGGCGCGCGCATGCGCGATTTGTTTGATATTTACAAACGCGTGAAAGAAACGGGAAGTTATGCGGAAGCGGAAAAGCGCCTGGCGCAGACGGAACTCGATTTTTTCGAAAGAAAAAAATACGAACTGACGGGTTCCGATCCGTTTTTGTATTACGTACTGCGCCGCAAAACGGAATGCGCCGACGTGCGTATCGCCCTGGTTTGTTTAAACGCCGGCATGAAGGAATCGGAGATTAAAAAGCGCCTGCGCGGCGTATGACGCGGTAGGTTTTGCCGCAACGCTCCGGCTGAAAAGCGCGGAGAAAATAAGGAGCAAAGTTATGACGGGAAAGACGGCGATTATAGGCGACGGCGACAGCATAACGGTATTCAAAGCGGCGGGCGTGGACGCGTTTCCCGCCGATAACGAGAAACAGGCGCGGGAAATTCTGCGTAAAATCGCGCGCGAGTATCAGGTTATTTTTCTCACGGAGGAACTTGCGCAACCGCTTGCCGATTTTTTAAAGAGGTTCGACGAATCGGCGTATCCCGTGGTGCTTGCCGTTCCTTCGAAAAACGGCTCGACGGGTTACGGAGCGGAAACGTTGAAGCAGGCTTCGGAACGCGCGCTCGGCGTGAACATATTATAACGTTTACGGTTTATATATTACGGCGGCGCGTGCGGCAACAATCACGGCGGCGCGTGCGGCGTGCGTTAAAAAACCGACGTGGTAAAACACGAATCAATCGCAGGTAAAACACGAATAAATCTTTGAAGGACATCGAAAGTTATGGCAACGGTAGGAAAGACAATTAAAGTATCCGGTCCGCTCATCGTGGCGGAAAACATGGCGGACGCGAAACTTTACGACGTGGTGCGCGTTTCCGAAAAAGGGCTGATCGGCGAAATCATCGAATTACGCGGCGATAAAGCCTCGGTGCAGGTATACGAAGAAACCGCGGGGCTTGGCGTAGGCGAAGAAGTTTATTCCACGGGCGAGCCGCTCTCCGCGGAACTCGGTCCGGGGCTGATTACGGGCATATTCGACGGCATTCAGCGCCCGCTTACCGCGTTGTATTTCAAATACGGCGACCGTATTTCCCGCGGGGTTTCGGTGAATAAGTTAAACCGCGAAAAAAAGTGGACGTTCGTGCCCTGCGTTTCCGTCGGCGACGTAGTTGCCGAGGGGGATATTATCGGCACCGTGCAGGAAACGGAAATCGTCAGCCATAAAATTATGGTGCCCAAAGGAATCGAAGGCACGATTACGTCGATTACGGCGGGCGACTACGCCATTGAAGACACGGTGGCTGTGGTGCAGACGGATAACGGCGCGAAACCGCTTTGCATGTTGCAGAAGTGGCCCGTAAGAAAAGGTCGTCCGTATAAAGAGAAATTAACGCCCGATCGGCCTATGGTAACGGGGCAGCGCGTGATCGATACGCTCTTTCCCATCGCCAGAGGCGGCGTGGCGGCGGTACCCGGTCCGTTCGGCAGCGGAAAAACCGTTGTGCAGCACCAACTTGCCAAGTGGGCGGACGCGGATATCATCGTGTACGTGGGGTGCGGCGAACGCGGCAACGAAATGACGGACGTATTAAACGAATTTCCCGAACTGAAAGATCCGAAAACGGGCGAGCCGCTGATGAAGCGCACGGTGCTTATCGCCAACACTTCCGATATGCCCGTGGCGGCGCGCGAAGCCTCGATTTATACGGGCATCACCATTGCCGAATACTTCCGCGATATGGGCTATAACGTGGCGATTATGGCGGATTCCACGTCGCGCTGGGCGGAAGCGCTCCGCGAAATGAGCGGGCGGCTGGAAGAAATGCCGGGCGACGAAGGGTATCCCGCATATCTTTCCAGCAGACTTTCGGAATTTTACGAACGCGCGGGAATCGTACGCGTGCTCGGCAAGGGCGACAGACTCGGATCGGTAACGGCGATCGGCGCGGTATCGCCTCCCGGCGGCGATCTGAGCGAACCCGTTTCGCAGGCGACGCTGCGTATCGTAAAGGTGTTCTGGGGGCTTTCCGCTTCGCTTGCGTACAAGCGGCATTTCCCCGCGATCGACTGGCTGATCAGTTATTCGCTGTATGCGGATAAAATGAAGGATTGGTACGACGAAAACGTAGGCAAGGAATTTTTCCGTTATCGCGCGGAAGTGATGCGCATTTTGCAGGAAGAGGCGGCTTTGGACGAAATCGTGCGCCTCGTGGGCGTGGACGCGCTTTCGGCGCAGGACAGGCTTACCATGGAAACGGCAAAGATGATCCGCGAAGATTTTCTGCACCAGAACGCCTTTCACGAAACGGATACGTACACCTCTTTGAAAAAACAACTTGCCATGCTGCGTTTAATCTGCGCTTTTAAAAGCGCCGCAAGCGAGGCGATTTTTAAGTACGTTGATTTAAACGATATTTTATCCGCGCCGTTCAAGGAAAAAATCGGCAGGGCAAAGTATATCGCGGAAGAGAACGCGGAGCAGATCGAAGAAATATACGACGAAATGCTCGCTGAAATCAAGGCGCTTTGCGAGGGAGAAAAAGAAGATGTTTAAAGAATACAAGACGATACGCGAGGTGGTCGGGCCGCTGATGGTGGTGGAAGGCGTTTCCGGCGTTACCTATAACGAATTGGTGGAAATTTTAAACACAAACGGCGAAACGCGATTGGGAAAAGTATTGGAAGTTTCGGGCGATAAAGCGGTGGTGCAACTTTTCGAAAATTCGCAGGGCTTGCAGATATCCGGCGCAAAAGCGCGCTTTTTGGGGCATGCGCAACGCCTCGCCGTTTCGCGGGACATGCTCGGTCGGGTGTTCGACGGCATGGGCAATCCCCGCGACGGCGGCGAAAGCGTTATTCCCGATAAATGGATGGATATCAACGGCGAACCCATCAATCCCGCCGCACGCGACTATCCCAACGAATTTATCGAAACGGGCATTTCCGCCATCGACGGACTGAATACGCTGGTACGCGGGCAGAAACTCCCCGTATTTTCGATGAGCGGCTTGCCGCATGCGGAACTTGCGGCGCAGATCGCGCGGCAGGCGAAAGTGAAAAGCGGAGGCAACTTTGCCGTGGTTTTCGCCGCAATCGGCATTACGTTTGAAGAGGCGCAGTATTTCGTAGAGGATTTTAAACGCACGGGCGCAATCGAGCGCACGGTGCTGTTTACCAACCTCGCCAACGACCCCGCCGTGGAACGTATCGCCACGCCGCGTATGGCGCTTACCTGCGCGGAATATCTCGCTTTTGAATGCGGCATGCACGTGCTTGTTATCATGACGGATATCACCAACTATGCCGAAGCGCTGCGCGAAGTTTCCGCGGCGCGACGCGAAGTACCCGGCAGACGCGGCTATCCCGGGTATCTGTACACCGATTTGGCGTCGCTGTACGAGCGCGCGGGGCGTATCCGCGGCAAAGAGGGATCGATTACGCAGATTCCTATTCTTACCATGCCGGAGGACGATAAAACGCACCCCATACCCGATCTTACGGGATATATCACGGAAGGACAGATTATTCTTTCGCGCGAACTGTATAAAAAGGGGATTACGCCGCCCATCGACGTGTTGCCTTCTCTTTCGCGCTTAAAGGATAAGGGCATAGGAAAGGGCAAAACGCGCGAGGACCACGCCGATACGATGAACCAGTTGTTCGCGGCGTACGCGAGAGGTAAAGAGTGCAAAGAACTTTCGGCGATTCTGGGCGAGGCGGCGCTTTCGGATACGGATAAGTTATATGCGAAATTCGCGGAAGAATTCGAAAAGCGGTACGTATCGCAGGGTTTTACCACGGCGCGCAGCATCGAAAAAACGCTGGATATCGGCTGGGAACTTTTAAAAATTCTGCCCGTAAGCGAATTGAAACGTATCCGCGAGGAATATATCGAAAAATATCTTAACAGGCAACAAAAAAGCGAGTAAAAAAGCAACATGGCAAGGCTGAACGTAAACCCCACCAGAATGGAGTTGAAAAAATTGAAAGCGCGGCTTTCCACGGCGGTGCGCGGGCATAAACTGCTGAAAGACAAGTCCGACGAGATGATACGACGGTTTTCCGTGATTATCCGTGAAGACAAACGTTTAAGGGAAGAGGTGGAAGAGGAAATCGCTACAACGTTGAAGCGGTTCTCTTTGGCGCGCTCTTTTACGCCCCCGTACGCGGCGGAAGCGGCGTTCTCCGTGCCCGCTGCGGCAATGGAAACGGATTGCGGAACGGAAAGCATAATGGGCGTGGACGTGCCGAAAATTTCCGTTTCCGGGCAGAACGCGAAAACGGCGGGCGGAGTGAGCGTGCCGTACGCCTTTCCGGAGATGACCGGCGAAGCGGACGAGGCGGTGAAGGCGGCGTATACGCTGTTGCCGAAGATGATTTTGCTGGCGCAAACGGAAAAAGCGGTGCGTATGCTGGCGAACGAAATAGAGCGCAACAAACGGCGGGTAAACGCATTGGAATACGTGATGATTCCGCAACTCAACGAAACGATTAAATATATTAAAGATAAACTCGATGAAAACGAGCGTGCAAGCATAGTGCGGCTGATGAAAGTAAAAAGCAAGGCGTAGAGCGCGGCGTTTTTCGTTAAAAGATGAAACTGCAATGCGCCGCGTATAGCGAAAAAAAGAGAAAAAGAGAAAATTTCTTTGAAAGTATAACAAAAAACGGTTGACAAAAAAAAGAATAAAAGGTATAATGATTGAGTGCCTTGGGGATATGGCTCAGTTGGTAGAGCGCCTCGTTCGCAACGAGGAGGCCACGAGTTCGAATCTCGTTATCTCCACCATATGCAAATAATACGAACCCTGAAAACAAATCGGAGTTCGTATTATTTTTTGTAAAGGACTTCTTTGGCGTAAAATTGCCGAGATAACACCATAATAAGACCGTAATTGCCGGGCGTTTAATCGCTCGGCTTTTTCTATGCTCAAAAA
>JAQYLE010000011.1 GCA_028720205.1 Clostridia bacterium
ACTTCGCCGTTCTCCGCTTTGATTGAATACGGCGTTAACTGCAGTTCCGCCTGCTGTTCGCCGTTGAACACCACGTCTAAGATCGCGTACCCGCCGAAGTCCGCAGGTTTTACGCCCGCAACGATCTCTTTCCCGCGTACCGTGCCTTTTACGTAGTACGTTTCGTATCTCTTGTTGTTTTTATCGTAATAGCCTTTTTCTACCACGATTTTCTTGGTTTTAAGTTCTTCCATTGTTTTTCTTTACCTCGCTTTTTTACTTTGATTTATTTTAATTTATTTTGCTTTTTTCTGCGAAATCGCTTTCGCTTCCGATTTGCTCTTGCCTTCCGACAACGCTTTTTTGTACTTATACATGCCCGCGTGATCGCTCTGCGCTTGCAGATACCCCGAACGTATGCCCGCCTCGTAATCCGTGAGCGGCTTACCCTCTTTCGGACCGTACGTATGCACTTTCGCCTTTCTATCCGTGGCATAGCCTTTCGCTCGCTTGCTCGGCACCGACCAGCGGCGTTTGTTGTACTTGTTCTCTTTTTCCGACAACGGTTTTCTCCTCCTCTTATTATTTCGTCCGTTTCGCCGTTAACGCAGCGCTTCTGACGGGTTGCAACTACGCCTGCCCTTCTTCGGCCGCCTCGTTTCCCGCCTATGAAATTGTAGATTTTTATCTGTAAAAACCGTTTTTGTTTGGAACGTTCCGTTCCCTTGCGGCGATACGTCAAGCGACGTCTTTCTTTTCGTATCCGCCCCGCCTTGTTCTTTCGGTTTGTTACATTCTGTTGTTTGCCCCGCCTTACCCGCCCGTTTATTCCTGAAATTTCCTACACGTTTACTCTACGTATCGCTTCGTACCCACACTCACGGATATACGCCTGCTCTTTTAGTAAAGTTTTCTTCCTCGATTTCTTTTTTCAGATATATCAATAACTGTTTATGCAATATCTGCACGTATTCCGGAGTATACGCTACTTCTTCGGCATAAGCGTATTGCGTCATTCCCCGTACATACAATCCGTTATACAGATCGTATAATTGTGGTAATGCCTTACACATAATCCGATTGTACCGGGTCGCCGTATGAATTATCCGATTTTCTCCGATCTTCCCGTTCGCTTCGTCAAAGATTTCTTTTCGCTGGTAGTAGTATCGTATTTCCCTCAATTCTTTTCTGATTTTATTCATAATTTCTTCTCCGAGGGGCAAATTTTTTGAAAAGTTAAGCAACCCTCTCACTTTTCATGCCGAAAAAACGAGAGGGCTATGCGCTTAAATTTTTAATTTTCTAAAAATTTTTTTAATTTTTCTACTATTCGCTCTATTTTTCTGCTGATATTGGATTGATTTACTCCGTATATCTTGCTTAATTCCTTTTGCGACATGCCCTGGTAAAAATACTGACTGATTAAATTTTTTTCGCCGGAAGGCAGCATTGAAATCGCTTTTTGGACTTGTTCGGACGTAATTTCATCAACAACTTGCTGTTCAACGTCGATATGCTTGTCCGCCATAATATCTTCGCCGAGCGTTTCGTCCGTATCCAAAGCGTTGTACGATATATCGCCTCGTGCGATCGAACATTCGTCTATGTACTTTTGCCTTCGCTTTTCTTTGTAGTATGCCTTATAAGTTTCTTTTGTTACTTCTATAAGCATTCCGTGCATCGGCAAATACTTCTTGTCTGTATACGTTTTATCTTCCTGTTCTCGTTTTTGAAGTTCGATATAAGTTATCTCCTGATACTTTCCGTTTTCTAACACAAATACTTTTTTAGGTGCGTATTTCACCGTTTTGTCCTCCTTGATTCAAAATTTTGATTTCGGCTCAAATTTTGAAAGTCAAGGAGGACCTCTGGCGCGATAACGTTTACCGCTGCAACATTTGAATAATCGAAAGCATGCGAAAATATGCCTGTTAAAACTGCTGGCTATCTTGTCTTCGCCAAAAAGACAAAACAAAAAGCACCTATCCATCGAAGTTATCCCTCGATTGATAAGTGCTTTTCGCTTAAGGTAATAATAACGTCTTTCACCCCGTATTTTCTGCACGCAGACATAGCGGGACGCATAGATTTTATCGTCCAACCATTCTGCGGCGTAAAACCTGCCCACGTCCACGCACCGCCTGCAAACGCCGTGCGGGGAGTGATACGCAGATGTTTTTCTATGTTCTCACAGTATTTTTCCTCGCTTGTCGTATAATAATCCCAATAGCACAACGTAACGTTATCGGGAACGTATTTCGCAATATCGTCCTTCTCACCGGCAAGATTGAAAAACATATCCGACCACATCATACAGTCGAAGGAATATTTTTCTGCGATTGTTATCACTTTAGATAAATGACGAAACATCAGGTCAAGGCGGTTTGTAAATCCGTGTTTATTTTTATATGCGCCGAGTCCCACGTTCCACGCTTCGTCCATACCGATATTGATCGTTTTGCAATCAAAACATTCGCGCAAGGTTGCGAACATTTTATCAATGAGCGTATACGTCTTCGGCTCGTCGATAAGTAATATATCGTCCGTATCTCTGATTGCAGCATACTGCCGCCAGCGAAACATTCCGTGCAAATGCGCCAGCGTCTGTATACAGGGTAAAACGTTCATTCCCGCCGACTTTGCGTAAGCGTTTATTTCTTTCAGTTCGGCTTTGGAATATCTCCCCCGCAAATGTCCGAAATACGGCTCTTCGTCTATTTCGTAAACGTCCTCCATATAAATTCCAACGGTATCGTACCCCATTATTTTTATACGATTGATACACTAAACTTACAACAGACGTAACAGAGTTTTCTGTATGTAATGAAAAGGTGTATTTATCTCCTGTGTTAGATATGTTTAACAATGAAATATTAAGTTACTCAATCTCTACAAGTCCTAACTTTTGGCAAACGAGAGAAATGCTTAAAGGCTTGTTTGAAAGACTACCTAAAACAGCAACCCCGTTATTACACTCTGACCAAGGTTGGCAATACCAAATGAAAGAGTTTCAACGCTTGCTTAAAGAACATAACGTAAAGCAAAGTATGTCAAGAAAAGGAAACTGTTTAGATAACAGTGTAATGGAAAACTTTTTTGGTAGACTAAAAGTAGAAATGTATTATGGTGAAAAATTTGAAAGCGTTAACGCTTTCATACAAAAGCTACACGAATATATTAACTATTACAACAACGAAAGAATATCTTTAAAATTGAAAATGAGTCCGGTAAAATACCGAACTCAATTCCAATATATTTAATTTAATTTTTTGTCTAAACTTTTGGGTTCACATCAGACTACCGCGGGGGATCTGCGGCTCCTTGATTTAGACAAAAAACTTTTATTAAAAAAGAGCTTTATTGGAGCATAAAGCCCATGTGAGAAAGTTTAGATTCGGGATCTGTTGTTCAATCCAACTCTTCTACATAATTCACATATTCCAACTGTGCAATTGCTGCGATGATATCGTCGTGTCTGACGAATTTTTTGAACGCGCCCGAGATGATTGTCAGCGCAATCGAATATACGGACAATCCCGAATTGACATACGCCGCGTTAAACTCGATGTCGTCTATTTTCAATCCCAGACGACGCACCGCCGTGACAAAATCCTGCAACGAGTTTTTATTCTTCAACTCCAAATGAATTTCAAAGTGATTAGAACGCCGCTTAAATCCGTATTCTATCCTCATAAACAGCGTCAGGCACAGCATATACGCGACGAACGAGACAATTGCGACGAAATACAGATCCAACCCGATCAACACGGATACAAAGCACGCGCCCCAAAGCGCAACAGACGTTGTCAAGCCTTTCAACTGGCTCTTGGAGCTGTATAAAATCGTATTCGAGCTGACAATGGCAATTCCGACGACCGTAGCCCCGATTGCGAGCGGGAATTTTACGTCGAGCGTCCGGATAAGATACCCGTCCAGCATACCTGCAAGCGTAGAAACGAGAGATATGAGCATAAACGTACGCATACCGGCCGCGTGCCGTTTCGTCGCCCTTTCACAACCGACAATCGTCCCTAAAAATACCGACAGCGCAACCTTTAAGATTACGCCGCCCCAAGAAATTCCTATACACCAGTTTCCTAACGTTTTCGCAATAATATCGTCCATACTGCATCACCTTCGATTGATAAATTTTCTGTTACGATCGTTGCCATACAGCAATTTTCCGTACTCCTCCGCCGCTTCCGAAAAGGCTTTTTCCTCTTCGCTGCGAGCGTAATTGTCTTTGTCGATTTCCGCTTGAATTGCATTCATTCGTTCAATCAGCAATTCACGTTCCGTCTTTTGCGGAACTTTCTCTTCCGTAACCGCATCTTTCCCGCCGATTGCACCCGACAACACCAACGCTAATTTCGCCATTGCAGGACCGATCAGCTCGTACAAAATGCTCGACGACATAATAATCGTCTGAATCACCTCGCCCGTTTCTCCGCCAATCGTTCGGGCGGCGAGCTCTGAAAGCCCTATTGCAACGCCCGCCTGCGGTATCAACGCCAACCCCAGCGTATTTGTTGTTTTTTTCGGTTTTCTGCTTATTTTACAGCCTATGTACGCACCTGTGTATTTCCCTATGATTCTTACGGCAAAATACAGTACGCCGATGACAAGCAAGGGCACTCCCGCAATCCTCGCCGACGCGTCGAACAGCGTATCCAAACGAAAGCTCATACCCGAGCGTACGAAAAAAAACAGCAAAACAGGCGGTGAGAAGTAGTTGAGCTGCTTAAACAGCTTGTCGTCATTCGACGCGTTGATATACACCGCGCCCATCACCATACACGCCAGAAGCGGCGAAACGCCCAATGCCGCACCCACGCCACACAGCGCAAACAGCAACGCAATCGACACGATCAAACGATTGTCCGTGGAACGTTTCGTCATCAACAGTTTCAAAAGATACCCCATCGCCCCACCTAAAGCAATCATTAAAAGATTATACGCAAAAGGCAACAATACGGTTTTCGACTCCACAACACCCGATACAGAAGCCATTGCTACCGAAATTGCCACGGAAAAAGCAAAGAGGGACACCACGTCGTCCAAAGCGACGACGGAGATAAGCGTATCCACGAAATCACCTTTTGCTCCCGTCTGCCGAATGGTCATCAACGTAGAGGCAGGCGCAGTCGCCGAAGCGAGCGCCGCCAATACGAGGGAAAATGCAAGCCCCAGTTTCAAGACAAAGAACGTCAGAACAAATACGAACAACGATGCAATCAACGCCTCAAACAGAGTAATGACAAGCAGTTGCTTTTCCTTTCCCCGAAAAGAGGATACGCGAAAAAACTCTCCTGCGGAAAAAGCAATAAACGCTAGCGCGATATCCGAAACAAACGCGGAATCCTTTATAACGTTCTGCGGCACGGCTTTCAAACAAAACGGACCGATCAGGATACCCGCCACTATGTATGCCGTCACATTGGGGAGTCGCAACGGTTTCGTCAGGCGCGTCATTAAAAAACCTGCCGCGAGTATGACGGCTATTGCCAATATCACCGCCGAAACGGGCGACGTCGCCTGTAATTTTTCATATAACCCTTCCATCTGTTATTTTTTCCGCCTGATAAAGCAATTTCCGATTTTTGACGCGTTTTCTATCCGATATCATTCCTCCACGGCGCAACGAAGCGTTTATATAACCTTATTTCCCAAAAATCCGGTATCCGCAGACTCTCGGCGAACTGAAACAGACGCTTCGGGGCGACAAAACGTAAGTAGACTTTTTCGCACATTTTTACGGTTTTGCTCAATAATATTTTTTCATAAGAATCGGCTTAACGCGTTCCGTTAAGTCCAAATCGTGCACAAGGGTCAACACGGTATATCTGTCGCGCACCGTATATGCCTTTTCAATCATCTCTTCCATTGTTTCCCGCCTCACGTCGATCTCGGAGAATCGCGTAGGACACCCCATTTTTTCGAGCATTCCCTTTATTTTTTCAACGCCCGGCAACGCTTCTGCAAGTTTATACACCTCTTCCGCACCCTTAAAAGAAATCCTGTTATCCTTTATATAGTTATACAACTCTATCGCCACCAGAGTCCCTATACCCACCTTTATCCCGTGCATGGGAATTTTCTCGCCGCGACGGGCAAAATCCATTTCCAAAAAATGGGATAGATGATGTTCGCTACCGCTGGCGGGGCGGGAATTGCCGCACTCCGCCATGGAAAGCCCCGCCATAATGAGAGCGTTCATAAGCTTTGCAACAGCATTGTCTTCGTACCGCGTCAATCCGTCAAACGTCTCCACGCACGCCGCCACTGCGCGTTCCATCATCGAATACGCCTTCTCATGGATAGGCTCTCCCTTGACGATATGCGCCATCTTCCAATCGGTTAAACAGGTATATTTACCGATAATATCGCCGAACCCGGCCGCAGTCATCAGCCTCGGAGCACTACGCACAATCTCCAAATCGATTAAAATATCGCTTGGCGAATGGACTTCGTCCGTCACTTTGAAGCCTCCGCGCATCAACGCCGCGCCTTTGGAGCAATATCCGTCCATGCTCGCCGCCGTCGCAAGCACGCCGCACTCTATTCCCAAACGAGTAGAAACGGATTTCGCCATATCGTTGAGCGTTCCGCTACCGACAGCCAATACATAATCGCAACTTTTTGAAAGTTCGTACGCCCGTTCGCATTTGTCTTCGGACGGAAGCAATTCTTTATCGGAATATTCCACGCGAACGGTTTTTTTTGTATACTCTTTTATCTGCAAAAGCAACGCCTCTGCATAGGGTTTCGTATTGACGTCATACAGAACGGAAAGTTTTTTCCCCGCAATACGATTGAAAAAATTCTTAAAACCCGTTTCGTGCTTATATTCAATGTTGATATTCATATTTTCACCTCTTCTGATTCGGAATTATTCCTTTAATCTTTCGCATAAAGATTGCCTTTAAGTATATCCCCCGCACATTCAAAAGTCAAGCGCTCTCAAACGGGCGCACGGCGTTTTTGCAGCAAACAATTAACATGATTCACAACGTAGGTCGGCTTTTCCGCACCTTGCGCTTTTTCCACTTCGCCAATCGTCACTTCGCCGCTCAACACGCACACGGTATCCACGCCTGCATTATTGCCCGAAGCAATATCCGTATATAACCTGTCGCCGATGACGACCGTATCCTCCGCCGGAATGCCGAATTTTGTCATCGCCGCGAATATCATCGTAGGTTGCGGTTTGCCGATAAAAACGGGCTTCTTCCCCGTCGCCCTTTCATAGCCTCGGCACATCGAACCGCAATCGGGAATATACCCGAACTCTACGGGGCATACCCAATCGGGATTGGTGGCGTAATAAGGCAAATCGTGTTTCGTCAGCATTTTACAAGTCGTCGCCACCTTTTCGCCCGTAATTTCCGGGTCGAACCCGACGAGAATCGCCCCCGCTCCGTCCGTATATTCCGTCGTGATTTTCAAGCCGTTGTTCCTGCACTCTTCTTCAAACGATTTCGTTCCCTGCAAGTAAATCAGATCGTCGGCGTGCTTTTCTTTCATCGATGCCACCGCCGCCTGCGCCGAAGTAAAAAAATGCTCCTCCGTGATATTTTCCAAACCCAGACGGTGCATTTTTTTTACGTAATCGGCTACCGATTTCGAGGCGTTATTGGTGACGAACACGTACCTGCCCCCGTCGTTTTCGATTTTTTGCAACAATTCAGGCACGCCCTCAAACAGATTTTCGCCGAGATAAACCGTGCCGTCCATATCGAAGAGATACAGTTTTTTTTCAAGCAACGCCGAAGCGTCTTTTCCGTAATAATCTATCAACATACCGCTTTTTAAGCCGCCTTAAACGTTGCCCGAAACGATTAAATCGGCGTCGCCCGAGATGTTCTTCACCAGCACTTCTCCGATTTGCACGGGCAAATGGCATTTCGTTTTTCTGATAATTTCCATCACTTTGAAAATTTCGTCTTTTTTCACGGGTTTGTTTGTCTTTACGGGCACCATTTCCCCGCTTTCCGCGCGCACCGTGGAAGTTACCACGCGCTTCGGGCACACCGTTTCCGATTCCGCGTACGCTTTCCCGCGCGGGCAGGAATTGCCGCTTACGTTTTTTACTACGCCGCCTTCTTCTTCCACCGTGATTTCGCACCCCATAGGACATTCGATACAAGTCAACGTTTTATTCATTTTCCGCCTCCAACGCCACCGTGATTTCGCCGCTTGCGCCCGCAAGTTTCTCCTGCGGGATAAGGAGATTTTCCATTTCGCCCGGCACGGCGATTTTTTTCTTTTTCCGCACAAGCGCCGTATCGCCGCATTTCGCCGTGACCGTGCAGTTTTTAAACGTGCCCGTCACGCGGAAAAACAGTTTCACGTTCCCGCCCGCGCCTTTATCGACGCGTTGCGGACAAACGTACGCAATATTCGCGCCGTTTTTCACCGCGACGCTTTCGCCTTGTTTTTTGCCGCCGAGTACGTACGCCGCCGCATACCGCCCCGCCGTTTCCGCTTCTTCCGAAACGAAATCCACCAGATCGTGCACCTGCAACACGTTGCCGCACGCAAAAATGCCTTCTACGGACGTTTCCCGCGTCTGACTCACCTCCGCGCCCCGCGTTTTGGGCGATAGCGTTATGCCCGCCCCCTTCGTCAGTTCGTTTTCGGGAATCAGCCCCACGGAAAACAGCACCGTATCGCAATCGAAGTGCATTTCCGTGCCCTTAATCGGCTGTTTGTTTTCGTCCACCGCAGAAACCACAACGCCCGTTACGCGCTTTTCGCCCTCGATTTTCGTAATCGTATGATTGAGGTACAACGGAATATCAAAATCGTTCAGGCATTGCACGATATTGCGTTTCAAACCGCTTGAATAGGGCATGATTTCGCACACGGCAAGCACCTTTGCGCCTTCCAGCGTCATGCGCCGCGCCATAATCAATCCGATATCGCCCGAACCTAAAATCACCACGCGTCTGCCCGGCATATACCCTTTGATATTCACGTATTTCTGCGCCGTTCCCGCCGAATAAATGCCCGCGGGGCGCGTGCCTGCGATATTCAGCGCGCCGCGACTCCTTTCCCTGCAACCCATTGCCAGAATCACCGCTTTCGCCTGTAATACCGCAACGCCTATTTCGGCGTTGATTACCGTTACTTTTTTATCGACGGAAAGCGAAAGCACCGTAGTTTGCAACCATACCTCGATATTCCGAACTCGCACTTCCGCAACAAACCGCGCCGCGTATTCGGGTCCCGAAAGGCTTTCCTTAAACCTTGTTAAACCGAAACCGTTGTGAACACACTGATTGAGAATACCGCCGAGTTTTTGCTCGCGTTCTACAATAAGAATATCTCGCGCGCCGTTATCGTATGCAGACACAGCCGCCGCAAGCCCGGCGGGTCCGCCGCCGATAATCACGATATCGTAATTCGTCTTCATTTCGTCACCCCCGTCAGAAGATACGAGCCTTCGCCGCTTTTCGTAATCTCGTATAAAGGTTTATTCTGCTCTTTCGCTATGAGTTCCGCTACATACGGCTGACAAAAACCTCCTTGGCATCTGCCCATACCCGCGCGCGTGCGGCGTTTCACGCCGTCAATATCTTTCGCCGGGGGATTTTCACGAATCGCGCGAAGGATCTCTCCTTCGGTAATCTGTTCGCAACGGCAGACGATTTTACCGTAAGAGGAATCGCGTTTTATTACTTCATTCTTTTCTTCCATCGAAAGATTTTTAAAGAAATAATCGGGTTTTCTGTTACCGTTGAACCCGCCGTTTTTTTTCATCGGCAACATACCGCCTACAAGCGTTTCCGCAACGTATTCAGCAATCGCGGGAGAAGCCGTAAGGCCTGGCGATTCTATCCCCGCGCAATGAATTAAGCCTTTCATGTTTTTGCTTTCTTCAATAATAAAATCGTGTTTATCCGAATACGCACGCACCCCCGCAAACGAAGTAATCGTATTGAATAAAGGCAGATTTTTACACATTTTACGAGCTTTTTCTATCACGAACGACAATCCGTCCGCGCTCGTCGCCGTATTGCTGTTCCCTTCTTCCGCCGTAGGTCCAAGCAAAATATTATTGTCTGCCGTCTGCGTTACCAAAATCCCTTTTCCAAGCCTCGTGGGCGTAAAAAACAACGTATGGTTTACGAAATCTCCGCTTTCGCGGTCGAGCAGAATATATTCGCCCTTTCTGTCCTTTATCTTTATATAGTCGTCGCCGACGAGCGACGCGATTCTTCCGCTTGCAAGTCCCGCGCAATTGATAACTACCCGCCCTTCCACGCTCTTTCCTTCCGCCGAACTCACCGTAAAAATATCCGACTGCTTCGTAATTCCTGTCACCTCAAAATCGGTAAACAACTCCGCGCCGTTATCCATCGCGTTTCCGATTGCCGCAATCGTCAGTTCGTACGGACAGACGATTCCGCCTGTCTTTGCGTACAACGCCGCCACCGCCTCGTCGGACACGTTCTTTTCCATTTCCCGAAGTCGGGTTTTATCTACGATTTCCAAACCCTCTACACCGTTTTTCTCGCCGCGCACTTTCAGGGCGTTAATCGTTTTAACGTCCTCTTCCGAAAACGCCACGACAAGCGATCCGTTATTTTTGTACTTCACGCCGAGTTCGCGGCAAACTTGCGGCATCATTTTATTGCCGAGTACGTTGAATTTTGCTTTTAAAGTATCCGGCGCCGCGTCGAATCCTGCGTGCACAATGCCGCTGTTCGCTTTGCTTGCGCCCATGCATACATCGTTTTCCTTTTCAAGAAGCGCCGCACGCAAGTCGTATTTCGTCAATTCCCGCAAAACAAGACCGCCTATCACCCCGCCGCCGATTACGATTACGTCAAACATTTTTTCTCTCCGTTTAATTTTATTGACTTTTTCTTTTCTTTTTATTATACTATAAATTGCGAAACAGGCAAAGATAATCTCATCATCGTCTGTTTTGCTCGTTATAATCGAAAAATAAGCATATATTTTTGCTCATTTTAAGCAAAACGAGCAAGAGGAAACATCATGAAAGAGAAAAATGAAAAACACGCCTTGAACTTTTTAGAAAAACGGCAATTTGCATCCGTGGCTGAAATTTCCGACGCTCTTTTCGTCAGTCCGTCCACCACGCGACGAATTTTAGAGCATTTACAAGACAAGGGATTGATCACGCGAACGCATGGTGGCGCGAAACTCAACATGGTAAACAATTTCACTCCGAGCTTCACCTTCCGCATTCACCAAAATAGCTTTGAAAAGAAAAAAATCGCTTTATCCGCAATCAAATTGATTAAAAACGGTGACGTGATCTTTTTGGACGGATCAACATCTGCTTTTTGCGTTGCCGAGTATTTGAAGGAATTTGAAAACATTCGCGTCGTTACCAACGGAATCGATACACTCTCCTTACTCTCCAAAGACAAAATCCTCGCATACTCCACAGGCGGTCAGGTTTCCTTGGAGAACCCTGCCGTTTTGGTCGGACGATACGCCGAAGATACCATTTGCAATTTCCATGCCGATATTGCATTTTTTTCCGCCCAAGCTATGGACGATAACGGAGAGATTTTCGATTGTTTCGAGAATGAAATTTTCATTCGCCGCGCGATGATCCGCAACGCAAAGACGAAAGTCTTTCTTTGCGACAGCACAAAATTCGGCAAAGTATCCCCTTATCATCTCTGCTCGCTAAACGACGTAGATTATATTGCCAGCAACCAAACCTTGCCTGATTTTATTCCTTTCGATAAATGTCTTATTTTATGAAAATTGAATAACTTGGTAAGAAACAAGACGTAATGAGATTGTCACTTTACCGGATCGTCGCTCTGTTTGATAATTTGTCAAGTATGTGCGCAGATCTTCGATCATAATTTGTTTCGGCTGCTTTCCGGTTACGCTTATCATAGAAACAATGGTATCCCGATCATAACAACTTCTCCTAATTACCTATATTTAATTGTAGTATTTATTATATATTTTTATCATTAATTTTTCTACACATAAATTTTACCTAAAATTGCAAAAAATTACCCAAAAAATTCCTTTCCCAAAAATGCAAGACCGTTATTTCATTCGGATCAAGGTTGGCAATACCAACACGCTGAATACCAAAGGCTACTGAAAGAGCATAATACTATTCCCTCCGGAATCACATTACGGCAATGTCTTGCAAAGTCTTGTATACGATTCATAACCTTCTTTTCCTCATACTATTTATTCTTTATTGTTTTATTATAACATTTTTTCTTTCTTCGTTCCTCTCATTTCATATCCGATTACATTCATTTGATTACCTCTCATATTCAAAAAAAAGTAGTGTTTCCGTTTTTACTTGAAAACGGGCATACTCCCAAACGCAAGTAAATCTGCTCCGTTATAAAATAATTTTTAATTTCGTATCAGAAAAAGCCGAAGCCGTCAAGGGTGTAAAAATATTGCTTATACGTTGTAAGCCGTGATTTCTGTCAGAAACCACGGCTTTCTTTTTGCTATTTTAACGCAATTTTTTTAGTTGCGGCTACTATATTTTATTCTTTTCTCTCTCTTCACGCCGCCCTTGACAGTTTCGTCTTTTCCTGATAGTTTTGTTGCGCGATTCAGCCGATACGGCTGAATCCGCTTTTTTTTTACCAAATTAAATAATCAGTTTGTAATCGGTTACAAGTCTGTTTGTATTTAGTTTGGCATTACAGTCACTTTCTTGTAAAACCCGTGGGATTATCCCGAGATTTACCTTCTAACGCTTCTTTAATAAAAACTGCTATAATCGGATTGTAACCCAAAGTTACAACAGAAAAATCAGGCAGGAAAGTAAACGCGTTTATGTTCCCTGACGAGGGAACTGACCGAAATTTTTTAAAAGGAGAACCGTGTTTGAAAATGAAATCAACGTAACCACAACCTGTATTATGTCTTTGGCGCATCAACCGCAAGCCGAGAAAAAAATTCAACTTTTACTGACAAGCCTTTTCGCCTCATACATGCAAAAAGGCGGTTTTGACGTGCAATCCGATCGGGAAAATTTAACGGTTTCCTCTTCGGTTGTATTTTCTGATAAGGAAATTTCTGCTATGGCTTCCACCTTCAAAAAAATATTTATCGCAAACGGACTCGCCGCGCACGTTCTGAAAAAGCCCTGCGGTAAAAACACTTTTTGTTACGAAATACGTTACCGTTCCAACGGCTACAATATCCGCGCCTCTTCCACCGATCTTTCGGAAGCGAAAAGAAAGTTTTTACATAAAACCACGCCGAAAGAAATCGAAAAGTACCGCGTACAGGAAAAAATAACGGGAACAAACGCGTTGCAAAACGTTTTCGACGAATGGCTCCGGTATAAAAAAGGTACGGTTACCGATAAAACGCTGCAAAGTTTTAACACGAACTTTTCCGCCTTACCCGAATCGCTTAGAAACACGCCGATTACCGGCGTCCGCACCGGCGATATAGACAAAATATTAAAAAACGAAACGCCGCGTAAGTACGAGGAATTGCGCACGCTGTTCAACGGTGTTTTCAAATACGCCGTGGCAAGCGGCATTATTGCGCACAATCCCGTTGCTATAATCAGATTCAAAAGAGCCGAACGCCAATCCCGCGACGCTTTGACGGAAGAGGAAATTTACTCGTTTTTAGAAAAAATCCGATTGCCCGAATACGCTAAAATCAGACAGGGCGCATACCTTCTCTACTTCTTCGGATTACGGCCTTGCGAAATCGACGAAGAAACGCATCGCGAAGGCGATTTTTTAATCGCGCGTAACCGTAAACGGAAAAACGGTAAAATCGAATACAAGAAAATCCCTATACCGAAACAGGCGGAAAATCTGATCGATTGGAATAAGCCCTTTACGTTCGGTCTTGAAAATAACGGACGGAGCATTTTATTCAGAAAACTTTTTTCAGGAACAGGCAAAACGGCTTATTGCCTGCGTCATACGTTTTCCACGATCTGTCAGCAATATCTCAGCCGCCCCGATATCGTCGATATCTGGATGGGCGATTCCCCGCAACGCCTTGTAGGCAAAGTTT
>JAQYLE010000012.1 GCA_028720205.1 Clostridia bacterium
CAGGAAAGCGTGAGCAACTCCGCGTCGCCGTTTTTTAACGCGGTGAGAAAACTTTTTACCGTGCATTCGAACTCCCCCGTATACCGCGATTTTTCCATCCACGCTTCAATCGGTCGGCGCGAAAAGGATATTTCGCTTAAAAACGAGCGGTTGAACGAATATAACTGTTTGTAAAATTCCTTGCGCAAACGGTATTTTTTTGAAAGAACGTAGCCGCAAAAGCCGCAGAAAACAACCAACGCTATTCCAACGAGTAATTTCGCCAAGCCTGTTTCCTCCCGCTTTTTATCCGGTTGCGCCGCTTTTTTGCTACGGCTTTTTTGCTACGGCAGCAAACGCAGATTTTTATCGTATATCCCCGCGACGTTGCCCGCGCCGCGCTCCGACAGAGCCACGTACGCGTCGAACACGCCGCGAAACGGAACGGTTAATTCGCGCACGCCGTTGAAATGCGCGCTCGCCACAACGTATACGCCGCCGCGTATCGCACGGATTACGTCGTCGCAATCGCCTTCCGATAGTTCGTCGGTAACGATTACGTCCGGGCGCAAGGCGCGCATCGCCATGGAAAACGCCTGCTTTTTATCCACGAACGATAAAACGTCCGCGCCGCAAAGCGCGCCGCACACGGCGATTTCTCCGCGCTCGTCGCATATCAGAACGTTTCTGCCGTTTTCTTCGGTAAGCCGTTCCGCTACGTCGCGCAGAATAGTGGTTTTTCCTCGCCCCGGAGCGGAGACGATCAGCACGTTCTTCAATCCGTTTTTCAGCGTGCGTGCGAAGACTTCCGCGCCGGCGCCTTCGATACGGTGCGGCACGCGAACGCACAGCGACGAGGCGCGTTTCAGCGCGGAAACTTTTCCGTTTTCAAACACGTATTCCCCGGCAATGCCCACGCGCACGCCGCCTTCGGCGGTGACGAATCCGCGGCGGAGTTGTTCTTCCACCGAATATACCGAAAAGCGCCCCGCGCCGTACAAGGCGTTTTCTATTTCGTTTTCGGTGCAGACGATAGCCTCTTCCGCGCGGTTTGTCGCCCCGCGTTCGCTAAGGTAATAATACCGCCCTTTTACGTTGACGGAAACGGGAGAATTTTTGCGTATGCGTATTTCGTATACGTTTTCTGTTCCCGCGCGGGCAAGACCTTCTTTGATCGGTTGCGGAAGAAATTCCAACATCTGTACATTATATGCGTGGGCTTGTACGTTAAGAACGATTTTGCGCGCCTTTTTCGCCGCGGCGCGCTTTGCTTTTGCGCGCACGATAAGTAAAAAGCGCGAAAAATACGGAAAAATAAAAAAAGACCGACGCAACGGAAAAACCGCACGGAAAGGCTTTCCGTGCGGTCTGTGTTTTTTGTATTCTGCTCATGCGATCAGCGCGTTTTATCCCACGTAATCGGCAAGCAGTTTTTCGCTGCGTTTCATAAAGTCGGCAAGTTCTTCGGGAGAGAGTTTTTTAAACGAGAGCATGGCGAGGTAATAAATCTGATTTACGATAAATTCCTGCTTGTCTTCGGGCAGAGAGGTAAGTTTCTGCACCGTTTCGTTCGCCACGTTTAAAACGAGAGTGGCGTTTTTCATCGCGTCTGCCTCGCTCATACCGTAAAACTTGTTCATTTCCGACATGCGGCGCATGAATTCTTCCACGTTTATTACGGCGGGTACGTCGGCGTTTTTCAGTTTATCCGCCTTCACCGCGATATCTTTGTTGATAAGATGTTTTTTCACCGTTTCCACAAGGTCTTTGTAATCGTCCTGTTTGATTTCCTCTTCGCTTTTCAGCGCGGCGTCCACGTCGGCGTCGATACGTACGAAACGGCATTTTTTAGGATTTTTATATTCGACGAAACTGATGAAATGCGGGTCGATATACGTATCGCATACCACGGCGTCGAGCCCCGCCTCTTTAAACAGGCGGATATACTGCGCCTGTTGCGCCTCGTCGGAAACGTAATACACCGCTTTCGCCTGCTTGCCTTTCTGTGCGTCCTCGTCGGAAATTTCTTCGCCGAAGAAATCGGAAACGGGCAGATATTTGCCTTCGAGGTTTTTGAAAATAACGATATCCTTTACTTTATCGTAGAAATCTTCGTCTTTGATACATCCGAATTTGATGAACGTGGAAATATCGTTCCAGCATTTCTCGTAACGTTCGCGGTCGTCTTTAAACAACGCCGTAAGTTTATCCGCCACCTTTTTCGTGATGTGCTTGGCGATTTTCTGCACCTGTCTGTCGTTTTGCAGGAAACTGCGCGAAACGTTCAGCGGAATATCGGGGCAGTCGATTACGCCGTTTAAAAGCATTAAAAATTCGGGAATCACTTCTTTGATGTTATCCGCGATAAACACCTGATTGCAGTACAGTTTTACCTGACCTTTTTCAAGTTGTACCTGTTGTTTTACCTTGGGGAAGTACAAAATGCCTTTCAGGCGGAAAGGATATTCCATATTCAGGTGTATCCAGAACAGCGGTTCGTCGTAATCGGAGAACGTATCGCGGTAAAATGCCTTGTATTCTTCGTCCGTGCATTCTTTGGGATCTTTCAGATACAGCGGATGCGTGTTGTTCACGGGCTTATCCGCCTGCTTTTCTTTGCCGTCTTCGTCCTTTTCGCCCTCTTTTATGCCCTTGGCGTTGAGGTATACCGGATACGGCATGAACGAACAGTATTTTCTGAGCAGAGAACGGACGGTATATTCGTTTAAAAATTCCTTTTCTTCGTCGGCGATATGCAGAACGATTTTCGTGCCTCTGCCTTCCTTTTCGGTGGTTCCGATTTTATAGGTGGAATTGCCGTCCGATTCCCAATGCACCGCGGGAGCGTCTTTATAACTCTTCGTGAAAATCTCCACGTCGTTCGCTACCATGTACGCCGAATAAAACCCTAAGCCGAAATGCCCGATAATGCCGTCGCCCGACGCTTTTTCGTATTTTTGCAAAAAG
>JAQYLE010000013.1 GCA_028720205.1 Clostridia bacterium
ACTCGCGTTGCCGCTGCCGCTGCCCGAATGGTAATCGCTTCCCGCTCCGCCGCACGAAAAATTCGTTTTCAACGCGCTGATACTTACGCTTTCGCCGCTTGTATACGTTTCGGGATAGTTGCCGCCCGTCTGCTTGCTTAACCCGAATTCCGATCCGACCTCGAACAGCGTTTTCGCCGTGGAATACCCCGCCGCGCGGTAGGTGATCGTATACGTCTGCTGACCGAAGACAAGCCCCGTTTCGCTTAACGCCACCGCTTCCGCCTTGATCTGACCTTGCAATGCCGTCGTATCTATATCCGCCGTAACTTCGGCAAGCGTCTGCATCAGCGCGCCTTGTAAAGTTATAGTGATTCCCGCCGTCTTGTTATTCTCTATCGCCTCGATTACTCCGTTCGTTTCGCTTGCCGTAAGCCCTGCCGCAAACGGCTTGTTTAAAAACTTCGCCACCGTAAAGCCGTTCTCAATACTTGTTACTTCGGGCGCGTTTCCCAAACCGTCTTTCACGTTATTCAGCGCGGTTTTCAACGACGGAGAATATTCTACGCTCGCCTTTGTCGGCGCGGAGATTTCACCATCGCTAAGCGCCACCGTGTACACTTCCGATTTCTCGTACGCGTACGTTACGTTCAGCGCCGCTTCGCTCGTTAAATCCGCATATACCCCGTCCGTTTTACTTTTTCCGTCTTGTTCCAACGTTACCGCGTACCCCAGCAGTTGCTGTTTGAAATCGATCGTGCAGCTCGCGCTCACTTTCGCGTTATCCCGCGAAGTTACCGTTAATACGATCTGTTCCCCGAACGGCTGATAACAGTTCACGCTTGCCGTAAGCGCTCCGTCTGACGTGGGCGTTACCGTTACGTAGTCGCTTATCTCTTTGCCGCCTGACCATTCCGTTTCCGCGTCGACGAATTGCAACGACCAATCTACCTGTTTGTTCGCGGCGTTGTCCGGCGTTATAGTCGCCGTTACGTTCGCCGTGATCGGTTCGCTCGTTTCCGTAAACGACGTGAACGCCGCCGCGGTGAACAGCATATTGTCCGGCAATGCGTGATACGTCCCGTCGTTTAACTTGTTCCCGCTCTCGTCCGTCACCGTGTTTTCCGTAGGCGGTTGACTTACGCTGATCTTTTTCCCGTTGTTACGTATTGCGGCAATCGCTCCGCCTAATATCAGGCACGACGCTAATACCGCCAGCGCCGCTATTGCCGTTTTCTTGTTACTCGATTTTATCATATTCGTTTTCTCCTTTTTAAACTTTTTTTAAAATAGTAGGTCTGTAAGCCCGCGCCGATATTTTTTCCGGCACGGGCTTTCCCCTTTCGCTTTGATTATCTGATCAGCATTTTCAGCGCGATTTTATCCGAATCTCGCGAAGGCTTTACGGGACATTCGTATGTCGTTCCGTCCTCGTCGTACGATACCACTTTGTACGTGTTTCCCGTGATTACTTCGCCGTTCTCCGCTTTGATTGAATACGGCGTTAATTGCAGTTCCGCTTGCTGTTCGCCGTTGAACACCACGTCTAATATCGCGTATCCGCCGAAGTCCGCAGGTTTTACGCACGCCACGATCTCTTTCCCGCGTACCGTGCCTTTTACGTAGTACGTTTCGTATCTCTTGTTGTTTTTATCGTATTATGTACAAAGAAATGCTTAAAGAAAAATACGGTATCAAAGTTATTTCCGCCTTAGAGCCAATCGCCGAAGACGAAGGCGGCGAGTTCTATGAAATGTTTTTAGAATGGAACGCCGAAAAATATAGTAAACGACTTTCTAAACGCGTAAAAGACGGACTTAACGTTAGCGCGGCAAACGGTACGTTCTGCGGCGGCTCTTTGATTTTCGGTTACCGACTCGATTACGAACCGATTCCCGGAAAATACAATAAATTCGTTAAGCGAATTATTATTCATGAAGAAGAAGCAAAGATTCTCCGCTTCGTTTTTGAAGAATACGATAAAGGGGTTACAAAAAAGAAAATAGCCGAGGCTTTGAACGCTCAAGGCTATCGCATGAAAGGCAAAACGATTACAGGAAAATCATTTGACAGATATTTGGTCAATCGGAAATACACCGGTGAATTTTCCTTCGGCGGAAGATTGTGCAAAAATATGTATCCGGCCATCATCGATAAAGCGCTGTTTGAGCGTGTTCAACAAAAACTTGCGCAAAACCGCTATACTCTCGGCGGCGCTGAATCCGCTAAAGAGCCTTACCTGCTGACAGGCAAACTATTCTGCGGACACTGCGGCACAGAAATGGTTGCCGGCGGCGGAACAAGTCACACGGGCAAACGTTATTGTTATTATGCTTGCAAACTAAGTAAACGGCGCAAGTGTAAAAAACGACTTGAACACAAAACTCTGCTTGAAGAATTTGTTACCGATTGCGTAATCAACTTTTTAAAAAATCCAATTAATGCGGAAACCGTAGCAAATGACGTTTTCAATTACTATAACAAAAGAACGGAAGAAAACAATCTTAAAGCGGTAAATACAAAAATCGCCAATGCTAAAAACGAAGTCGATAAATTAACCGACGTTTTCATTAACGCTAAAAGCAAACTGCTACAGGATTCTATTGAGAAAAAAATGCAGGAATATGAAATTCTGCTTGACAATCTCTTTAAACAAAAGGCTCAATTAGAATTGGAAAGAGGCTATAAACTCACGAAAAAAGATATTCTCGACTTTATCGGCATGCTTCTTCGGGGCGATCCCGGCGACAAAGATTTCAGAAGACAGATTATCGATAATCTTGTCTATCGCATTTATGTAAGTGACAACGATACCGTTATTTATTTTAATATTAAAGGTGGTTCACATATCGAAACAATTACTTTTGATGACAATAAAACAGCCGTTTCGCTCAGAGTAAAAGTTCAAACGCCATTACCCCCTCTGCGCCAAGTGAAACTCGTTTGAACTTTTTTGGTTCAAGCGAGTTTTTCTTTGTTTCAGAAATTCTATAATAAAGTCGGGGTACGGAAAAATATCTCAATATTTATACAAAACCTTAAGAGAACAGATTTCCTTTAAAGCCGTAGAAAAATGTTTTTTTCTCCTCTGTCTCGGTATTCTGAATTTTCGAAGACGTTGCCTTAACGCCGCCCGCAAGTCTATTCGTCGTTTTAGGCATAGACGAATTTTAAACGCCCTTTTTTAATTGATACGTCGGAACTATTTTCTATACACCGTAAAACTTTTTTCCTTTTCGTCGTAAGCGGCCAGAAGAATCTCGTTTAAATCGTTTTCCGATTGTATATTCAGTTTCTCAAACAGCATATCCGCCGTTACGCCCGTTTGGCGCATGACTTTATATTGCGGTTTGCCGTGAACGATTACGTAATTGGTTAAAGACGCCGGCTCTTTTTTTATCTGCATATCTTCGGCCACCAAAGGACTCTTCGCGCTTTTTGGCAGAACGCTTAATTTGCCCGTGGTTTCAAACAGGGCGTAAGCGATATCGCGCACGTCGAAAATATCTTTGTCCCGCGCCATCGCCAGAACGTCCTCTACGTCGAGTTTTGATTTTTTCAGATTTTCGTAATTAAACTCTCCGTTTTCGATAATAGGAATCACTTCCCCTTTCAGAAACTTTCTGAAAGGCTTTTTCCGTTCGATAAAATCCAACGAAAGCGTAAACAAACAATAAACCGATATCGCGATAACGTAATGATAAAACGGCTCGTCCATCGCCGTGCTCCACTCCGCCGCGATCGAACCGATTGATATGCCTACCACGTAATCGATAAAACTCAGTTCCGCAATCTGCTTTTTCCCCAGAATCTTCATTACGGCGAACAAAAACACAAACGAAGATACGGAAAATACAAAAACTCTCCAAACGCTTTCCATATATGCAAGTATCCGCGCTTTTTGTTATTTTTATTCGTGTGATTGCTTTTATTTCGCGCCGTACGAACCGTACGGCGCGAAATTTCGGCTTTTGATTAATCGGACATCAGTCCCGCATTCTGCAACGCCTCGATGATTGCGTTGACAATGCCGATCGTTTGAGGAAGCGAAGCCGTTGCCGCAAGTTTGGCCACTTTATCCGCCGCCTTTACCGTACCCGTCGCCCCCTTAGGCCCCGTGTCGCCTTTAGGCCCCGTGTCGCCTTTAGGCCCCGTGTCGCCTTTAGGCCCCGTG
>JAQYLE010000014.1 GCA_028720205.1 Clostridia bacterium
ATGTTCTTTTTTTGCTTATTCCATTCTATCAGAGTTTTGCTTACATGTCTATTTTTTTGTATGCATTTCTTCAATTTGCGAAATTTATTATACCTTATCTAAAGAGGGTCGTGTGCTTTCCTGCGAACAGATCGGGGAAACAATATTTGCGGGTCGTGTGCAAGGAAAAAATGTTTATTCTGTTGCAATTGATTTTCTGCATATACGAAAATCCTCATGCGATTGCGCTCATGCAAAAAGCGGACGAATTGTTTGTAAGCATATGGTGGCGATGTATTTTACAGCGTTTCCGGAAGAATCGAAGCGATTTATACAATTTAACGAAAGGCTGGGTAACGAGCAGGAAAAATATGAAGAAAGAATGGAGACTATTGTTGAAGAATACATCCGAAAAATGCCCGCCGCGAAGGTTCGTGAAGAATTGTACAGGTTGCTCATGGATTCGCCACGCCCAGTATTTGAGAAATTTGTAAGCGAACATTCTATAGAAGACTCTTACGAAAACGATGTTGGTTATATCGGGGAAAAGGAGTTTGCGGATTTGGTGAAAGAAGTGCAAAGTTGCATGGAATTTTCCAACGATGAAATGACTTTTTATTATAGCAAGAAAGAACAAAAAATTGTTTTTGTCAGTCCGCATTCAGACGAAAATTTAGATACGGATAGCGGAAATTATCTGAAAATTCCCGATAAAAAGGACTTTAACGAATATGCCGTTATGCGGGAATTCGCGTTAAAACAGCCGAAACAGGCGTGTGAGCTTTTACAAAAAGCACTGAAAGAAAAAGGTGCTTACAGGAAATTTAAGGACGCCATATCCAAACTTAATATCGAGAAATTTTGGTATGCGTATCGTGATGAAAGCGTCAATTTATTCGCCAGACATTGGTGCGAAATGAATTTTGTATATTTTTGAAAGTTTCCAAAAGCACCGGTAGTTGTTTTTTGCGATACGAAAAAAGAGGCCCCATCTGCCATTTAAAATTTTAAAAAATCCGAATATATTTTACCGGAACCACGCGTCGGTTGCGATAGACGATTTGTATACTTCTAGCAAACGGGAAAGAATACGTCTTCCGTCAAGCACTCTTTATCGAGCCAACTTCGGATTACCGAAGCTTTTTGACTACACCCAATCACGCCTACGGCAATATGTTTCTTTTTATTCAGACCATCGGCAATATGAAATCCCAAAGCGGAAAACCTCAACAGCTTTTTTTCGTTGCGACTTGCCAGCCGTCCGCACTATGCAATCTTTTATGTTTTTCTATCCGATCGGAAACGAAAAATCTTATGTTTTCTTTTTCTTCGACGTTCTCCGAATCAATTTCTTCTCCGACTTCAAACCGTGCGTTCGATACCGTACCGCTGTTCATAAGGTACTGTTGCGACAAATAAGATAGGAAGATATTTTCTTCACGCTTTTCCCGTACGGCTCGCCGTTAATCTGTCGGAGTAAAATTTTCATTGCCTCTTCTGCTATCTCCTTAGTAGAATAATGAACCGTCGTAAGCGAGTGCATCGAATCATTAACGACGCTCAGATCGTCAAATCCAACAATCCCGATCTCTTGTGGAACAACAAAATTCCATTTGCGGCACGACCGAAGAACCGTCATGGCAAGCAAATCGTTATTACAAAAAACGGCAATCGGATGTTCTTTTTTCAAAATCGCTTTCGCAATCGTATTTTCCATAAACGAATCGAACTCGTTATCGATATAAATAACGTCGTCCGAAGAAAAATCGATTGACTCAGCTTCGAGCCAAGCCCGATACCCCGCCAATCGTTCATCCTCGCCGTTATGCAAAATCTCCTGAGAAACATACAAAAAACTACGGTAGCCTTTTCGGTAAAGAAATTTCGCCACCTGTTCCCCCGCACTTCGGTTATCAACGACGACGCAATCGTTTTCTAACCCAGATATTCTGTTAGATAAAAACACAGTTGGCAATGTATATTTTTCGTAAACTTCGAAAAGTTGTTTATTCCTTCCGGGACAACTGAGCACACCGCTCCCGCCCAACCGTTCGAATAAATTCAAGGCTTCCGCTTCTTCTTCGTAACTGTACCCGCTACTGCAAATAACAGTATTGTAGCCGTTTTTTCGGCAAACCGTCTCCAGGCTTCGCGCCAATGCCGCAAAATACGGACTTTCCAAATTTGGTAAATGTATCCCGATCAACCGTCTGTGAACGAGTTTCTTATGATAAACCGTATTTGAACCGATCACTCCGTACGTCAGAAAAAATTTTTTTCCGATGAGTTCTATTAATTTTTTCCGGCGTAACTCGACGGTAATTCTTTGCGCGCTTACCAAAGAAATTTCGTATTTCCGGCTTAATACGCGCGTAGATAAAAAAAGTTCGCCGGGTTTTCCGAATTTACCCCCTAAAATTTCATTCTCCAGATTTGCGCTTAAACGTTCGATTTTATTCCGTCCGTTTCCTCTCGAATTCATCTTTTTACCTTTTAACAATTTCTTTTAACTTCTCTGTCATACTGTCCGCCATAAGCATAAAACCACAGTCCGTAGGATGGATTCCGTCTACCGTATACTCGGTAAATTCCTCTCCGAACAATTCTCCGAAATCCAAGAACCAAATTTTCTCGTCGCCCGCCCGACGTGCTTTTTCTATTACCTCTATCTCAAATGCTTTTGCCTCCTCCCGCCTCGCGCAAAAATACTCGTCCCAGTAATCCGCACTCTGCTTTGTACCCGATACTATCAAAACAGGCGTTTGTTTATGCCGTTCCCTCAGAATCCGGATAAAAACGGGTAAAGAAGATTTTAACGTCCCTTTTTCGATGGCGTTAGGTTCGTAATCGAGAACGTACGCCGCAGGCGATTCTATCATAGCCAGACGATTCGCTATACACGATTCCCCGAAAGCATTTCCGGAAAAGCCAAAATTCAAACACTCCATACGCAGTCTACGTGAGACGATGTTAGTATACGCCATTCCCGGACGAGAGGCGCAACCGCCTTGCAAAATAGAGGATCCGTAAAAAACGAGTCGCCCGTTTTTCCGAAACTCCGTGTACGGTATTATTTCCGCATCAGATTCGATGCCGATTAAAAATTCCTTTACCTCGGCGTACAGCGGAAAATAAATTAAAATCGTCCGCTTTTTTTTAGGTAAGTGATGAAAAAACGTATACACGTATTCAGAGCGATCCGTAGAAAATTTTGTGGCACCGAAAAAAACAAACCTCTCCGTTTTTTCATCCAGCAAATAGCAGTCCGCTCCGCACTGTCCTAAAGGGGACATATTAAACATATCGGGGCGGGTTCCCAAAGACACTTTGATGCTTAACGAAGGGCTGTCGGTAACGAATTGTATCTGTCCGCCGGCTGCACATTTCGCTCCCCAGCGGAGTGAAAGGCTGATTTGTTCTGCCTCTTTCATCCCCGCATCGTCGAACTTATAAAAATGTCCGTTGCTTACGCCGAATCCAAAACCGAGCAGACAGACCTTTTGATCGTCTTGCGCCGATATCGCGCGATACCCCTCAAAATTTTCATCGTTCGACGAAGCCATATTTTTATCCGCTTTTCCCGCTTCGTTCACAGTTTTCTCCCTTTTGTCTATTAATATCGGAACAATACCGTTTTAGACGGGTTTTCCTCCATGATGCAGTATCGTGCCGTTCCCTGCAACCACGGCTGAATAATATTCCGCACTTTTTTTCGGCGTTCGCTCCATCGTTTTATAATCCACATATACCAAACCGAACCGTTTGGAATATCCTTCCGTCCATTCGAAATTATCCATAAAGGACCAATAAAAATAACCTCTTACGTCTATGCCGTCGTCTATCGCTCTCTCTAACTCTTTAAGATAACGTCTGATATAATCGATTCGCGAATAATCGAGAATTTCGCCGTCTTCATCTTTCCATTCGCTCAAAGCAACGCCGTTTTCCGTAATGACAATGGGAACGCGGTACCTATCGTAAAAATATTTACTTCCGTAATACAGACTTTCTGGCGTAAGGTTCCAATTCGTGGCGCTTCTACCGACTTCGGGATGCGGAAAAACCTTTTTAAGTCTTCCGTTGATATCCCGATCGGTCGGTCTGCCGTGATATATATTTAAACCTATAAAATCTTGTTTTCTGCATATTTTTTCCATATCGCCTGCCCGAATCTCGATTTCTTCTCCGAACGCGCGATAAATTTCTTCGGGATATTTTCCGAAGACGACGGGATCTACAAACCATGCGTTATTGAACATTGTGCCGTTATAGCTGAAAGCAAGTTTTTCTGCATCCGCTTCGTCTTCTTTACAGGAAGGCAACGGCAAAGCGCAAGCGTGCGTCATACCGAGCCTTGCTCCGGATACGTTGTTTCGGATCAAGTCGCAGGCATTCCCGTTTGCGAGCAGAAGATTATGCGCCGCCGTCAGGACGTCTTTTGTACACAACTTAAGATAAGGACTGTGATTCCCTTCCATCAATCCGCAGCCGATGATACATTCAGGTTCGTTAAAAGTAAAATAGTTCTTTACTCTGTCCCCGTAGAAACGGGTTACTTTATCGGCATATTCCCCGAACCATTCCGCCATATCGCGATTGAGAAACCCTCCCTTTTTATAGAGTGCATAAGGAAGTTCCCAGTGATATAAAGTGAGGTAAGGCGTGATGCCGTTTTTTAACATTTCGTCAATCAGGCGATCGTAAAAATCCTTTCCTTTAACACTGATTTTCCCGATTCCTTCGGGGAACAGACGCGCCCAGTTTACCGAAAAACGGTAATGACGAATTCTGAGTTTCGCCAGCAGCGCCAGATCTTCCGCATAGCGGTGATAATGGTCGCACGCCGTATCGCCCGTGTGTCCCTCGAAAATGTATTTTTTGCTTTTCGAACTCACGTCCCAGATACACTCTCCCTTATCTGCTTCGTAAGCGGCGCCTTCGATTTGATACGCCGAAGTCGCGACTCCCCAGATAAAATCCTTTCCGAAAGACATTTCTCCTCCTTTTGTTGCCTTTTCCGAATCGCCGTTTCAGCAAATTATTTTTATCAGATTTTGCGCCTGCAATTCTTCTCTGTAAATCAAGGTCTTCTTTCTTCCCGTCACGGGGTCTGTGACGGGCGTTCCCGTTTCTTTTCCGTCAAGCAGAACGGAAACGATTTTCCCAGAATCCGCTTTTTCTCTGTTCTCCTCGGAATTTTCTATTTCAAGGCGTATTTTTTTACCGTCGTAGGAAAAATCGACTTCTATGTGTTTGAAACGTTTGGAAATACAGGGCGAAAGCAACAATCCCTCCGTAGAATATCCGATACCGACAATCCAATTATACACCAAACGTTCGGACATTGCAACTGTTCCGGTTAAAAAAGGCATAGCCGCACGATGATAAAAATACGGAACACCCTGATAACAGTTAACGATTGCATAAGGCGCGCTCTTAGTGATCCGCACGGGATGACGCGTCTGATCGTAAGGAAACAAATATTCGAGAACGTCGTAAGCCTCTTCCGCTTTGCCCGACACCGTAAGCGCTCTTCCCAAAAATCCGTGCGAACCGTGATTGTACATATTTCCGTTCGCCCAAAGACCGATAGGAATATCTCCGCTTGCCATTCGTCCATGCGAAGAAATCGGCGTTTCACCGAGTCCTTCCGAAAACAGCTTATAACCGAATTCGTATTTGAGCTTCTCGATGTTTTTCCAGATCGAATCTTCTCTCTGTTTATTCACCGTTCCGGAAATAATCGCATAATAATTGCTCGGTCCGTACACCCTTTCTTTCCCGTCCGGATCGCAGTCGCTGAACAGCCAATTTCCTTCGTCGTTAAAGACGCTGTTCATAAAACCGTGCTCGTTAAAGGCAAACCTGTTCAGCTGATTCTTGAATTCTTCCGCAATCGCATTATAGCGTACGGTCAGTTCTTCCGTATCGCACGAAATAACAACGGTTTCCTTTGCTTTTTTCAAAAGCAAAGGAATAAGTTTTAAGGACATAATCAACTGTTCCGTCGCCATTACGGATTCACCGCGTCCTTTCAAACCGGCACGATTTACGCTGTCCAGCCAGTCCCCGCCGTATATTTTCACCAAACCGTGCTCTCCGATATTTTCGGGCGCAAGATAATAGAAAAACGTCGATAGTATATGTTCCTCCAAAGGAGAACGGAATTCGTCGTCAAGCCAGGGAAGTTTTTCTTCGAAAACGGTATAATCGCACGTCTGCGTGACGTATTCGTACAAAAATTCCAAAACGAAAACGCCGCCGTCGCAAAAATTCCGCATATCGTGCGGTCCTTTCGGCGAAACGGTAGATACCTGTCTCGGATACCATCCGTCTTTACGTCTCTGACAGGAAATCAACGAAAGCAACGTCTGCCTGGACCATTCGGGATAAAGAGGGATAATCCCCATAAAATCGTTGGAAGCGTCTCGCGTACCGTGCATTCCCGTCGGCCAACCGCGATCCAAACACGCCGTCCAATACATTTGCAAGGGCAAAAAAGTATTTACGTAATAATCGAACATCGGCTCGCCCGTCAAAACGGTGCGTTTGGAAAACAGATCGTCGTAGAATCTCTCCCATTTTTTCTCTTCCTCTAAAACAGTCTCCTCCCGATCATACGCATATAATCGGCGATTCGCCGCAGAATCGTACGTTTCTCCGTCGAACATAATCAGCGTCTGCGTAAAAATACGGCTTTCATTCGGTAAAAGATCGAATTGGTAACGGCAAGCATAAACGGGCGGAAAACCGAAAACGGTATTTTCTCGATCAAAAACGCCGGGTTCGGTGCAGACGTTTTCTATGTCGATGGCAAGTTTCCCCCGTTTAACAGATTCCGGAAGGACGAAATCTCCGTTGCCGACGTAATTTTCCAAACTGATCTCGCACTGCGTTTCCGGCAGAAGATCCGCTGTGAAAGCAACGGCACGGCGCTCCGTCGGATCCGCCTTAGAACTGAAAAGTTTCGTAAAGAAAACTGCTTTATTTCCATCTTTCGATGCCATACTTTCCAAATACCATTCGTATTTGTCCCAAGGCGTAAGGTACGCTTTGTTCACATACGGATAAAGTGCCGGATAGCCTTCTACGCGCACTTTTTTCTCCGTCTTATTCGTTATTTTCGTCCGCATTACAACGGCAGTCCCGTGAAAAGGAAGAAGCACCGTCGTCTCTACTTCATGCGTTCCGAAATCGTATCGGTAAACGGCTTTTTCCGGGGAAAACTCGATCCTCGCTTCTGGCGTTACGGAAAAATAAGCGTTTAGCGGGTTATGAAAATTAGAAAAGGGAATTCCTCCGTTAAATTCCGTGCATTTGAAAAGCATATTCCATTTGGAATACCTATCGGAAAGTTCCCGGCGAAAGAGCACGATATCGTGTGGAGGACGGGCTTGACAATTCACCAATCCAAACTGATCTACGCGTAACAAAACGTCTCTGTTCTGATAAATATATTCCCACGGATAATTCAGTTCTTCAGGGTGTGTGATTACGTAAGTGCCGTGCTTTTGAAGATCGAAATAACCGTATTCGCTTTTTACGTTTTCATTATTCATTTGCTTCACCCAAATATTTCTTTTTCCATTCGGCGATCTTAACTTTCATTTCAGGCCCGCCTACTTTCACGCCTCCCCCCGTTTTAAACCTCGTCACACCTGTTATTCGGGCAAGGCATTCGAATTCCGAGATCATCTTCGACAATTCTTTCGGCGTATATCGATCGTGGTAAAGCTCCAAGCGCATATAATGAACAAACAAACTTTCTCTTAAAACGCGTAAACGCAACTTTTCTGTCAAGTCGTCCGAATCGCATGTTAAAACGCTTCTCAACGCTTCGTTAAGATCGTTTTCGCATTTGTCGAGAAACTCTTCACCGAAAATTTCGCGCGTAAACGCTTTCGCGCCCGTATTCCACGGACAATAAGCGTGAAAAGGATGTTCGGGAGTATCTTTCGTATTATAGTTATCTTTTATCCTTTCGTAATATGCCATCATATAAGGGGCTGCGACTTTATAATAATGTTCGAAAAACTCGTTTTTCAATGCCGAAACGTCTGCTTTTACATTCCACATTAAGGCGGAATGTAAATAAATTTTCAGATAGTGAAAAGTATCGGGAGAATTAAAAATTCCCTGATTGAAAATGTAAACGACTCCGTATTTCTTAAACGTTTCGTACGTACTCACCACCGTATTGTAATTATTCAGAGGTACAAGATAACCCGCATAATTCGAACTGTAACACCAGACTAATAATTTATCAGACGTTGCCGACCATCCCAGCAGATTGTTCCGTACTTTCAGATTGCAAGTCTTGTTCATAATATCATGCGTAAAACAGGTGAAAATGGGAGCAAACATAACGCCTACGTTATGACGCGCCTTTACTTTTTCGTCTCTCAGACGGAAAGAATCCGTATCTACGTCGTACTCTGCAGGCGGTTCTTCCGTTTTGCAATAGGCGAACGTAACGAGAAGAATTTCCCTCTCGGGAAATTCTGACGCAGCAATCTTTTTCTCTATCTCTTCGGCGACTTTATTGACGAATACCATCATAGTACCCGAGCGCCCGCCGTACTTCTGATGAGAGGCACGGCAACGCTGGCAATCGCAAAACGTATCGTCGTCTTCCTGACCGAGCATAAAATACTCCGCCGCCGGTTTATCGCAAATAATCTGCCAAAGATTATCGACGAATTGTTTAAGCATTTCATCGTTCGTCAGACAAAGCTGAGTTTTATCCGCACTGTACCAATCCGGGTGTTCTTCTGCATATTTTTCGGGCGGAAGAATAAGAAAATGCGTATGCGCCCAAAGTCCCCAGTTTCCATGGTCGTGAAGCACTCGTTTACAATAGGCGAAAGATTTGTCGTTCATCGTGCCGAAGTAGCCCAGCATTCTCGTTTCGAAATCGGGCACGTTCCGATAAAACCCGAGCGGTAATTCTAACCGATCGGTACGCGGACAAAACGTTTCGTCCGGAGCCAAAAATCTTACTCCTAAAAACTTCTCTAAAAATTCAACCGTTGCGTTTACGGTTCCGTCCTCGTCGTCGCCGTACAAATATACGGCGCCCGTCCGCACGTCGATATTAAATGCGTCTCGTTTTTTCTCGCGTGTTTTGTCTTTCAGAAGCGCAGCAAGTTTCTCGGTCTCTCCGACGGAAATAAAATTCCCTGTACTGTCTTCTTGTATTTCCTCTAATTCCACCCCGCAGCATTCGTAAAAACACTTTTTCAGCAATTCAATAGCATATGCCGTCTTTTCACCGCATTCCTTCGGATATATCAAACCGAACGAAGTCCGTCCTCCGTCAATCAACACCACGTTTTTCATTACAGTAAATTTTTTCTCCATTCGGTAATTTTCTTGGATAAATCCGGACCGCCGACGATGCCGTCTGCAGACACATACCGGGTAACTCCGCACTCATAGGCGTCCGCCTCAAAAGAATCTATCAATTCTTCAAGCTGCGTCACGGTATAGTAAACAGGGTAAAGTTCCAGAATCATATATCGTGCATAGAGAGATTCGCGCTTTGTCCGCTTCAATATTTTATTGCGTTCTTCCACGTCTTCTATTTTCGCTATTTCTTCATAAGCTCTTTCAAAAATCGAAAGACATTGATTAAGCAACGATTTCGGCCAATATGCAGACGTCAACGTTAAAACACCCAGATTCCACGTGCAATAAGTATGGAAAGGATCGTTTTTTTCTTTGCCTTCTTTTTCCAACGCAATATAATGCGTCTTAATAAGTTCGTAATATTCCCTTACGTAGGGAGCCGCCTGTTTATAATAAGCTGAAAAGAACGCATCTTCCAGTTCCGTAACGCTTTGTTCCGGGTTCCAGAGCATTTTCGAATGAATATATACGCGCAAATCGTGGAAACTGTCGTAGGAATTATATATGCCCTGATCGTATATATAAACAACCCCGTTTTCGCGGAAAGCACTGTAATCCGCTTTTAGCGAAGAATAATTATTGAACGGTTGAAGATATGCAGCATAGTTGGAAGAGTACGTCCAGACCATCAGTTTCGCTGAAACCGCCGCCCAACCCAACAAAGCGGTACGCGAAAGGGCGTTACAGTTTTTGTCGAGTATATCGTGTGAAAAACAAGCGTAAATCGGAGCGAACATAACGCCTACGTTATCCGCCGCAACAACCCTCTCGTTAACGGGACGGTAACTGTCCGTCGCCTCGTCGTACGTCGTCGGAGCAGATTCCGTCTTGCAATATGCAAACGTGACTAACGTTACGTTTCGTTGCGGGTTCGTCTCCTTCAGCCATTTTTTTATTTCCGCAGCAACTGAATTGACGAAAATCATTTGCGTGCCGCTCTCTCCTCCGTTTTCTGCGTTGGAAGCCCTGCACCTACCGCAAGTGCAAAAAGTGTTCTGATCTTCCTGCCCCAGCATAAAATATTCGGCATTCGGTTTTTCCGCAATAATCGTCTTGAGATTTTCGATGAATTTTGCTTTCATCTCTTCATTCGTCAAACAAAGTTGCGTACCGTCCGAACTGAACCAATCGGAATGATCCGTCTTGTAAGATTTTCCCGGTTCAAGATCGTAATTAATAATGGTGAAGTGGGTGTGAGCCCAAAGCCCCCAATTCCCTACGCCTTCTCCCAAACGCATCCGCAAGGCATTATTCCGGTCTCCCTGCGTAGCTAAATAGCCGAGAGCTCTCTCTTCGAATGCCGGACGGATTTCTTCGGAATACTTATATAACGGCACATCCGTATATTCCGGCACCACGATTTCGTCGGCGGCATAAAAACAGACGCCGAGCGTCGTTTCCAGAAACTCGTAAACGGCAAAAAGCGTACCGTCTCCTCCATATCCCGCCATAATCAGGTCGTTACCCGAAAGGACAAGATAAAATCCGTCGTCGCCGAGACGCGAATAGGAAACTTCCAGTCCGGAAGATTGCAGAAGATCCGTTCCCCCCACGGAGAGATATTTCCCCTCCGAAGAAGTTTCGTACGTCGTTTCCAGACGAACCCCCGTGGATTTTTCCATATACGTCGTCAGTTCTTCCGCCGCGTACCTTTCCCGATCGGACGGAATACGCGGAAGCAATATACGATAATCCGTCCGCCCGTTCTCTACGAGTTTGATCCCGCTTTCTTCATACTTCGGAGTCGTATTCGACGAACCGCCTCCCGGAGAAGTTCTTCCGCTTTCTCCGCACGATCCCCCGATTATCGCTATTAACGCTGCCAGCAGGCAACAAATCATTTTTTTCATATTCTTTCCGCCTTATTATTCCACCGCAATCACAAAATCACGTATCACGAAATTATACTCATCGTCTCTGCAAAAATATCTGACGATATATTTCCCTTTCTTTGAAAATACATATTCCTCTTCGTCCACGATATTTATTTTTCCGCTCTCTTCGATAATAAAAATATCCGCACGAAGATTAACGGAAACGTTATCCGTCACGATAGCGGAAGGAAATTTCACCTTTTCGCCTTTCTTGACGGTTGAAGGAAGCTTTCCATCGATCGTCATCCGGGGCTTTACCTCGTCGAGTATTTCCACCGAATAGGTCTGCGTACTTATATTTCCTCTGGAATCGACTGCTTTGTATTCAATCTTATACACGCCGTATGAACGCGCCGTAAAATACAAATCGGAAAGAACGGAACCGTCTTTTACGAGATAGTTCCCTTTTTTGTCCGTCACGGAAACAGTCAGAACGACTTTTTGATCAAGGACGTCCATAGCCTTTGCCGCCGGAATTTTAACTTCTTCGCCGTAATGCCGATCGCGTTTTACTTCTTCGCTCACGATAATGACGGGACGTATATAATCGTCGTCTATATCGCTGATCATTTGATTAATCACCCGATTCACTTCTACCGCCGATATACCTTCTACGCCTTCCATAGTAAACGAAAGATATATCTTCCCCGAAGGAAAGCCTTCGAACCGTTGTCCGTATACCGTTTCCGAAACGGTCATAATCACGCCGCTCGATGCGTCCGTGATGCTTCTTCCCTGAAGCCCGATGATAAAGAAATTATTCGTCGTCTCGTAAAAGCTTCCTAAAATATCCGCCGCTTCACCCTTATCGTTCACATACAATTTACTATAAATAGAATCAGGGTCCGAGGAGTTTTTATAAACGGAAAGTTTTACTTTGATCCGAGGATCGGCGGCGTCTTCAAGCCATACCGCAACCGAATCGAAATGGTTATATTCGCGTGGAACCGTAAAGGAAAAGGAAAACCCCTCGGCGGGCAATGCGTTGACGAACACCCGTCCTGCGCCGTCCGTCTCCGTCGTGTATACAACCGATGTTTCTTTTGGCAACAGAGAAGTGTTTACGCTTCCGTCGTAAAAGTAATTTCCCACCTCGTCAATTTCCAGTACTTCTACCGTTTTACGAAAAACGGAAATTTTTTCAGCGTCGTACAAACAGGCGGCACGATACTCCACAATGATTTTATTTCCGAACGAAATATCAGGAACAAAAACTCTGTCCGCATAATCGGGTTCGGCGATAATATCGCCCTCTTCATTGTAGACACGTATGGATTTACGGTTTGTCTCACGTGGATAACCGGGCGTGGAAAAATAGTCGTACGCAATAAAGTCATCGAAAATCACAGGTTTCCCGCTGACGACATAACGGGGCACAAAGGGTTCCTCGATGACGGGTGTGTCACTCTCCTTTACGACAATCTTTCGGGTAAGTTTATATTCCCTTCTAAGATAATCCGTACAACGTACCGTCACGTTATAAACGCCCTGTTCCTCAGGTGTAAACGCGCCGTCCGCAAGCACGATTTCAGTATCGTTGCCAATCCGCTTCACCGAAGTAACAACCGTCACTTTACCCGAACCGTTCTCGGCTATTCCGCCCGGAAGTTCTATTCTCTCTCCTACCTTAGCCGAATCCGGAAATGCACCGGCAGGACGATAATAAAGATCTCCCCAAGGCTTTCGAATCTCCGTTTCAAAAATCTTTTCCGTCATCCTCCCCGCAAGGTCTTCTGCGGTGTACGTAAAGGTATACGTTCCTACCGAATCGGGAGTAAAACTGTTCAGTTCCCTCGAAAAACCTGAAGCAAAAACTTCGCCGTCCTCTCTCGTTCCCTTATAAACGACAATCTGTGCCCCCGACATTTCTCCGTCGATTTCATCGAAAACGGTAACGGCAAAAAGCGGATACGGATAACCTACGCACCCTACGGGGACCTCTTTATTTCCTTCCGTATCCACGTAAATTACGGGATCTTTTTCGTCTGAGATTTCCCTTCCCGCCATACTTTGCCCGTTTATATTAAGCAGCATGAATTCCGCTTTCGTACGTTTGATCGACGAAAAGGTAAAAGATATATACACTTCTCCCGTCGTAAAACCGTCCCACTCTACGGAAACGTATTTCGGATCGGAAAATTTATTGACGAGATTGCTTTCGTTTAATTGAGAATATACCTCCGGATAAGCGTAAAGCGCCCGTGCCGAATAGTCGTATCCAAGCCTCAACGTTCCGCTCAACCCTTTTACGCCGACGCCGTTAAAACTCGCATATACGGGCGTTCCGCGTTCCGTTTCCGTGTGCATCTTTTTCGTATTGGCGTTATAGCCAGCTAAAACCTGTCCGGGAGCTTTCGCTTTAATCATTCCGATCATAGAATCGTACATTCCGCGATAAAAACTGATCGTAAGTTTATTATCGGAATCATAGGCGTCTTCTATAGTGACGATCAACTCGTAAAAGTCAGCCGTATCCTGAATAGAAGGCATAACGAGCAGTTCTGCCAATATATCGGTGCGCTTATTTGAAGAAATATCGAGTTTGTTTTTATAACGGACGGTTGCGCCCTCGTCGCCTGCGGTAAAAACGACGCCCTGTTTAGGCGAAACGTTTGTATACGCCGAACTCGTCCTGTCTTCCGATATTTTCACTCTGCCGTCGGATTCGAAAAGCCTACCGTAAGAGGTGAATTCGTCCGCAGCAACAGTCCCCCCGTTTTCCTCGGCAACCGCAAACGTTACGCCTATCAAAGACAACGCGACAAAAACAACGGAGGCAAAAAAGACGTAAAAAATTTTTTTCATATTATTTTCCCTCAAAATCCGTCGAAACTTAACCTTTCAACCCGCCGATCGCGATATTTCCCACCAACTTATCCTGAAAGAGAACGAACAAAACGAAAATCGGCACCATCGCCAGCGTACACCCCGCAAGTTGCATAGGCACGGAATTGATTTCGGGATCAAGTGAAAACTGATACTGAAACAAACCATAAGCCACGGTAGGATAGCTGGGCAGATAAATCATCGGAGATTGATAGTCGTTCCACATATTGATAAAGCACAGCAGCCCCGTAACGAACACTGTAGTCTTTGCCAAAGGAATCATTATATTGAAAAGAATTTTCCAATGCGAAGCCCCGTCGATTAAGGCGGCTTCCGCATATTCCCAGGAAATCCCCTTGAAAGTCGCGTAAAAAATCAGGAAATTCGTTCCTAAGAACCCTGCTTTCATGATGATGATTCCAAACATGTTATCGTACCAACCGATAGCGCGTATCAGCTGTAATTCAGAAGCCAAGGAACCGACTATAGGCATAATCATCGCGACGATGACGAAACCGTAGAGGAATCTTCCGAACTTGAAGTTATACTTAGCACAGGCATAGGCGACAAAACAGTGAGACATTGTGGTAACTATCGTTCCGCCCAACGTATAGATAATGGTATTAAACAACATTTCCCACATATATACGTTACGACTTCCCGTAGGCGTCTGAATCCGCACGTACAGTTTATTGAAAGCCGTCGAATAATTGGAAAATTTCCATACCTTCGGCAATCCGAAAGGATTGTTATAAAAGTCCAACCGTCCTTTTACGGAACTGAGCAGCATCCACAGAATGGGAATCAGCAAAGACAACGAATAAATAAGTAAGATTATAAAGAAGATGATCGGAAACACCTGACGCATCATTCCTTTATTATATACTTTTTTTTGATTTTTTTCTTCTTCGCTCATATAGGCGTTCTCCTTGTTAAAACTCTGTATTCGGTCCGTATTTTTCCAACAACCATTTGACGGTTAATGTAACGGGCGCGGCAATTGCCGTGAAAATAAGCCCCATTGCGCTGGCATACGGATAATCAGCGTTAGAGGAAGCCGATCCCACAACTCTTACAAAGAAATAATATCCCAGGGTATTGATATTGGGAGGTGCGTTTCCGCCGTAGAAATTATACGCCGAAACCTGCGAAGTAAAGAAGCCGGATACGCTGACGACCATCATCGTTACCAACGTCGGATAGATTAACGGCAACGTGATATGCCAAAATTCCTGCCATATACTCAAACCGTCCAATCTGCCGTATTCGATAATGCTATCCGGAATACGGCTCATAGCACCCGTATAGAGAATAATCGAGCCTCCGAATCCCGCCCACATACCGTAGAAGAGCAACGTCCAATATCGGGTTTCTACATTAGAAAGCAAACTCATCGGCAATTCTTCCGAATGCGTGAGGATTTTAACAAGATAAGGAACCCCGACTTCAACAAAGTATTTGAACATTAAAGTAACTACGATCGATGAAATAATCTGCGGTAAAAACAATACTATTTTGAAAAAACCGCTTCCCGGCAATCTTTTATAAATGAAGAACGAAAAAACAACGCAAAGAGGAAAGAATATGCCCTGCATAAATAAATATGTTATACAGGAATTTTTAATTGCCGTCTTCATAACAGATTCGTATTTCACTGCCTGAAAAAATTTCACGAAATTAGAGATACCGTCGAAATAATACTTTCCCAGGTTGATATCGTACTTTTCAAAAGCGAGAAAAATAGAATTAAGATTTACCCCTACATAAAATATCGTAACATGAATTACGGGATATAAAAGCAGCGTAAACAGAAATATGCGTTCGCTCTTCTTAAAATGTCCCATCGACCGGGCTTTCTTTTTTTTCTTAGAATGCAGCCAAACCGATAAATCATAAAATAAATCTTTAATCATCGAAAAAAATGAACGGATTGCTAAAGAAACATTTTCAGGTATCGATTTTAAAATCTGCATGAAACCTTTTTTCTCTTTCTTCATCTATGCTTTTCTCCTTAAATTCCTTTGGTCTAGAGTGATCCGTAGCATCGGTAAGTATATTTCCCTCTTATGCGCCAAGAATCATTTCTTTCCAATATACTTCGCTGTAACGTTTCTGAAGTCCCGAGAAATAATCTTCCACAGTCAAATCGCGATAATCCTTAAAGGTATGAATCGGATCGTTTACGTAACCTTTTTTGGATTCGCTACCCCAGCTCCATGTATATAATTCGTTTTGATGCGTCATACGTAATTCGTTTTTCGTAAGCGCATGAACGATTTCAACGTCTTCTCTGTGATACAGATCCCACATACTCTTCTGAAAATAGGTCAAATTGTTATAGGATTCTTGCGATAATGTATAATCGTAAGGACGGCTTACGCCCGTATTTTTCGTAAAAATTTCCAAAGCTTCGTTCGAGGTTGAATAACGCAGAAATTTCATTGCTATATCCTTACGCGTACTTCGATCGTTAACTACTACCGCCGTCGATCCGGGGGTATACAGCGTGATTCCGTCGTATTTCTGATCGGGCACTCCTTCTGTTCCAACGAATTTCGGAACGGGCATAAGACCGAATCTTCTCGTTTTATAGGCATACTTTTGATCGATCTCAACTGCCATATCACCGAAGATTCCTCTTGCCTCGTATTCCCACCAGCCGCCGTCTATAATCATAGCAATCGGCGACGATTTTTCACGGCTCATCAAAAATTCCGTCTGCGCGTTCGAGTGAGTCTGAATCGTAGAATACGCCTGCGTAGAAGCGTAATTTTTCGAAGCGAGATCGTGCGCCAGCGTCAAGGCTGCCAATTTCCCCGACTGTTGCTGTAAAAGATAGGCGTTCTGATTGGTAATTTCTCCCAATGAGCTATCCGTTCCCGAAAAAGTATAATTGAGTTTAAAATTAGACAGACCTTCGTATCCCGCCCAGATGGAATCAAGGAACCATTCTCTGTACCCTGTATAGGCGCCAGCCCAAGTGACGGGAGTTATCCCCATATTCTGCATACGGTTGAACAAACTCTTCATCTGTTCGTACGTTTCGGGAAGTCCGTCGTCAAAAGTTCCTGCTTTCCCGTCGCGCCCGACCGATTTATTTTCCGCACCCGTCCACGTTATTTTGCCCCCTTCTACGGAAGAGATGAATAACTTTCTTTCTTCAAACAGATCCACGTCGTAAACATATCCGTATAACGCGTCGAAATAAGGAATGGCATAATATGAAGTTTTTCCGTTCTCCGTAACGGCGTAGTGGTTTCGGCTGTCGCTATCCATTTTATCGGCGATGCTGACGCTTTCACCGAATTCCGTCAAAGGCTGCGTCACGGCTTCGGTAATATCCGCAATCAACCCGTTGGTTTTGTAGTCCATCATCTGAATGGACGTGGTAAAATATATATCTTCTTTTCCGTCGGGCATATAGCTTCTCAGATTAGTATAACTGTACTTTTCCTTGTCCGGCTCAATCATAACCTGATATTCCGGATACTTTTCTTCAAATCCGTACTTCAACTGATTCATCCAATCAAGCCCCATTCCTCCGTTATAGTAACCTACGTATAACTGTTTTCTGTTCGGATCAACTTTTTCCTGCTCTCCGCTGTTATCTCCTTTAAATCCGCACCCCGCGGCAAAAACAGAAGTAGAAGCGACAAGGAATCCGATAGCCAAACAGGTCAATTGTCTTTTTTTCAAGTTTTTCATTTTCTTTTTCTCCTTTTTACCAATAAGATTGTTCCAACGACGACGCCCGCTAAGACCGCTACGCCTCCGACTACCGCCCACGCTATCGCCGCTACGTTCAGTTTTTTGATTTCATAAGTTTTTTCTGTCAGATTCCCGGTATAATCCACGGCTCTCACCGTTACGCGATACTTTCCTTTCAAAGCCGTGAATTTACCGTCTTCTAATTCAACCAGCCGACCGTCGCATGTCACGATTACGCTAACGGAAAGTTCTCCGTCCTCGTCGTCGACTGCCGTAAAACCGCTCACGTCGATGCTTTCACCGCTTTTATAATGCTTTGGCAGTGTGGGGCCCGAAATTAAGGGAGCAATCCCGTCCACAATCGTCATAAGTTCTTCCAGATATACCGTTTCCTCGTTTTTTGTCGCGGTATAAACTATCGTATACGTTCCGCGTCCGTCTGCCACGAAGGCGGTTTCCTCGCCTTCGTAAACCGTCTTATCTCCGTTTTTTACGGTGATGAGTATTCGCGCGTCCGAGACCTCGTTACCGAAATAATCTTTCACGTTCGCTTCGCTCAGAAGTATGGTTTTCCCCGTCTTTTCCGTAACGGAATTTTCCCGGTTCAACGAGATTTCCAGCCAATAGTCGCGGACGTCGAAAACAAATACGAGCTTATCCGTAAATCCCGCAGAATCCACCGCGCGATATTCAACAACGTACATTCCCGAAGAGGCGGGAATAAAAATGCCGTCGACAAGCAGATCCGAAACGTCGGTTTCGTTTTCTCCTGCAAGTTTTTTGATCGTTACCGTGTATCCGAGACGAGAGAATCCGATATCTTCAACTACCGCTTCGGGCAACAGAACGGATGCTCCGGTCAACGCTTTGAACACAAAACTTTTGGCACTGAGTTTTTCGATAAGCTGCGCTCCATCTAACCGCTCTATGTCCGATTGCGGCACAATGACGGGAGCGCTATAATCGATGGCGTCGATCAGCACCCATGCATATCCGATATTACCCGCCTCGTCCGTTGCGGTAAAACGCAACGTATAGACGCCCGCCCGATCGAACAGCGCGGAAAGATCTGTTCCGTCCTGTATTTCTATCCATTTTTCCGAGGCGGTATCTCCCCTTTTCTCACCGTATAAAAATTCGGTTTTCTCAAGAGAAACAACTATGTCTTTATTGTCTAAAATTTCTATTTCCGAATAGGAAACGATAAGCTCTCCGCTTCCCGCGTCATAATTAAAATCTCCTTCTTTCCAGAAAATTTCGGGCGGAACATCGTCGTAGGAAATTAAAATTTTTCTAATCAAAACATCTCGGTTCAGCACGCCTTCCGTCGTATACTCCACCGTGTATGTAACCGTATATTCTCCTATTGGCGAATCGTTTCCGAAACGATACGCATCTCCCGTAAATTGTTCCTCTCCGTTAAACAGAACGGAAATATTCACGCTTACAGACGATGAAGACGAGATATTCCCCAATATCCCGTCGCTTACGGTGATATTGTTACGCTCTATTACGAAAGCAGGGCGCTTTTCGCCGATAACCCACTTTTCTTCGGCTGTATTTCCGGATGAGAATTCCACCTTAATTCTAACCGCGTCCAGATAGATTTGTTTAAAGATTTCGTTCCCTTTGCAGTCGGTGCCTCTGTATTCGAGCAGATATTTTCCGGAGTTGGGAAACACATAATATAGATTTTCCTTTACGGCAACCGTTTCCAGTACGGTTCCGTTTTGACGGATCGTAAGGAATAAAGCGACATTTTCTCCGCTATTCATATTCGAATAAGCGCGCGCACCCAATTGAATTCCGGTCGGCGTCAAACTATCTTTCGCCTCGTCGCCCGAAAACAACGCGTTAGAAAATTCAATGCCCGTTTCCAGCCGATCGTAAACGGTAAAATCGCAAAAAAATTCTGCCCCGTCCGCCCCGAAACTATCCTTCCAGTCTCTGTAAAAAACGCGGTATACGCCCGATTCGGTCGGTCTGAAAGAAGCGTCTTTTCCCCGATAAACCTCTATGCCTTGACTGTATACGACGTATTCTCCGTTGAAGGAGAGAGACGGTTCGATTACGTCGCAGAGTACCGGCTCGACAAACGCATAATCTTCGCCGAGCAACAAGTTATCCGAAGACGCGTACCCTGCGGGAGCTGCGTTTCGAACGATTCTTCCGAAATTGTTGTCGAAACTCTGCCCGTCGATTCCGAGAATCATCAATCCGGCAGGAGCCGAAGGATCGCTGCTGTTTACCGTTACGGAAAGCTTAACGGATTTCGATGAAAATCCCTTAAATTTTACGTCGGACAGGCTAAGCCCGAGCGCATTGCCAAAATCGGGATTTCTTAAATCGCGCACCAAAACCGGCGCATCAACTTCTCCTTCCGTTCCGGAAACGAATCTATAAGGAGCAACGTAAACGCAATCGGATTCATTATCGTAATACAATTTGACTGAATCGTATTTTCCCGTATACGAAGAGGCGCCCGCAACTCCGCTATCCGCAAGTCCGAAAGGCAAATGCGTTCCTTCCGTCGCGGAAAGTTCGTTCTTATTGATCCCGAGAAGTTCCTGTCCTTTTCCGCCCGCCGTAACATAGGCAAAATCAGCCGTCATCGATTGCGTGATACGTATTTCAACATAAATATTCTCGTTTGCGGAATCCGTCAGGCGTATCGTAATATTGCTTAACCCGGCCGCTTTTTTTCCCTCTCTCTGAGTGACTAACGGCATCAGTTCCAATAAACAATCGGACGAAGTATTGTCCGCAAGATAAATTTCTCCCGTATAAGAAACCGTGGCATTATCGCCTCTGGCGGCAAAACCGATTCCTTTATAGGTGCTTCCGTCGCCGTACGTAGGGGTTCGCTGTACCGTACCGGAGTAAATCACGGCAGAAGAATCCGCCGAAAGTAATTCGGAAAGTTGCGAATAGACGTAAATTTCCCGTACTTCTTCATACGAATCCCCGTCTTTTTCAGCAGTCAGAACAAGCCGCCATATTCCCGCCGTCACGGGGACGAATTGCCGTTCCGTCGATCCGTCGTCCGAAAATTCCTCGCTACCGTCCGGGCGAAGAAGCCGTCTTCTCGCCGTCGCCTCTTCAGTCCCCTGAAACGCTTCAACCGCGGGAACTTCCACCCCCGTGCCGACAAACGCATATTCCGCTAAACGTCCGCATTCAAAATGCATTCTTTCGAGCACCTGTACCGATACGCTTGTTTCAGGAACCGCGTTGTTGAAAAGATCTGTTGCCCGAAAAACGATACGATATTCTCCCGCCCGATCAGGCGTAAAAGAATCTTTACCGTCCGCCGTCAGCCCTTCGAGAATCAGATTTCCTCCCGAATAAACATCGGCAAACACTTCATCGGTATATCCGTTCAGATACCCCTCGTTTATCGTATGAACGCACGGAATGAAAACGGTTTCCCCGATTCCGTAGTTTTGCTTCGGCTCGGACAAGAAAGACAGAGAACTTTTTTCCGGCAATTTGCTTGCCGTGGGCAATTTGTATTCCAGAAAAGCGTTGCCGTTCGGGTCTTTAAACTGCACGGTGTACGTGCCCGTTTCCGTAACGAAAGAGGAATCGCGCGTTACAGGTCCGTCAAACGGTTTCTGCGACATCTTTTTCACGGTGCAAACGAACCCCTCGGCGTCCCTTTTTCCGTACAGAAGATCAAAGCTGCACGGCATCGGCAGACGATAAACGGTGTTCTGATATGCCTGCGCGTTACGCGTAATGACAAACGTCTTTTCCTCTGATTCCGAAATCACGTTTCGTCCGTCGAGCTCCGTTAAAAGAAACGAAGACGAGGTGACTTCCGAAGAAAATGTTTTATCAAGAAAACGAACGGACGTATAGGCCGTAACCGAAAAATCAACTTCTCCCGACGGGAATCCGTCGAAAACGACGGGATCGATTACGTCGGAATAACCGTCAAGAGACCTCACTAAGGTTTTTTGCTCACCCGTAGCCACATAAACGTCTTTTCTTTCGTTATCGTAAATAAAAGAAATCGGCTTTCCGGAAGAAGTTTCTACTCTCGTTCCGTCCAGAGCGTAAGCCCCGTCGACGACAAAGATTCCGTCTTCGTCTTTCACATATCCCGCCGTATTTTCTCCGAGTACGCCTGCCGAAGCGTAATAATCTTCCATTAATACACCGTTCTGCGCCCGCTTGCCAAGCACGGCGCAAAAACCTCTGTTCGGATCTTTCGCATCGCAAACGCGTATTTCAAGGCGCACAAGTCCCGTAAGATCCGGAATGATCGTACATAAAGCGTCCGACTCGGTATTGTCGGCAATATATAAAGTATGTCTGTAATCCAGACGGTAAACGGAAGAAGAAGAAACGGTTTCAATCCCCGAAAGATTGTTTCCGTCAACGGAAGCAACGCCGATCCGCATATCGGCGTTTTCCGCGGAAAACATATCCGACGGAAAAACGCTCTCCGCCGTACCCGAAAGAGGCAAAGCGATCGCCGCACAAAAACACAATGCAAAGCCGACGCTTAATCCGTATATCGTCTTTCTGTATGATTTTATCATATTTTCGCTTTTCCCGATTATTTTATCCGCACGATCTCCGGAAAGGGTTTCACCGTTCCGGAGAACGCGCCGTCCGTCCCGTTCGGGGACGATTAACAATTTAATTTTCCGTAGGTTAATCTTTCTTCTTTTTGCAAAGAATAGCCACGCCAGCAAGCAACGACATTGACATCATTCCCAAACTTCCGATAAACGATCCGCACCCTGATTTTTTTGCGGGGGGATTTTCCGAACCGGGATCTCCACCTGAAGACGGAGGAGGCGTCACAGGATCGGACGAAGGAGGCGTCACAGGATCAGACGAAGGAAGAATGGTAAGATCCTTTTCCAGATCCCCTTCGTAGTTTTGCTCCCCGACGGTATAAGAGAATACAAACACTACCTTATATTCACCCGCTTCAAGCGTATCGTTCAGAACGACGTTCTCGCCGCTCGAAATCACCGTTTCGCCTTTCATCAATTTAACAGTCAAGACGAAATCGGTAACTTCGCCCGCCTCTGCATCGACAATGCGCAAATCGTCCTTATTAAATGTAACGCCGTCGCCGCCGACCGTATATGAATTCTTCGTCGGATTGAGATCGGATACCTCAAAGCGGTTCCGTACTTCGAAATCGAAAGATACCGTTTCGCCTTTCTTTCCCATAGCATCGGTATAATCCGAATAAGTTACCGTATAAATACCCGCTTTTTCGGCGACGAATTTACCGTCCGTAATCTGTACGGAAACATCGCCGCACGATACTTTAGTCCGTCCGTTAAACGTAATTTTTCCGTCGATGATATCGTAAACAGACGCTTCTTTCAAAACGATTTCGTCTCCGATATATGCGTTTGCATACGTCTGATTCCCCAACGTAAGAGAAGGCGCCGCATTCTCGGTAAGAATTCCGGCCTTGTTGTCAAACGATTGCCCGTTGAGCCCCAATAAAAGCAGCTTTGCGGTCTTGCCCGCACCGATATTCAGGAATTGGAAAGAAACGTATACTTCGCCTGTCGTAAAGCCCTCGAACGGATCGCCGAATCCTGCACCGTATTTATCGGCGGAACCGAAATCTCTCACTTTCGTATAGTTCTCGTTTGCGTCCTCTCCGAGGTTTTTCCAACGGGCGGGGTAAGCATACAACGCATTATCTTTCAGATAGAGTTTGACTGAATTAAAGCCGAGCGTATAGTCGGGGTTGCCTCCGTTGCTCTGCGTGCCGTCGAAGCCGAAAGGAAGAAATGTACCGTATGTTCCGTGAAGAGCGTCGCCCGCGAAAAGAACGGTACCGTCCGCCTGCTTGTCTACATTCTTATGCCAACCCGCAAACTGCTGTCCGGTTGCGGCGGCTTTAAGATGAGACAGATTGGATGAAGAGGCATATACGCTATAATCAATCGTGATTTTTTTCTGCGCGTCGTATTTATCCGTCAAGGTGATCAACAAACTGCCGAAATCGAATTCCCATTTGCCCTGCACGTCGCTGACGATCATAAATTCAACGAACGGCGTATCAAGACTATCATTCAGGTTAATTGCTTCCTGATAAGTGAAAACGTCGTTGCTTGTCGTAGCCGTTACCAAGACGCCCGTTCTGGTATCAGTCACGCCTTTGGTCGGCGTATAAGAATATCCGTTTTTACCGATGTTTACGCTTTCCGACGTCGCATCCGCCGACAACAGATCCTTGCCGTAAACGCCCGAATAGATTTCGTATTCTCTCGTTCTCGTTTCGCCGTCAAACTCATAGCTGTAAACGAGGGTATATTTCCCTGCTTTTTCTAATTCGGCAGCGTTGTAAGTAACAGCATCCGCTTCGGCAGACAAAGCCGTTTCCTTCTTGTCCGGATCGATCAATTTTGCCGTGACGGCATAATTTTCATCTCCAAAAACGGCGATACCGACGGGGAAACGCGCCTCGCTGCCGACTTCATAACTTTCGGTAAGTTCCGTCGCGAGAGAAAAGTCTGCGTCGAAATAGACCTCCGTCTGCTTTTCAAGCGTTTTTTGCACACCCGTGCTGTCCGTAACGGTATAGCGCAGCGTATAATTCCCTTTTTCTGCAAACACGTATTCCGCGCCGACGAACGTTTCATAGCCGGAGAAAGAGGCGATTTCCTGCGTACCTTTCAAAATCTGCACGTCCGCATATTTTTTAATGCCGTAATTTAAGCCCGCGTCAGTTAAAACAGCGGGGGAAACGGTATACGGAACGCCTTTCAGCACTTTGTTCTGAACCTGTCCGTCTACGGCAAGAGTTCCGGAAACAGCGTTTGCAGGTAAAACATTCAACGGAGATACAGCCGTTTTGCCGTTTTCGGTATAAGCGACAGAATACGTTCCCGCGACGGTCGGCGTGAATTTCCCGTTCGAAACGCTTACGGAACCTCCGGAAGGATCTGTTACGGTATAGGCGCCGCTAACGCTCGAGTCGGAAACGCCGCTCTTTGCCCCGAAAATTTTGGCGGCGGGAAGAGTATATTCGCTTCCGACGACGCCGGCTTTTTCAAGAACGGGCACGCCGCCGCTCTTCGCGTCGGTAGTCGAAAAATTCTCGCCCAACGTCTGTCCGTCCACGGAACAGATCATGTAATGCGCGCTATCAAACCGATTTACGCCGTCGGCGGTTAACCCCATTGTCTCCACTTTGACGGACACGATAACGGCTTCGCTATCGAAAACGTCGCTCACCGCGCCGCCGTACTTTGTTGAATCCACGGAAAAATCGCGGATCATTAAAGCGTTGGTTTCACTGTCGACCGTTCCGCCGAAACCGCTCTCTCCGCTCGCATAGCGACTCGGCGATACGTAGAGCTTGGTTCCGTCCAGATAGAAAGCATACGGTTTATGTTCGCTGACAGCATAATTCGAGTTATTCCCTCCAAGTCCCACGCCGATATTCATCGCCCAATCGGCGTCATAGGTACCGTCTTTCTTTACGCCAGTCAATTTTTGGGCGGCGCCGGCTCTAGCCAAAGTTCTCGCGCTGTTCAAGGCATTGAACGAGGAATCCATAGAGATTTCAACGAACTTCTCATAGTCGTATGCGTCCGTCAAGGTAATCGTCAATTTTTCGGCTTCCGCAAAACCAGTAATCTGTCCGTCCGCGTTCTTTTCGGGCGTCATCAACAGTTCCAGAATCGGCGTATCCAAGCCGTTATCTCCGATATAGACGGGATTTTTCAACGTTACCGTCGCTCCCGCCGTCGCCGTTACTCCGACGCCTTTATACGTCGTTCCGTTCCCCGCCACATAAGATTCGTCCGCTTTCGTCTCCGCGTTTACCGCATTGAACAGCGAAGCGGCACTGGAATCGGCGTTTGCGCCGAAAAATCCCGTCAGCGATGCGCTTGCTCCCGCAACGCCAATGACCAAAGCCGCCGAAAGAGCCGCTTTTTTCATCGTTTTGCTTTTTTTGCTCATTTTTTTTCCTCCATAAATTAATATTATTAAAGCGGTTTCCCGTTTTAATTTCAGATTTACATAAATACAGGTCTGCCCGTTTCGATACTGTCATACACTGCAAGCATCGCCCGTATAGTATTTCTATGGTGCTTCAGATTAATCATAGGCGTTTTTCCCGTTCTGATGCACTCCACAAACTCGTCTATCAAGCCTACCCATTCGTCAAAATAGGTATATTGTACTGTATATCTTTCTTTCGGCGCCGTGTTATGATAAATATTGGGGCCGAAACAATCCGCCATAAGGCTTCCTTTTTCACCGTGCAACGTTACGTTCACTTCCATTCGTTTAGGGTTAATCTCCCAGCCGCGGACGGGTTTTTTTATTCTTTCTTCCGATTTTCCCCAAGACGGATCGAGCGAAAATACCGTCCCGTCTTTCATTCGTCCCGTCACGCAAAGCATATCCTCTTCCTCGAGGTCTTTCCGAATATTCGGCGCCGCTTGCGCGAAAATCATTTCGAATTCGCTTCCCGTTACAACCCGGATCAGATCGAAAATATGCGGATGATCGCACAACGCTCCTCCGCGATAACGGGAATCCCCCGGTTTAAGCGCGCGTCTGCAACCATAACTGTATTCCGGCTTTCCCTGCCAAGGGAAAGCCCATGCCGGGCACAGAGTCACGTTGGTGGCGTTAAAAGAAAGAAGTCTTCCGATTTTCCCGTTCTCTTTTAATTCTTTCAAGCGTTTCACAACGGGATTATAATGTAATTCCAGTTCCACTTGACAAACGATATGATTTTTCTCTACGAGTTCTTCCATTTCGTCGTATTCTTTCATGTCGAACGTAGGAATCTTCATTGACAAAATATGAACTCCGCGTTCTGCGCAAAGCCTCATCTGTTTTAAATGTTCGCTGTTTTCGCTAGCTATGACGACCGCTTCGATTTCCGGATGCGCGGAAAACATCTCTTCTTCCGTTTCGTAACAAGGAATGCCCTTAACGTTCTCCTCGAAAAATTCTTTTGCCAAAGGATCGCGAACCTGAACGGCAACCCAATCCAACAACGGATTTTCGTTCAATACCTGAAAATATTTTCTCGTATGACCGTGCGTAAGAGAAAGCATGGCGATTTTAACCGGTTTCATTTTATTCCTCCTCCTTAACGAGAATATTTTCGGATGAGCGATGTGAAAGTTCAACCGATTGTAAAAGTCGTTCCGTTTTTCGATATTCTCTCTCGTAATCGGTTTTATCTTTTCCCGTTATAACGTCAAATGCCTGTCGCACCAGCGCGACTTCCTCTTCGTCCAGCCCGAAAAGCTCGAAATCGTTATCGGTATACGTTTCTTCTTCCTCGCTGAAAAGATATACGGACCGCTGACGATATTGCGTGTCTATCGCTTTGTCGCATACGATTCCCGAAGAAGAGATTGCCTCGTGCTTATCCGTCTCCGCTTCTTTTCGGCGAAGCGTAAAACCAAGTTCTATAACGCCGACGTAACCTTTTTTCGATTTTATCAGCAAATTTGTCGCGACGTCGTTGCGTACTGTAAAAATTTCGGCAACATCGTCTCCCGTCAACCATCCGAACAAATCGATTTCTTTTCTGACCGCTTCTCTCTTATTGGCGGAACATAACCTGACGGACATGGCGCGATACATACTCATCCCTTCAAAATACGGCGAAGCGATAATATTTTTCATCTCCGTAAAACGTCGTTCTCTGCGCCAAGGGAGCAACGGAATTTTCTTCCCTCCCGTAAAGAGCGTATTGCCGCAAAGTTCCGCCTCTTTTTCCGAACCGTATTTCTGCAATAAATCCCTCAATTTCAAATTAAGTTTATCCATAAATTAACTCCGATTTATTCTTCGCCATGCATACGTCGGTTACAGCATTTTTATTCTGCCGTCGTATTTTTCAAGATAAGCGCGGTTTTTCTCGTCTCCGCCCGGTACGTTTGCACTGTTCCAAACCGGAGGCGTCAACCCGCGTCGCAAACACTCCTGCACCGTAGCAATTTCTAATTCATGCGCGATATAAAAATCTGCGATATTGGAAACGGGGCCGACGGCGGCATCAAGGCCGGGTACATTGACTACTGCATCGCCGACGGGATTGTAATCGTCTATACATATTTCTGCAAAATCGAACAGATTTTTTCCTGACGGATGACGGATAAAATGATCCGCGGGAATTTCCGACTGCCATTTTCCGCTGGATACGGCGATGATTCTCACGCCGTTATCATACGCTTCTTTCGCGGCGTCTATTGTTGCAGGATTAATGCCGATATTATGAAAAATAATCAGAACGTCCCCTTTTTGCAGGTGATAATATTTCATAATGGATCTGCCGTAATTAACCGTCCGTTCCAGTTCCAGATATTTTTTCGCCTGATTGAACACAGAAAGCCCCGTTTCCATAATTGGATTGATGTTGGCAAGCCCGCCTGCGCGGAAAAACATCTCGCCCACGCAAAGCGTAGTGTGCCCGCCGCCGGCATACACGTTAATCAGGCGGTCTTGGGCAATCGCGTCCGCCATTATTTCCGCCGCTTTACGGATATTGTCCGCCTGTTTTTCATTGATTTCCCGTAAATTCTTCAATATGAATTCAAAATAGCCGTAATCGTTTAATTTTTCCATAAACTTTCCTCCGATACTTGGTAAACAGCACGCACTTCTTCTAACCGCAAAGCGCATGACGCTCCTTTTTTTGTTGCCGTAATTCCGCCGGCAACCACCGCTTTTTTCAGCGCCGTTTCTTCTTTGTCTCCAGCGGCAAGGAAATAGGCAAACGCTCCGCAAAAGGCGTCACCGGCTCCCGTCGTATCCACCGCCTCCACCGTAATTGCCTTTACCCTCGTTTTTCTGTTCCCGAAACGGGCTTCGGCGCCATCTGCGCCCAACGTTACTATCAGATTTTTGGCTTCTTCCGCACCGACGATATGTTCGCGCTCGAAACGGTTGGGCAACAGGTAATCCACTTTATAAATCTGCTCTTTCGTAACGCGATCGGCGGGTGCGGGATTATATAAAACGGGTACGCCGACTTTCTTTGCGGCATCGATTGCCGCATCGATAGCCCCGGTGGGAATTTCTGCCTGCAATAATAACAGATCGCATTCCGAAATTGTCTTGGCAAAACTTTCCACATCGCTTTCGGTCAATGCGTCGCTCGCACCCCGATATACGGTAACGGCATTTTCACCTTTTCTATCGGTCAGAATGGTTGCAAACGCCGTCGGAACGTTTTTTTTCGCGGGAAACGCTTTTACGCCTTCCTCCTTCAACCGCTGCAAGCATCTCTCCCCGTCTCCGTCTTCTCCAACCGCCGTCAGAAAGTTCGCTTCGCCGCCCAATTTTGCAATCGTTACGGCTTGATTGAACCCTTTTCCGCCGTATTCCGTAAAAATTTCTTCCGCCGTGACGGTCTCCCCCATCGCGGGAAAATTCTTCACACGCATAAATACCGATTTTCCCGAAAGTCCAATTACGGCAATTCTAGGTTTTGTTTTTATTGTTTCGCTCATTTTAAACAGGATACCCTTTTTTCATAGCGCTTTATTAAACGGAGATTTTTCTCGGCTCCTCCCTCTATGTTCCCACTGACGAACACGGGCGGCTCGATCCCTCGTGCAATCATCTTTCCAACAGCTTCGCTGACGATGCTCTCCAGTATCGCCGTCACTGTAATCGTCGATAACGGTGCGCAAACGGTATTTCCCGCTCTGATTCCCGCGTCGCCTTTCGGACAACGATTGTCGAAGACAAGATCGCAACATTCATACAGATGAACGCCGCCTTCTGCACGCGACTTCTCTTCGTCATACGCTCTCGACGTGATTCCCACCGTATATGCGCCGCGTCTTTTCGCTTCCTGCGCCGCCTGCACCGGTACGCCGTTGATTCCCGAAACGGAAACGACGATAAATATATCTTTCTTGGAGAAGTTGTATTTTTCCAAGAACTGAACGGCTCTTCCATTCATTCTTTCAAGGCGGGAAGATGTCACGGCTCCTTGATGAAGCATAAGTTCTTCCGAAAAAATCGGATAAACGTTTGCCAATCCTCCCGCACGATAGAAACATTCTTCCGCAGCCATATGCGAATGCCCGCAACCGAAAATATAGATCAAACCGTCTTTTTCCACCGTATCTGCAAACTTTTCCGCCAGAAATATTATCTTATCGCGATCCGTCGCTTCGATTTCGTTCAGCTTATCTCGGACGATTTCAAGATATTCTATCATTTTTTCTTGACCCGATTGTAATTTTCGCCTATGCGATCCCAAAGTTGTAAGGGATTTTCCGCCTGAACCACCGTACCGTATCCGCCGCGATAAGTCCACGTAGCAAGTCTGTCTACGCCCATATTTTCATATAGAGAGACGACACGATCTACCTGCGCAAGATCTTTGGGCGATTTGTTGTAACCCATAATCCAGCGTTCCGATTGTTTATTGTATTTTCGGGCTGTTTTTACCGTTCTCTCCGTAATATCGATAAAGAATTTTTCAGGCAGATCCCAGCTGATGATCGTCGTGGAAAACACATCGAAATAGGGGCAACTCGCCACTAAATCCCAATTGTCGTACCCCCGAAGTTCAGTGACGTAATATGTATTCATCGTTGCATGTACGCAACAGGTAATTTCCAGTTTCGGATTATATTCTTTCAGCGCTTTGCTTGTTTCGGTGAGAATCACCATTGCTTCGCGCCAGCGAAATTGTTTTACGTCATCGTTCATCATTCTCGGCATTTCATATCCGTAATAATCCAAGAACTTTTTCTTGCAGACGGGGCACCGACAAGACCAGTCGTCACCCGCGCCTCCCGTAATGGAGGCATAACTTTTAGGATAAGCGTAGTGCGGCTCGTCCCAGAAAAACCCGTCCACTTCGGTGTTTTGCGCAATTTTCAGACAAAAATTTTTAAAATAATCGCGGAAAGAGGAAGTATTAAAACAAGCAAAATTTAAAACTTCATCGGTAAAAGCCGATACCTGTCGGTTATGTATATTGTTTTGTAAGAACAGACTCACCTGTTCTCCCCCGAAATATTTTCCGATTCCCCATGGATCTGCAATGGCTCTTAACCCAATTTCATGCGCTTTTTTTACAATGTTGTTAAGATTAGGAAACCAAAAATCAAGATCAAATTCGGTAACGGCCAGAATAACGGTATCGCAACCATGTTCTTTCATCTCCCTGAAATCCCTTTCCGCTTGTTCCGTATAACCCAATCCGTAATAGCTTACCGCCGTATGTTTGATAGACATATGATTCCTCCCGACCATTTTCTGCCCCTTATCTTATCATAGATTCCTTTTCCAGTCAATAGGAACAAAAAAAATATTTGTATAACATTTTTAAGATGATATATTTTTATTAAAAATCTTGGCTTACAAAACCTATTTTTTATTTATCGCCGCAGGGCATACCGCCCTTTAAATATGGTATAAAATTCCCTCTCCGTTTTTGTTTAGAATTTAATTGCAAAAATTTACCCGAATTTACCCGTTTGGCAACAGTGCGTGCCCTTATATTTATACAAGTCGGCTCGCTCGCCCCTCCCCAAAAACCGCTCGGTGCGCTCGCCCTTTTTCGGGCCCCTATGGCGCGCGTCGCCGAATATAAGGGCACGCACTACCTGACTGACTGCCTGTTGATCTGCCCGTTTACTCACCTCGTTTCCCTCTTTAATTTTTCTGCAGCGAAACGGCGGGGCGTTCGCCGCTGACCCGCTTTGGCGAATCGCCCCCGCTTTCCGTTTCGTTTTCTTGTCCTATCTGATCTCGCCGCATTTCACTGTAAACGTAAGTTGCCGTACTTTTTAAGTACGGCTTTTTTGCGCTTTAATCGTAATGTCCTTATTTCGGGTGCATTACTATCCCCTCCAAGATTCTTTCTGCGAGGATATTGTAGCACATTTATATCCCGTTGGACACGACGGATTTTGTCTTATTTTGTTAAGCAGTAAAAAACAGGGTTACGCATTCAACGCATCCCTGTTCGTATATTTACTTTTTGTCTATTCGGCGAAGTATCTTTTGCATCTCTTCATCTGTTTTTGCCGCCAACATTTCGTTTAAAATTTTGAAATAATCTCCCGTTTTTACATTCTTGATTCGTAATTCTTCCGGATGTACCTTTTCGGTTATCGGTTGTATCACAAGCGGAAATCGGAAGTCAATCTCAACGCAAAAATATCGCTGAAAATTCGTATATCGTTTATTTATAAAGGTTATATCCGTTCGTTCGGGTATAGCCCTTTTTTATGCAATATTTTTGCTTTTTCGTTGACTTCCGTTTGACCGCCTCGCAAAAATTAACCGCTTATCTTCCCGTTGTGATTCTTCCCTCTTCGCCGAAAAGGGTAAATACAATCCGGAGGATAGACAAATGAAGTTATCTAACCAAGTTATCTCAGAACAAAGCGTGCAGAGCTTAGGCGACCAAATCGCGATTATCGCCGTTAAAACAAAGTCGCGACGCCTTAGCGGTAAATTAGACCGGCTGATCAAAGGGTTGTTATTCGACGTTTACAAACGTAATACGCCCGGTCATATCTTTTCAGACGGCTACGACCTTGTTCAAACGGCTGTCTGCTTTTTATGGGAATACAGAGGGCATCGTTTAGACGAACCCTACGGCAAAGACGGTAAAGGAAAGAATTGCAATATTTTATACGCCTGCTACCACGTTGTTGACAAATGTTTAACCAAGTATTGCAAAAAGATTTACACGACGGTCAGTCTGGAAGAAAAGATAAAACAGATAGAAGAGATCCCCTGCCGATCTACCGAAAACGATTACACGAAATACGATAAAATCGTAGAAAAGATGCACTTGAAACAAGGCGAGCAGGAAACGCTGGATTGCTATATGGCGGGTATGACCTTCTTCGATATAGCAAAATTTTTAGGCGTTAACTCTTCCACGATCTGGCGAAGGAGAATAAGCCTGCAAAAGAAATACTTGCAGGCGATTTATTAATACCAAGTTTTCTGTATACGACAAAATCTGTCTTAGACAAATTCAGTCGTGGTCAAACGCGTTTGGATATGCTATGATACGCTTGCTTTCAGGTAAGTCCGCTTTTACCGCCTGAAACGCAGAAAATCAGGTAAAAGTAAACGCGTTTACGTTCCCTGACGAGGGAACTGACCGAAATTTTCACAAAGGAGGACAATGACAACTACAGAATTGAATTTAACCGCTAATTATATTCAAGCACTCGCATCGCAACCCGATGCAACCGAACGAATCGGATTATTTTTATCAAGTCTTCTTTCTACGAATAAGAAAGAGGACGATTTTGAGCGCGAAAAAACCGTTTCGTGTAAACTTACTTTTACGAAAAAGGAGCTAAATAAAATGTCTAAAACTTTTAAGACGGAATTCGTCATCAACGGGTTTGCTGCGCATGTACTTAAACGTCAACGTAGCAAAAATTGCTTTATTTTCGTCGTTCGCTATCGCCGAGGTGAATACGATATTTACGTATCGGCAAACACGATGGAAAAAGCAAAGGAACGCTTTATTGAGGCAACTTCACCGCAAAATATCGATAAGTATCGCGTTAAAAAGAGAGGCGGAGAAAAACATTCTTTTGCAAAAATTACAAGGGAATGGCTTGCTTACAAGGACGGTACGATTGATCCGAGAACGTTACGTGATTACGTTATGAATTGTGAAACGCGTATCCTCCCGGTTTTAGGAGAACGGAAAATTTCGTCTATAACCACTAACGATTTGAAACAAATTATCGACGCTCACCAAGGGCGTGTAATCGAAACCCTGCAAACTATTCTGAAAGGCATTATGCACTATGCGATTGCAAACGGCGAAATTATGTATAACCCTATGCAGGCAATCAAATTCAAAAAAGCGAAACGGGAAACGCGCCGAGCCTTGACAATCGAAGAGCAGGCAACTTTCCGTGAGAGAGTTTATCTTCCCGAATTTGCGCCGTATCGGAAATTGCTACTATTGCAATACTATTTCGGGTTGCGCCCTGTAGAATTGACAGACGCCCGCTTTGAAGGGGATTTCTTGATTGCCTTGAATGCAAAGCATAAAACGTCCAACGGGGATAAAGTTTACAAGAAAATTCCCATTCCCAAACAGGCGCGCGTGCATATTGATATTACCGAGCCGATTGAATGTCCCTTTGCTTTGGATACCTTGAACCGTATCTTTAAAAAGGTGTTGCAGGATAAAGATGTCACACAATATTATTTACGCCATACCTATGCGACGACTTGTGTTCAATACGTAAGACCTGATATTGTAGATACTTGGATGGGGGATAGCTCTGAACGGCTTGTTGGACGAGTATATACCCATTTCCCTGATAAATTCATGACTACACAAATGGATTTAGTACAATTCGAATTCTAAAAAAATCAAGCAAAAAGCCGTTTGAGAAAATTTCCCGAACGGTTTTTTCTATGTGAAAAAAAAGCAAAGTGGACACCAAAACGCGCACCAAAAACGGGTTAAATCGAAAATTTACTATTTTTAACTGCATAAAATACGTAATTATACAAAAAAATCGGGTATTTACGCACTTATTTTGCATAAATATCCGATTCTGGTGCCGCAAGGCATTTCAAATCCGAACCGGACGGCGGACAATTCACTTCCGATAGAAATACCGTTTTCGTGCCGTCCTTGTAGTTAAACGTAAATGTTATCTTGTCATCGTAAAGGTATATCGCATTGATAAATCCGTCTATCAGCCGCTGTTTCCCTTCTTTCGTTGAAATATCCAACTGCTTGAATTTCTCAATTCCAAATCGAATTTGCTCTTTCGTGAGAAACGGCTTTTTGATTTGCTCCTGCACAATCGTCAGGTCGAGTTCGCTTTTCTCTTGCTCCAACTCCGCCAGACGTTCTTTCGTAGAATCGAAAATAATTCCTTGCTCTATCGCCTTTATGATATTTTGTATCTTATTTTCCACTTCCGCCATTTGCTCTTTCAAACGGGGCAATCGCGGGTTTTCGTCTGACTGCAATTCGTAAATTCGCTCCGTCAGGTAATCCACCACCGTTTCGTCGTGCAATATATCCATCGCTTTTCGAACGGCTAAATCTTCTATCCACAATTTCTGTACCGCTTTCTTGCCGCAAGTATGCTTTTTCGCATTTACGCATTTATAATAGCGGTGCACCCCGTTTCTTCCCGTTCCCGTCTCGCCTACCATCATCGCGCCGCACCGGCCGCAAAAAAGTTTTGTCGTTAACAAATAATCGTCTTCCGCTTTATGCCTTGCCGGCGCGCGGGCGTTCTTTTCCATTCGCCGTCTGACTCGTTCAAACAAGTCTTTACTAACTATGACGGGCACCGCGTCGGGGATTACAATGTCGTTATATCTGTACTCGCCGATGTATTTGCGGTTCGTCAACATGTATTGCACCATATTATACGAGATTTTCTTTCCGTACTTCGTTACGACGCCTTTTTCGTTAAAGCGTTTAACGATGTCTTTAATCAGATACCCGTCGGCATACATCGTAAACGCTTCCAAAACAATCGGCGCAAGCGTCTCATCGACGGCAAGTTTTTGATTTTCGTCGATATAATAGCCGAATGGGATTTGTCCGCCGTTGACTTTCGCTTTTAACGCGTTTTCCTTCAAACCGCGCTTTACTTTCACGGAAAGTTCCGCCGAATAGTACTCCGCCATGCCTTCGAGCATACTTTCCAGGATAATTCCTTCTGGTCCGTCGCTGATATTTTCTTTTGCCGAAACCACTTTCACGCCGTTCTTTTTAAGAATGTGCTTATAATGCGCGGAATCGTATCTGTCGCGAGAAAAACGGTCTAATTTCCACACGATAACCATATCGAAACAGCGCTTATAACTGTCTTTAATCATACGCTGGAAATCGGGGCGGTTATCCGACGTTGCCGTCAGCGCACGGTCAATATAATTCGCTATCACTGTTATACCGTTTTTTTCGGCGTATTCCATACATTCGCGAAGCTGACCTTCTATGGAGGCTTCACGTTGACTATCCGAAGAATATCGGGCGTATATTACTGCTTTCATTTGCGTTCTCCTTGCTGTTCTTCAAGCATTTTCTTTAAGGTTTCTTTGAGTTTTGCGTGCGCGTCGGTGCTTGGGTCGAAACACATTTCGATAAACTCTTCCATGCGGTCGGTCTTTTCGATTTTCGGCTGCCCGTAAAGTCTCCCTTCGGGTTTATCCGTTCTGCCGAGAAGATAATCCGTTGATACGTTAAAGTAATCGGCAATTTTAATAAGCACGGGGTAGGACGGCATAATAGAGCCAAGCTCGTAACGGGCGAGAACGGGTTGCTTAACGTCGCCAAGCGCCGCAGCAAGTTTTGCCTGCGAGAGTTTTGCTTTTTCTCTCAATAATTTAATTCTGTATCCGATAACGTTTTCTTTCATATACTCTTTATTCCTATTTTTTATTATTATACCCGAAAATTTATTAAATGTCAATACGATATTGGTATAATTATATAAATTAGACATAAAAACGGCAGATTTTTTAATCCGCCGTTTTTCCTTTTTAACGATTATTTCGCGATATTCAAAACGTCTGCGGCGGCTTCGGGGAATCCCGCCGTATTCAGATATATTTCGTTAGCGGTAGAAAGATACCTTTTCGCTGCGCTTTTCGTGCTTTCAGAATAGCCGACTAAATCGTTTTCGTCTTTTATTTTTTTGAATCCGTCGGTCGGCTTGCCGTCTTTCAACACCACGAAAACTTCTTTTACGTTGCACAGCGACTTAAAAAAAGTTCTGTAATCGGTATCGTCCGTCGGCAAAGAATAACCGATAAAAACCAATCTTTCGGCGCTTTCGAGTTCGCAAAACATTTTTATGCGCGTTTCTTCGAGAAATGCGTTCCGCGTTTTGAAATTCGACTGAATAAGAACGTTAAAATCGTTCGTAGATACTTCACCCGAACAATTAATGCACTTGTAAAGAGTTTTATCAGAACGATAGTCCAGAGAATCGCACGTACTTTTTACGTCGAGTTTCCCAAGATACAAAGAATGTCGCGCGCAGTTAGGGCATCTGAAAGAATTCATAAGCCCGTGCGGAAAATACGCTTTCGTTAGAATCACGCGCCTTTTGGTATCGTATTTTTCAGAGTTTGCTATATTTGCCGCAGGCTCTGTGAACGGATACCACGGTTTTTCGGATTTTAAATTCGTTGCGCATTCGTAATTGAAATCCGTGTACGTTCTGAGTTGCGGCAGCCTTCCGCAAGAGAGATACCGATTGTTTTCGTGATTGAGTTTACCGTTTGCTTCTATAATGGGGAACAAAGAATATAAATCCCAATTGAAATTTATGATAGAATAATCCGATATAAAAAATTTCCTGTCGTTGAAATCGGCTTCGCTACACAGTTTATCGCTTAACTCTTTTTCTGCAAGTTTATAATAAAAATCCACGTATTTTTCGTAAACCTTTTCGTCCCTTTCTTGAATAATTGATAAAAACTTGTCGAACGTGAAAGCAACAAGTTCCCGCTTTGCTCTCAATACGTCGATATACTCGATTTTTTCTCCGCCGCCCGATAACCCCGTCTGCAAAAGCAACGCCGTGTCAATCAGATTATAAACGTCGTTGATATCGTATTTTTTCCCTTTGAATCTGCTTTCCGCGATTTTATACAAACTGCCGAGTAACGATAGATCTGTGTTTGCCGCCTCGCGCAGAAATTCTACGTGTTGATCGGAAGGGGGCATTCCCAACGCGACGGTAGAACCCGCGCCGAAAATAAATACAGTTTTACGCTTCATATTCGATTGAAACAATTTTTTTCGACGCCAAGTCTATTTCAAGCCCTAACTTTTTACCGAAAAAATACGTAAGGTCTTTTGTCGCGCTGAATTCTGTATTGATAGGAATAAGCTCTGCTATTCTTTCTTTAGAAGCTTTTATGTAAATATTAAATTCTTCTTCGTCGATTTTTACGGTTGTTTCCAGTTTATTCATAATATGCCCATTAATTTTTTATGATTATTTAATTGTTCCGTCAGTGCATTGAACCGTATAACTTGGCGTATTTTCATCCCAAGTCGATTGCTTTCTTATACTTGCCCATTGCGCTGTTGTTCCTTTATAAATTATACGTGTAAGTCTGTTGCAACCACTGATCGCATAAGAACCGATTCTCGTTACGCTGTTCGGTATCGTCACGCTCGTTAAACTACTACAACCATAGAACGCCTGCCCGCCGATATTCTTTACGCTGTTTGGTATCGTCACGCTCGTTAAACTTCTGCAATAAGAGAACGCATAAGAACCGATACTCGTTACGCTGTTTCCTATCGTCACGCTCGTTAAACTACTGCAACTGCTGAATGCATAAGAACCGATACTCGTTACGCTGTTTGGTATCGTCACGCTCGTTAAACTACAGCAATTAGAGAACGCAGAAGAACCGATACTCGTTACTCTGTTTCCTATCGTCACGCTCGTTAAACTACTGCAATTAGAGAACGCAGAAGAACCTATACTCGTTACACCATCGGGAATTGCAAACGTCGTCGCCGTTTTTCCTATGGCGTATTGAATCAACGTTGTTCCGTCCTTTGTGTATAAATTCCCATCTATCGATTGATAAGACGGATTGCCTTCCGCTACTATAATGCTCGTTAAACTGCTGCAATCATAGAACGCAGAAGAACCGATACTCGTTACGCCGTTTCCTATCGTCACGCTCGTTAAACTGCTGCAACCATCGAACGCAGAAGAACCTATACTCGTTATGCTATTTCCTATCGTCACGCTCTTTAAACTACTGCAATATCTGAACGCATAAGAACCGATACTCGTTACGCTGTTTCCTATCGTCACGCTCGTTAAACTACTGCAACCTCTGAACGCATAAGAACCGATACTCGTTACGCTGTTTCCTATCGTCACGCTCGTTAAACTACTGCAATTATAGAACGCCCCGTAAAGAATATTACCGCCCGTTACGGTTACTTTCCTTAAACTGCTCGGGATATAATATGTAGTACTTGTTGTTGAACTCGTAGAACTGCCATAGTAATATTGCGTTACAGCCGTGCTGCCCGAATAACTACTTGTTCCGAATATGTATCCGAACGGATATTGATACGTATCGCTTGCAGTTTTCCCCGCCTCGGCTCCGACAAACGATATCGTTATTTCTTCAAGACTACTGCAACGGCTGAACGCAGAAGAGCCGATACTCGTAACGCTGTTCGAAATCATCACGCTCGTTAAACTATTGCAATTATTGAACGCATACCTACCGATACTCGTTACGCCGTCGGGAATCGTCACGCTTATTAAACTACTGCAACCGGTGAACGCAGAATCTCCGATCGCCGTAATCGCTACTCCATCGATTTTAGACGGAATATTCAACTTGGTATAATTATTTTTGCCGTGATCGGTCAGACCGGTAACCGTGCCATTCGAAAGGGTGAAAATCGCGTTCCATTTTGCCGTAACGGTCAGATTTTCGGCAGGCATTGTTATCGGCATTGTTTTATCCCACCCCGCAAAATCGTAGCCCGCTCTGCTTTCAGGATTTGCAATGCTTTCTATCGGCGTATTATAATCCTGTGTAATTACTTTATTTTCCTGCCCGTTGCCGTAAACAATTGTAAGCGTGTATTGATTGATCGTCCATAATGCGGTTACGGTAAAGCTTTCGCCTATATTCGTATAATTCGTTTTATCGTAGCCGTTAAAAGTATAGCCTGTTCTGGTATACGTAGGCGCGGTTACGCTACCGCCGTATTTCACCGTTTGACGTTCCCTGCCACTTACTCGCCTTCCGCCGTTCCCGTCAAATGTAACGGTATACGTATCTCGCGTATAATACACCTTTAACACCGTCGAGCCGTCGCCGTTGATATTGCCGCTTTCCGAAAAACCCGTTTTATGAGTGAAATGGGCAAACGTTTTAATTTCCGCCGTTGCGGTCGTGTCCGTCGTGCCTGTCAGATTCTCCGTTTCAGAGTTCTGCAAGGTATAAAAATCGTTTGCAAGATTTTGAAGATAATATTCCACGCGATATTTCGTATCGGTATTCGCTTGCCACTCAGCCGTAATATTCAGGTTGGCTGTAACGCTTTGCGAAAAATCATAGTCCCATTTTTCAAACGTGTAGCCGAGCCGTTCGGGCGTTGTTTCGGGTACTCGTGCGCAACTATCTTCTTCTATCCATTGAGATTGCACCGCCGTGTCTCCCTCTGTTTCAAACGAAACGGTATAAACCGGTCTGCGCCGCACTGTAACGGTGTAAACCTTAACGGTTTCTCCGTCGATTGTTTCTATTACGTATGCGGTGTTATCGCCTACGTTCAGCGCTATCGTTTTTGTGGCTACCTGCTGCGCGCCGTAAATATCCAAAGCCACGATACATTTCGATAAGCCGTAAGAAGTCACTTCTTCCAGAAACGAAAACGTTTCCGTTGCGTTGCTCACTTTTCCGTAAACGTTCGTTCCGTCCACGGTAAGCGTTTTAAACGAAAGCCCGGTATTTGTTTCTTCGCTTTTTGTTTCCTCTCCGCTTTCTTCTTGTTTCGGCTTCCATTTACAGTACACGTTCATATCGGAAGAAAGCGGCGCGTCTAACAAGGAATTTGCCGTGAACGGAGTTTGCCAGGTATCTTTATCCCAATACCACCCGTCGAAAACGTAATCGTCTTTCGTGGGGTTTTCCGGCATTTTAATTACTTCTTCGCCGTTGGTGCTTAGCGTGGCGTACACCTCGCCGTCCACTACGAAATTCACTTTGAAATCAACTTTTCCGCACGCCGACAAACCGAATATGCACGTAAGCATAGCCGTGATCGTGAAAATAAGGGTTAAGAATCTTCTCTTCATCAAAACGCCTCCGAAAATAAATGTACTTTTCGTATCTGTTTTTTGACATAGATTATTCTAATCTGTGTAATCATTTTAATTCTTTACTACAAAAAAGTCAATGATATTTATCGTTGCACGCCAAAATCGTTTAGAAAAAAAGTACGTTTTATTAAAAACATCATTTCCGTTAAGAGCGTTCCTGCGCACCATGTATGCTTTCACCACCTCCTGAGTTTAAGTATGCCGCCCGAAAATTCGGGCGGCATATATTATATCATTTTCCGTTATATTTTCGGGCGAACGGGTACCCGCGCCGCCTTAACTCGGCGGCAATCCCTTGCTGTTCAAAAGGATTCTTTCTTATTCGATTTGTTATTCAGTTGTGATTTTTGCCTTTCGTCTTGCCATAATGCAAACTCTCTTTGTCCTTCTTCCGTTTCAAAGTAGGCTTGAATTGCAGGCAATAACGCCCTTGCGAGCGAATCGATTTCAAAATCGGGAATTCCCGTATTGTTCTTTCTTCTCCTCGACATTATGTATTCATCGTACTCTCCTTATTTACTTCAATTAGAAATTTTCATTTCACGTAATTTTATCCGTAAGTTTTAGCCCCTAAGGGCAAGCGTCATCGACAATAGCTGTTTTCTCCAACCGTTCGGCTATTTTACCGTGGAGCAGGTGCGTCACTTCGTCCAAATGTTATTTTTTGACGAAGAAGACGGCTTGCTTTTCTGTCCCTTGCGTTCAGAGGCGAGCCTTTGCACGTACTCGAATTCGTCGGGTGCGAACTCTTTTAACTTTATAAGGATTTCCGCGCTCCACTTGTATTTTTCGGCTTCCTGTTCTTTTTGTTTGAGAAGATTGAATATGTAATCCCTGTCCTTACCGACAATTTGCAATTGCCTTGCTTGCTCGACGTTAGTTGTACGAAGAGAGACAATCTCTTTTTCGGCGTCTTTACGTTTTTTCGGAACGGGCTTATTCTGCGCGTCTGCAACTGTTTCTACGGTCTGCATTAAATCGTCAAGTTCTTCTTTCTTCCGCTCGGTCTGCTCGTCGATTTCTCGTTCGCGCCGTTCTGCGCTCTCGATAATCTTCTTTGCCTTATACTCCGCCGTGGAGAGGTGTTTTGCCTGACTGCCTTCCTTACCGCGTTGCAAACCCCATTTCCTGCCGATACTCTCGTGAAGTTCGGTTTGCAACTGTGCCAACTTCTGCCTATCGAAAAGGCTTTTACTGCTCAACCGACCTTCGTTGATGGGGATAAAGTTTAAGTGCATATGCGGCGTGGTTTCGTCCATATGAACGATTGCAGAAATCATGTTTTCACTTCTGTACTTGCGAGAGAAAAACTCGGCGCAATCTCTAAAAAATTCTCTCTGTTCCCAAGGGTGCAAACCCATGAAAAACTCTCCGTCCGACGTTACGATAAACGAATTCATCAGGATAGCGTCCGAACGGATTTTGCGTTTTAATTCCAACTCTAACAACCTCTCGTTGATTATCTCCAAATAACTTTTCATCGGGTAGACTATGTGGTAGTTGAGATGCGTTCTCGAACTGTCTATTTGCGGATTGCTCGCCTGATAGGTCTCGGCTCTCTCATTTTCTTGCTCGACAGGGCTGACTTCCTGCCGTTTATATTTTTCCATATGACATACTAAATAACTGATTTTCGTTTCCTCCTATAATTTTTTAGTGGTCAAAAAGCCTCGCAGAGCGAACGGAACTTAGCCTTGCTAAGTGTAGTGAGTTACACTTACGCCCATTTGTAAGTCGATTTTTTCTCTCTGCTTGTTTTCACTTTGGTTTGCATTTTGCGTGCGTTTGGATTGCGCTTGCTTGCTTTAATTAAGGCGGTCTGATTGTAATTTGCTTGCTCATAAGTTACCTCCGAATTGATTATTTTATCTGTTTCCACGCCACGAAACGGGGGGATAACAGCTGAAAAAGAACGCGAAAAAAGTCGCTGAAATCACAACGTTTCACCGACCTTAACCGTATTTAGCAAGTTCTGTTTGCTCTATGGTGGTTAGCCATTCGATTAAGTTGTAAAGTTTATTTAATGGGTATTTCTCCTAAAAAATTGTATGACAAAATTGACCATCAACGCTATCCGTCTTTTTTCGCAAACGCTTTCACGAATAACTCCGGTTGTCAAAAATCTACTATGCCGTAAAAATGTACGACAATAAAACCCGACGAAAGCCGTTTTTATTTCCCTTACATTAAAACGACTTCGGGTAAATAGGAAAACTTCTCTTTATCAGCGCGCGTTAGTACGCTTACAAAGCCTGCCATACTACCGCAAGCCGAATCAAGAGAACCTATCACTAAATATATATACCCGCACTAAACAGAATCTAAACATATGTTCGTGTTTGTAATTTTATTTTATCATATAAAATAGCGAAAGTCAATAGTTTATGTCCAAAAATCTTGTATGTATGACAATTTTTTTCGACGCACGAAAAAACGGCGGGAACGTGTATTCCCGCCGTTAAAGTTATTTAAGCAAAAAAGTAAATCCGAACCATTCGCTTGTTATAAGTATCTGGTTCGGATTATACTGACTTGGTGCGATCGACAGGAATTGAACCTGCATGGTGTTAGCCACAAGATCCTTAGTCTTGCGCGTCTGCCAGTTCCGCCACGATCGCATATTTCTTCTTGCGTATTATTGCTTACTACGACAAATTACATTATATACTAATCCGTTTCGTTTGTCAACCTTTTTTCGTCTGCTTTTTTTAAAAATTTTTCTTTTATTTTTCTTTGCATTTTTCGCGAAAAAAACTGAAAAACAAAAAAAAGCACTACTACCCCGTTGAATACAAATGCGTCCGCGCCGCCCGCTTTATACGGTCTTTATACCGGTATGGCAAGCGCGCGGAACAGCCTTTTATCTCTAAGAAGCGCCCCCGCGCCGGAAATCACCGCATATTGCGGTTCGGCGCATACATGCACGCGCATTTCAAGTTTTTTCGACAGATATTCCGCCGCGTGAAAAAGGCGCGCCGCTCCGCCGGAAAAATACAAGCCGTTTTTATTCACCGCCGCCGCGACTTCCGCAGGTAAACCCTGCAAAACGTACGCCGCGTATTCCACCGCCTTATCGAAATAAGCCGAAATGCAATCTGCGATTTCACCCGCCTGTACCGAGACGCCCGCAGGGCGGTACTGCGTAACGCTGATCCCCTCCGCAACGGCGGTACCGCGCGCCTGAGGAGAAAGCGAACCGATTTCGTTTTTCAGCCGTTCCGCCGTAAGCGCGCCGATGCGGAGCGCTTTGATTTTTTCCACCCGATACGCGATGTCCGCGTCCATATTATTGCCGCCGATATTCATCGAAAGTCCCGCGATGATTCCTTCGGAAGAGAGCACGGCTATATTCGTAACGCCCCCGCCCATATCCATAACGAACACAGGTTCGCTATCGGAGAGCACCGCTTCCGAGCCCAGCGCGGCGAGGTACGGCGTTTCGGCAAAATACACGTTTTTCAACCGACAATCTTCGGCGAGCGAAGCGTACGCCGATTTCAATTCTTCTCCCGCGCCGCAGGGCAGGGAAAAAAGCACTTCGGTTTTTCGCAGCGCCGCCGCGGAATCGAGGTTGACGCGCCGTAAAAATTCTTTCAGCATCTCTGCCGCAAGTCTGCCGTTTTGTATTTCCCCTTCGTACACAGGAAAGACTATTTCGGTATATTCCGTGGTTTTTCCCACCAGTTTTTTCGCTTCTTTCCCTATTGCTTTCACTTCGCCCGTAACGCCGTCCGCCGCCACGGCGGAAGGTTCCGCAAGAACGATACCGCTGCCGCCGTCCGCACGGAAAATCTTTGTTACCGAAGAACCTAAATCTATGGCAAGTTTTATCATCTTTGCGCCTCCGCCTCCGTTCGGTTTTTACTCAGGTTTGTGTTTCCGCCGATATCCGTTTCGTCTTTTCCCCGGCGGCTTAGCATACGGCATAGAAGTTCGGTGGGCAACCCCACCACGTTATCGTAACTGCCCCTGATATATTCTACGGGAATCCCGTCCTGTATGCCGTACGCGCCCGCCTTGTCCATCGGCGAGCCGCCCGCGACGTAGTTTTCGATGAACTCTTCCGAAAGCGCGGAAAATTTCACCCGGGTTTCGTCGTATGCCGTATCTTTTTCCCCGTTCGGAAAAATCAGACAAACGCCCGTAACAACGACGTGTTCTCTTCCGGAAAGCAGCCGCAGCATTTCTTTCGCCTGCCGCTTATCTTTCGGTTTTCCCAGAATTTTTCCGTCTATCGTCACCACCGTGTCGGCGCCGAGCACCGTTTTGCCCGCGTGTTCTTTTTTCGCGGCAATCTCCTCCGCTTTCTGTTTTGCCAAAAATTCCACCGTTTGCCGGGGCGGGAAAGAGTCGTCCGCTTTTTCCTCGCTTTTCGCAGCGTCGATTTCAAAATCGCCGACGATTTTTTTTAACAGTTCTCTGCGCCGCGGCGAAGCGCTCGCCAGTACGAATTCCATGAATTTTCCGCCTTTGCCGTTTTTCGGGCGCGTCGCGACGAATCGATAAAAAACGAAGCCGCCTCGCGGCGCGATCGCGCGCCTGAGCGGCCTTATTCCTGCGCCCGTTTTTCCGCGCCCGTAGCCTTAAAGTATTTCCAGATTTTTACGGAACGATTTTTTAAATTCTCCCGCGGCGGACATCGCCGAACGGATTTCCAGCGCCGCGTCGCCCGCAAGTTCCGTCTTCATAATTACGGAATCGCCCAGAACGTCGCAGGTAATTCCCGTGACCAGCCCCGCGTGCGAACGGTCGAAACTTTCGGCAATGCGCAAAAGCACGCCGAGTTTTTTCACCGCGTCCAGATCTTCCGGAGTAACGAGATCTTTGTATTTCTGCCATTCGGCAAGATTTACGTCCTCTTTTTCATGACACCCCGCCACAAACGCCGCCAATACGATTTCTCTGTGCGTTGCGCCGCAGATCATAGAGTTCAGAATCATATACAGACTGTGTTTCTGATGCCCGTAATAATTGACGCGCAGTCCGCAATCGTGCAAAAACGCCGCAATCTTCAATACTTTAAGATACTGCCTTGAAAACTTATGCAAAACGCGCAACTGTTTGAAAAGTTGAATGGAAAGGCGCACCACGTTTTCAACGTGCGACGGCTCTCCGCCGTAATAGAGCACCAGTGTTTCCAGCGAATAATTGAGCACGTCCGAAATAGGCTTTTCCGCCGTCATCGGAACCGCCTGATTGAACATAATGCCTTCGCGCAGTCCGTTACCGCCGATAACGAATTCTTTTACGCCCATATAATCCACAAACGATTTTATGATGGACATCGCAGCGGGCATAATGTCCGCGCGGGAAGGCGAAAGCCCCTTGATTTTCTTGCGTTTTTCGATATCCAGCGCCTTGATTTTATCGTAAATCGAAGTGAAATCTTCTGCGGACAAACGGTAATTATGTACCGTGTCGAGCGGATATTTTTTTACGAGTTTGCTGATTTTGAAAAGGTTTCTGAACGAACCGCCCACGCCGATCATCTGCGCTTCCGGATCCACTTCCGAAAGCCAATCGATTTTTTTGAGTTGTTCGGTGAAAAATTCGTACGTATGCGCCGCCGCTTCTTCGGGCGTGCAATCCGCCGAGAACAGATCGGTAAGCGTCACCGCGCCGAACGGCAACGACGCCGAACCGATGACGTTACGGCGATTATAATAAATCACTTTCGTACTGCCGCCGCCGATCTCCAGAATCAGCCCCTTGGGGATGTCCATCGTATTGATTACGCCGCGATACACTAAAATCGCTTCTTCCTCTTCGGAAAGAACGCGGATTTTTATGCCGCAGGTCGCCTGAATTTCGTCGAGAAACGAACGCTGGTTCTTTGCGCGCCGCACCGCCGCCGTAGCAACCGCGATGATACGGTTTACTCCCGAAGCGTCGCAAAGCCGCTTGAACATTTTCAGCGCGCGAATGGTCTCCGCCACGCGTTGCGGCTTTAAAAAGCCGTCCCTGTCCATATCCTGCCCCAAACGGACGCTCTCTTTCAGCTGATCCGTTACCATGAAATGCCCTTCTGCGAATAAATCTACGATAACCAGTCTTGCCGTGTTCGATCCCAGATCGACGATCCCGATTCTTTCCACTTTTCTACTCTGCCTTCCTTTTGCCCTGCAACGAATTATTTCCCGAAAACGTAACTTTTTTACGTGTTTTTCGCGTATTTCGTTACGTGTTTTTCGCTTATTTTTAAACGCGCCCGTATGCGCGCTGCTTTTTTATATTTATTTTACCACATAAAGAGCGATTTGTCTATACCCTTTGGTAAATTTTTCACCCTTCGGGCATTTTTTCTTTTATTTTCGATATTTTTACCGCGTTTTTCTTGTGCAAATTCGTCAGCGCCCGACACTTTTTCCTTCGTATTTTCCCCCGGACTTTACGCGCCCGCGCCGAGTCGTCAGCGCATTGTTCCGGTTGTGTTCAGTCGGTTCTTCGCGGTTGAAACCGGGGTATTTTATCGATTGTTTTTTGACGTTTTTCCGCCGGAAGAAAGAGAAAAAAGCGCGAGAAATATTAAAAACAAACCGAACGTTTTACGCAGAAAAGGCGCAGGCAAAGCAAGCGCCGCAAACGATCCCGCCGCCGCGGCGAAAAGAGCGGGCAGAGCGGTTTGCAGCGCCATCTTTTTTTGCAGAAGTCCGTTTTTTACATGCACGTTCAAAGCGCATGCGCCCGTGGGCAAAAAGGCGAACAGATTGGCGGATTGCGCGATTTTCTGCGGCACCCCGCCGAAAAAAAGCAACAACGGAATGGTAATCGTGCCGCCGCCCATTCCCATGCCCGCGGGAACGCCGCCCAGAAAGCCAAGCAACAAATAGAGATAAAATTTCACTTTTTTCTTCCTCTTTTACGATAACAACATCCAGAATCCCGCGAAAAGTTGCAAAGCGGTAAACGTGAAAAATACGGCTTTTTCCGGCAGAAACAAAAGCAGTTTCGCCCCTAAAAATCCCCCCGCGAATCCGCCGATCGCCGTAGGCAAAGCCACGGAAAAGTCAAAACAGCCGCGTAGGGCGTACAGGATAAACGAAAGCATGGAAACGGGCAAAATTACCGCAATTGCCGTAGCGTGCGCCTCCTTTTCCTTACTCCCGAGGGCGCGCAAAAGCGGCACGGCGATCATTCCGCCGCCTCCGCCGAACAGCCCGTTTGCCGCGCCCGTCGCCGCGCCGCAAAGTATATTTTTTACAACGTTCGTTTGTTTTGTTTCCCGCGTGTTTTTCATTACGTTCTCTCCGATTGATCGTCGTTTTTTTCCGTTTTATTTGTTGTTATTGTAAAATTTTTACGCCGTTTAAACGCCGATATTTTTATTTATTTTGCGTAAATTCCGTAAAAATATCACGTTTTTTGTGCGTAACTACGGGAAAACGCTTGCCTGACAAACGGTTTTATGGTACAATAATATAGCATATCTTCGATAACGCTCGAAATATGCCCTATGCTTCCGTTGCGGAGCGCGCGAAAAAGCGTTTCGCGCTTTGCGCGTACGGCATACGGGAAAATTTTTTGACGTAAGGGTATTGTGACTATGAGCAAAAACAAACGCAAAAATAAACTTCTTACTTTGTTTTTAACCGCGTTTTTCCTTTCCGCTTCTGCGGGCACGCTGGCCGCCTGTGCGGGCAACGAGGACGCCTCCGAAGTGGATCAATCGGAAATTTCTTCCAGCCAGACCGCCGATAATTCGCGGATTAAGAACGGGGGCTTCGAATCGGATACGGCAAAAGACTCGGCGCCGATTATCACTTCGCCGAAGAGTTGGTCGAAATCCTCTCAGGTTTCCAGCAAAACGGCAAGCGGCGTCATCGATACGAAGCCCGAAGCGTGGGATTCGCTTACCAAAACGGGCAACGTTTCCCCCGCCAACGAAACGGAAGCCGCCGAAAAATGGGCGGAGATGAACGCATACGACAGATTGCAGTATATCAAGAACTGGAAAGATGCCAATTCCGGCAAAGACGTAGACGATCTGGAATTTTATACGGACAAGTACAATATTTCCGCCGACGATATTCCCGAAGCGGACGTGAACCCCGGCACGCATTACGCCGGCGGCGAGGCGGGCGCGGACAAGAATACCAGAGTGCTGATGATACACAACGCGGTTTCTTCTACTTCCGCGATCGGCGCGGCGCAGTATTACACGTCCTCTTCCACCATCACCCTTGCCGCGGGAACAGCCGCGAAGTTTTCCGTTTGGGTAAAGACGGCGAAACTTACCTACGGCTCTGAAAATTCCGAGGCGGATAAAAACCGCGGCGCGTATATCGCCGTTTCTCAGACCGTGGGCGGAAAGAGCAAGGAACAGGTGCAGGTGAAGAACATCAACACCGAAAAAATCAATCCCGCGGGCGAAAACAACGGCTGGGTAAAATACGAATTTTACGTAAAAGGCAGCAACTACGCCGCAAGCACGTTTACCGTAGCGCTGGGGCTGGGGCAGGGAACGAGTTCCAACCAGTTCGGCGGCGTGAACGGCTATGCGTTTTTCGACGATTTAGAATGTTCCGTAATCAGAAGTTCGGAATACGACGCTCTCGTTCCCGCAAGCGCGACGGATATAAAACAGGTTACCGATACGGAATACGAGTTTTCCGCCGACCGCGACTGCATGAATATTTTTAAATACGCCATTAACCTCAGTTCTTCCCTGAGCGCGGGCACGTTTGCCGATTTAGGCATTACCTCTTCCGACGCACGGAAGATCGACGCGAAAAACAATGTATTCGACGACGCCGACGCCATTGATAAATACGGCATATTCACCAAATCGGCGATCGACGCCGGAATCGATACGGAAAGCAACGAATATTTTAAAGCCGTATGGCAAAGCGATTTCGCCTCGTTCCCCTTTGCCGACGCGAGCGATTTGCTCGTACTCTTCTCCGCAAGCAAAACGGCGTACGAAGCACAGAGCGATACGATTACTCTTTCCGCAAACACCTGCGCGCTGTATTCGGTTTGGGTAAAAACTTCTAAAATCGCAAGCGGCAACACGGGCGCGGGAATAACGCTTACCGAAAAGGCAAGCATTTCCGATCCTTCCGACGACGACGCCACGGCGCTGTTATCCTCGCTTGACTCCACCACGGGCACGAAAACGGACGTGGACGGCAGCGCGGGCGCGAAAGACGAGGATATTTTCGCAGGCTGGCAACAATGCACGCTGCTTATCGAAAACAAAACGGACTCCGATAAATATTTCTCGTTAACCTTTACCTTCGGCGCAACTGCCGACGACGCGGAAAAATCCGCCTACGGCGCGGGATACGCCATGTTTACCGGAATTGAAAGCGCAACGCTTACTTCCAAACAGGCGGAATACTATTCCACGGGTACGTACGCGGCGAAAAAGACTTTCGAAGCGGAAACCGAAGATACGGGCGCGGCGGCATTCGACGACCGCGCGGGCGACGAGGATACCGACCGTATAAAAACCGGATTCACCAACCTTTCTTCCTATTACGGCGTAGAAGGCGGAAGTTCGTGGGTAAACAAGAACAATCACGACGAAACGAAAGTAAACGCATACGAATACGCGGGGCTGGTCAATAAGGCATATGCAAGCGCCTATGCAGGCACGTACGCGGGCGAATCCGATCTTACCGCCTTGTTCGCCTACCCCGAAGCGTTGTTCGAAAACGCGGAAGAACCGCTGATGATTTACAACAAAGAAGCGGGCAAGTCTTACGGATTCATCGCGAAATCTTCCACAAGCGTTTCTTCCGATTCCTATAAGACGATTTCCGTACGCGTAAAAACGGGGAACGGCGCGAAAGCGAGCATTTACCTGGTGAACGCCGACGCCGCGGATAAAACGGCGTTTACTTTCAACACGCCCAAAGTAGCGTACTGGTACGACAAGACGGGGAACGTTTGCGCGAAAGACCCTACCGACAGTTCTTTCAAACGCGATACGGATACGGCGTTCTTTTTGGATAAACGCGGCTTATACGTGGCTAACACCGCCTGGACGGGCTACGACGAATCCTTGATGAAAGACAAGGTATTCGCCAACCTTTCCGCGTACGAAAAAGACGCGGATAATAACAACCTGATGGTGGCGGAAGGCGGCGTTTCGTACAACTACGATTCCACCCAATGGAACAATCAGGGCGTGGACGGCATTGCGTATTATTATAAAGACGGAAAGTATTATGCGTATTCCGATCACACCACCGAAGTCACCGATTTAATGACGCTGGTTTCGGCAGGAAAACTTACGCCGAAATCGTTGACTGCGGATACGCAGGGCGAAATTGCTTTAAGCGCGGAAACCATCGACACGAACGGGCAGTGGCAAACGTTCACCTTCTACCTGCACACCGGAAACGAAGCGAAAAATTACCGCCTGGAAGTATGGAGCGGCGTGAGAAACGGCGAGACGGAAAACGCCGCCGGAAGTTACGTTATGTTCGCCGCCGACAAGCGTTCCGATCTTACCTCCGACACCTGGAAATCCAACCTTGACGAAAGCGTGAAAAAGGCGAAGGGAACGATGAGCGAAGACGAATTCAAAAAGAGCGAAAACGTAAGATATTACGCCTTCTCGTTCCTCGATTCGGCTAAATTCCTGCGCTACGATTCCACTTTGGATAAAGACGAAGTAGGCAATTCGTACACTTCGTACGACTCCACTTCTTCCGATTATGCGGAAGGCGTTTCGTACCTCAAATACGCCGACGTCGACGGCAATACTCTGGTGTACGTGGATTATTCCAAAACGGAAGTTACCGTAACGGCGGATACCGCCGACGATTCTTCGAACGATACCGAAGAGGATTCTGCCGATTCAAACGGCGTCAACGTCTGGTTGCTGGCAAGTTCCATTATTCTTGCGGCGGTATTGTTACTGACTATCGTAAGCATCGCCGTCCGCCGTATTCTGAAAAAGAAAGGCAGAAAGGCAAAAGCGCCGAAACAGAAAAAGGCCAAAAAACAATAAAAACGCTTTTCATACCCCATCAACAAACAACCCGTCGCTCTGACGTTTGCCGAGCGACGGGCTGTGTTTTTTTCGTGCTGAAAATTTCAGAGCGACGTTCGTTATCCGTGCAGTCGCAGTCCGTGCGGAAGATGGTTTTTCACCACTCCCCCTACTCCTTTTCCCCAACCGACGGGGTAGCCGTTCACGCACACCGTACACCAGCCGGAAATATTGCCCTCCACGCTTTCGCCGCACAGATATTTTTGCAGCCGCGGATCTTCGTAACCGAGATTCAATGCGTTTTTCGCCTCGCCGCGTTTCAGAGAAAGGGCGTAGGCATGGGCGGGTTCGAAGCGATTTTTTATTATTTCGCCTATTTTTACGCCGCAACGCAAAACTTTAAGCCCGTTCCAATCAAAACACCCGGCGGGAAGCGCGTAAAGCGCGCCGCCTTTTTCGTACAGGCTATATTCTTTCGTCTCGCCGAAAACGGAAAGGCAGAATTCGTCGAACAACCTTTGCGCCGAATAAGACGCGCCGCTCTTTTTAAGCGGCAGATCGCGCCGTCCGCCCCGCGTTTTTTCAAACGTCGCGCAATAATGCCCCTCGCCGCGTATTTTGTGCGGCAGCAGTTTCTCTTCCGAAAGCAAACGGAATTCTTCATGCGCTTTTAAAAAGTTCCGCGTTTGTTCCTCGTCCTCTTCGCGCGAAAACGTACAGGTAGAATAGACGAGTTTTCCCCCGCCCGACAACATTTTCGCCGCCTCGTTTAAAATACGGCTCTGCCGCGCCGCGCATGCGCGCACGTTATCATCGCTCCATTCGCGCCTTGCCTCTTCCGCGTTTTTACGGAACATACCCTCTCCGGAACAGGGCGCGTCCACCACGATTTTATCGAAATATTCCGTAAAAAAACCGCTGATTTTTTCGGGATATTCGTTTACTACCACCGCGTTTTTTACGCCCAGACGCTCCGCGTTGGAAAGCAGAATCTGCGCGCGCGAAGGCACGGGTTCGTTACTTACCAAAATCCCCTCTCCGTTTGTCGCCGCCGCCAAAGCGGCGGTTTTCCCTCCCGGCGCGGCGCATAAATCCAGCACCCGTTCTCCCTTTTTTACCTGCGCTTTAGGCGCAACGCACGAAGCGGACGGCTCCTGCATATAATATAATCCCGCGAAATGGTAGGGTTCTTTTCCTACTTTTTCGTGATTGACGTATCGCGCGTTTTCCGCCCAGGGTACGGCGCCGCAAAGCGCAAGCGGCGCGATTCTTTCGAATTCTTCAACGGAAATTTTCAGCGTGTTAATAAGCAGCCCCTTTTCGCTTTGCTCTTTTTCGTATACGGCGAAAAAATCTTCCCGCTCGCTTTCGGGAAGAATATTTTTCATGCGCTCTACGAATTTTTCGGGAAGGAAATACACCGCGTTGCCGCTCCTTTTTGTAGTATTTAATCCGTCCGGGTTTCGCCTGTATTTAACGCATTTACCGCCGTTTCGAGGTCGGCGCGCAACTCTTCCGGCGTACAGATTTTCGCGCCTCGATCTTCCGCCTCTTTTCTCCGCGCGCCCGTCTCCTCCGCAAAACATACGTAACAGGTACACTCCGCCGTTTTATAGGCGTATTTCGCGCCCGCTTTAAACAACAAGGAAAGCAACGGAAGAGAACGCTCGTTATCTTCTTCCAACCGACGGGAAAAACCGATCGATTCGCCTTTCATCGCGCCGTTTTTATTACGCCGCCGCGCGCCGGAACCGGCGGCGCGGTGAAACTCCGACAGCGCCTTTTCACGGCGTTCTTTCCGCTTTTTCGCCTCTTCCGCTTCCTTTTTCCCCGCAGCGGAAGAAACGGGCGTAATCGTATAATTTTCTATTCTGCCGCACGAAATCTTGTATTTATCCATAAGCGCGCGGAAAGATACGCCTTCTTCCCTGCTCATCGCCTCGGCGATTTTCATGGCGGCGTAAGCGTCGTCCACCGCGCGGTGCGGCGTAAATTCCACGCCGAGTTCCTCCGCAATCGTTCCCAATTTATACTGCCTCTTCATATTCTTTTTCCGGCACATATACGCATACTGCGTATCGGAAAACGAAAAACAAAACGAAGGCAGGGAAAAACGGCGCGTTTCCAAATTGAGATACTTCACGTCGTTGCCCGTGGCATGACCGCACACCAGCGTGTCTTTATTTTGCAACAACGCGTAAATTTTATCGGCAACGGCGGGAAAATCGGGGCGGTTTTTAAACGTTTCGTAATCGTAGGGCAACACCAGCCCTTTTTCGCCTTTACGATCGGTAAGGTGAAAACCGCCGTGCGGATTGATGAGAATATCCTCTTTTTCGATCACGTTAAAATTTTCGTCCGTCAGGCAATAGCCGAAGGCGCAGATTTTTGCGGTATTTTTATTTACGCTGGCGCATTCAATATCGAAAAACAGATACATGTTTCCTCTCTTTCGCACGCAACTTTTCTTCTGTCTTCCCGTATCGTTCTCTCCCGTATCGTTTTACGCCCGATTTGCGCAAAACGGAAAAAACCGCGGCGAAAAAGCGGATCGATACGGTTCAAAGCGGTTCGAAACAAATCGGAACGGCTTCTACGCGCCGCTTTATGCCAATGCGGTTCTCTTCTGTTCACGTTATTTTTTGGGTAAGATCGCCGTCTTTCCGCCCATATACGGCTGCAAAACGGCGGGAATCGTAACGCTGCCGTCCTCCTGCAGATGATTTTCCACAAAAGCGATCAGCATTCTGGGCGGCGCCACCACCGTATTGTTCAGCGTATGCGCAAGTTTTATTTTGCCGTCTGAATCCTTATAGCGAATGGAAAGTCTGCGCGCCTGCGCGTCGGTAAGATTCGAGCACGAGCCTACTTCGAAGTATTTCTTCTGCCGCGGCGACCACGCCTCTACGTCGCAACTTTTATATTTCAGATCGGCGAGATCGCCCGAACAGCAACCGAGTTGACGTACGGGAATTTCCATAGAACGGAACAGTTCCACCGTATAATTCCACAGTTTTTCGTACCACGCTTCGCTTTCTTCGGGGCGGCACACCACAATCATTTCCTGCTTTTCGAATTGGTGAATACGGTAAATGCCGCGCTCTTCTATGCCGTGCGCGCCCTTTTCCTTTCTGAAACAGGGCGAATAACTGGTAAGGGTAAGCGGCAGTTTGTTTCCGTCGATGATCTGCCCCATGAACCTGCCTATCATGGAGTGTTCCGAAGTACCTATGAGGTATAAATCTTCTCCTTCGATTTTATACATCATATTATCCATTTCGTCGAAACTCATCACGCCCGAAACCACGTCGCCGTGAATCATATACGGCGGAATCACGTAGGTAAACCCTTTATCTATCATAAAATCGCGCGCGTAGGTGAGCACCGCCGAATGCAGCCGTGCGATATCGCCCGTCAGATAATAAAATCCCTGCCCGGAAGTACGCCGCGCGGAATCCACGTCGATGCCGTCCAATTTTTCTAAAATATCCAGATGATACGGCACTTCAAACGGGGGAACGTACGGCTCGCCGAAACGCTTTAATTCCACGTTCTGGGAATCGTCTTTACCGATAGGCACGTCGTCTGCAATGATATTCGGGATCGACATCATCACTTTTTTCAAAGCGCCGTCCGTTTCTTCCGTTTCCTTTTCTATTTCCGCAAGACGGGCGGCGTCGGCGGCAACTTCCGCTTTCACTTTTTCCGCCTCTTCTTTTTTTCCTTCTTTCATCAGCGCGCCCACCTGTCTGGAAAGAGCGTTACGCGCGGCGCGTAACTTATCTCCCTCTATAATCAGCGCGCGGCGTTTCGCATCGAGATTAAGCGCCTCGTCTACCAAGGGGAGTTTTTTCTCCTGAAATTTTTTACGGATATTCTCGCGGACTTTTTCCGGATCTGTTCTGATAAGGTTAATGTCGATCATCTGTTTTTAATGCGCTCCTTTGTTTTCCGACGCATCTTTCGCACGCGCGATGCGGCTGCGCGGCTCACGTCTCTTTTTTCATCATTATACAACTTTTTAAAGTAAATTGCAATTAAAACGCGGATTAAATTGCGGATTCGCCGCGATTTTTCGTTGAAAACGTTGTAATTTTCGCGCAAGTATGGTATAATAAAAACGTGTTTTTTAAAAAACAGAGAATGATCGAAACGTAAGTTCCCTTTTCCGGCAGATTCAAGCGGTGCAAAAAACGCTTTCAGCCTTTACGGAACTCGTTTGGGAGAACGGTATGAACGAAACGAAAAAGACGCCTGAAAAACGCCGCGCGGCGAGCATACGCGAAAACGCGGCGGCAACGACCGCCGGGACGGAAAAAGAAGCCTCCGGGAAACAAGAGGTTTCTGTGCCTGCTTTGCGCGAGCCTGCCGAAAAAAACAAAGCCGAAAAAAATAAATCCGAAGAAAAAAGAAAAAACAAAAAAAATAAAATAAAAGAAGAGACGGAGATTATACGTTTCTTTCCCGACAGAACGCGCGGGCTCACCGATCAACAGGTTGCCTCCCGGCTGGAACAGGGCTTAAACAACAGCGCGCCGAAAAAATATTCCAAATCGTACGGAAGCATATTTTTCGGCAATATCTGCACGTTTTTCAATTTTTTATGCGTAGTGGCGGCGGCGGCGCTGATTGTAGCGAATGCGCCCGTTTCGCAGTTTACCTTTGTGCTCATCTTTTTCTGCAATATCGTTGTGGCGATTGTGCAGGAAATCCGCGCAAAACTGAAAATCGACAGACTATCCATTCTTTCCGCGCCTACGGCAAAAGTACTGCGCGAAGGAAAGAAAAAAGACGTTCCCGTTTCGCAAATCGTTCTGGACGATATCGTATTTCTTTCCGCAGGGCAGCAGATCCCCGCCGACTGCATTATGCTTGACGGCGCGGGCGACGTGAACGAAGCGCTTCTGACGGGCGAATCCGTGCCTATTAAAAAATCGGAAGGAGATTCGCTTTTAGCCGGTTCGTTCGTCACCGGCGGGCATCTGACGGCGCGCGTTGATAAAATCGGTACGGATACGTATATCAACCGCCTGACGGCGCGGGCGAAAAAGTACAAACGCCCTAATTCCGAAATCATCAATTCCATTTATCTGTTTATTAAACTCATCGGGATTATGATCGTGCCCGTGGCGATATTCATGTTCTTCACCAACTTAAAAGCAGAGGGCATTTTATGGGCGGATATCGAAGCGCGCGGCGGCTTTTTCAATATTCTGTTTTCTTCCAACACTTTCGATTCCGTAATACAAAAAACGTTTTCCGTGGTGATCGGCATGATCCCTTCGGGACTGTTGCTGCTTACCACCGTCGCGCTTTCCGTAGGCATGATACGGCTTGCCAAGTACAACACTCTCGTGCAGGATATGTACTCCCTGGAAATGCTGGCGCGCGTAAACGTATTGTGTCTGGACAAAACGGGTACGATTACCGACGGGCGCATGCGCGTAAGCGACTGCGTGCTGCTGAACAACCCCACCGAATATACCGTAGACGACATTTTAGGTTCGATGCTCGCTTCGCTGGACGATAACAATCAGACGTCCATTGCTTTATACGACAGATTCGGGCATTCTTCCGCGTTGCAATCTACGGCGCAGATTCCCTTTTCTTCCGTACGCAAACTTTCGGCGGTGAGTTTCGGCGACCTGGGTACGTTTGCCATGGGCGCTCCCGAGTTCGTGCTTCGCCCCATGCCCGCCCGTGTGGAAAAACTGGTAAAACAGTATGCGCAGATGGGTTTACGCGTGCTTGTTCTGGCGCATTCTCCCCAGCAGATTATGGGGGATAAATTGCCCGTGATTTTCCGCCCTGTGGCGATTATCACCCTTTCCGATAATATTCGCCCCGACGCGATCGACACCATTCGCTGGTTTAAAGAAAACGACGTTGCGGTTAAGGTAATTTCCGGCGACAACCCCGTTACCGTTTCGGAAGTGGCGCGGCGCGCGGGAATAATTAACGCCTCTAAGTTTATCTCGCTGGAAGGTCTGTCGCCTCTGGAAGTGGAAAACGCGGCGAACGAATACACCGTATTCGGCAGAGTAACGCCCGAACAGAAAGCCATTTTAATCCGTTCTATTAAAAAAGCGGGCAATACGGTGGCGATGACGGGCGACGGCGTAAACGATATTCTCGCCATGAAAGAGGCGGACTGTGCCGTTTCCGTGGCTTCGGGCAGCGAGGCGGCGCGCAACGTTTCCAATCTGGTATTGCAGGACAATAACTTTTCCTCGATGCCGAAAATCGTGAACGAAGGGCGGCGCGTCATCAACAACATTAAAAATTCCGCGTCGCTGTATATCATGAAAACGCTGTTGACGCTGATTCTCGCCGTTGTGTGTATTGCCACGGGCAGCCGTTACTTCTTCACCACAAATAACATGATTTTATACGAAGTTTTAATCAGCGCCGTGCCGTCGTTCGTTCTTTCTCTGCAACCCAATACCAGTCGCGTGAAAGGCAAATTTATTCCTTTCGTTATCTCCCGCGCGCTACCCGGCGCGCTGACTATGGCGCTCGGTATCGTGGCTTTATATATGCTGAATATGAGTTCGCTTTCTTATATTTTTTCTTACGCGTCTCCAAGCGGCGAAACGCTCAGCCTGTACGAGCCGATGCTTATCCTTTCCCTCACCTTTACGGGACTTGTGATGCTTCTGCGTATCTGCCAGCCGCTCAATTTAATCCGTTCCGTGCTGTTTGCGTTCTGCGCGGCGGCGTGCGTAACGGTGCTGGCCATTCCCATGCTGGGCGAATTTATTTACGAGGGTTGGTCGGGTATCGATTTCAACGTGACGCAGATTCTTTTAATCGTGGTGATCGTGCAAGCCGCCATGCCCGTCTCTTCGGGGCTTATAAAATTCTTCGACATGTTTAACCCCGCCGAAGACGACCCTGCGCCGCCTGCGCGCTATTCTTCCACCGCCGCGGCAGGCAACGCCGCCGTGCGTTACGGCGAATCGGGCGCTGCCGAAAATGCGTTAAAACAGGAAGATCCGCCCCGTAAAAAAACAAGCGCCTGGAAGAAAATATTTACGGGGAAAAAGTAATTTCCGCGCCGTTTTACTTTCCGACGTTTTCGCCGTTGTTGTTTTGCACGGCGGTTTCCGCGTTTTCCCCGGTTGCCGCGTCGATTTCCTCTTCTATCGGGCGCACGGCAAGGCGCAACGTCGCCGTGAATTTATTTTGAAGAAGCAGCCCGAAAAGCAAGATGAAAAATGCCGCGACCGAATACATTTTAGCGGGGTAAACGGCGGCGAGAGCAAACGCTACGATTTCGCTCAGCGCAAACGCGAAATATACCGTTTTGCCCTTTACGCGCGAAAATTTTTCGTACGCCTGAAAAATGGCGTAATTTTTTTCGTATTTCTTTTCCCCGCCGTCCGCGCCGTCCCGTTCGAAGATGCTCTTTTGCGCTTTTTCCGCCTGTTTTATTCTCCGCGCGTACGGAAACGCCGCGCTTGCCGCCAACGCCGCCGCCACGGCGAAAAGGCAGATTACGGGGTACGCATAGCCGGCAAACCGATCGGTTCCCTCCACGGCGAAACGTACGATGAAAAGTGCGATGAGCGCGACGATCAGCGCGACAACCGTTACCGCAACGGTTGTTTTTATATGTTTTTTCTGATTTTCTTCCGTGATCTTCCGCAGATTTTCATCAGGGAAGAGATAGCGGTAATTTTGCAGATTTCTGTCGTTATATACGTCGTAGCGGTATTTTCTGCCCTGCGCTTCGTCGATCTTCTTTTCCGCCGCGGTAAGCGCCGCGCCGTCTTTTGCGCGTTCCTGCGATTTTTTTAAATTGGCGAAATACGTTGCGAAAAAATACGTCAGCAGTCCTGCCGCGAATACCGCCGTGCCGATCATGGAAAGCACGCCGAACTCGTCGCTTTCGGATTTTGAAGTTTCCGCGGCAATCAGCGCCACCATAACTACAATGCTTACAATCAGCACGAACAGCGCGGGGCGGGTGCGTTTTTTCTCCGTTTTTGTCTCCGCCGCCATTTGTTCGCGGTACGCCGTCACTTCGGGTGCGTTTTCTTCCGCCGCGCCGCCGCCGTTTTTCAATACCTCTTTAAACCCGCGCATAAATTTTCCGCGCAATATAAGATAAACCGCCGCGCTTACAATCCACGCAAGCACCAACGCCGCGCCTAATTGCCAACCCGTATCTTCCGCCGCGTCCGCCGTGATATACGCCCATACGACGATTGCGATACATATCGCAAAGAACGCCGTTGCCGCAACCGCTTTGGCTATATATATTTTATGTAACCGCTTCCGCGTTTCTCCGTCCGCAATCGCCCGCGCGTATTTCGTAAACCCCATAATTAACCCCTTCTTTATACCGATTTTTAAAACAAACGGGTGCGGATTGCCGCGTTTTCCGCCGCCCGTCCGCACCCTAAGCCGTTTCCGTTATTCTTCTTTGTCGCCGTCTTTTTCTTCGCCGTCCGTTTCGTCGCTTACTTCCTCAAACGCCGTTCCGGTTTCGTTCGCCTCGTCGTCGAACTCCTCCGCCGTGGCGTTGCGCTCCTCTTCGGGCAGTTCCGTCTCTTCGGGTTCCGCCACTTCCGCGTCGTCCTCGCGTTCGGTAACGTCTACGGTGGCGACGAGCGAATCTTTCACGTTCATCACCTTCACCCCGCGCGATGCTCTGCCGATACGAGAAATGCTGTCCGCATGCATACGGATAATCGTACCCGCCGTAGTGATAATCATAATGTCGTTTTCGTCCGTCACCTGTTTCATCGCCACAAGTTCGCCCGTCTTTTCGTTGAACGTTCCCGCTTTGATGCCCTTGCCCGCTCTGCCCTGCACGCGGTAATCTTCCACCGAGGTGCGCTTGCCGTAGCCCTTGGCCGTGAGCGTTAAAATATCGAAGTTCTCGTCCACCACCAGCATGTCCACCAGCGCGTCGTTTTCGCCAAGGCGCATGGCGCGTACGCCCGCCGCCGTTCTGCCCATGGCGCGGATATTGCTCTCGTGGAAGCGAATACACTTGCCCGAACGGCTGGCAACTAAAAGTTCGTTTTCGCCCGTGGTGAACTGCACGGAAATAATCTCGTCGCCCTCGTTCAGCCGCACAGCGATTTTGCCGTTCTTCATAATGCGCGAATATTCGTCCGTCGTGGTCTTTTTGATTAAGCCGCGCTTTGTGGCGATAACGATAAAGCCTTGCCCGTCCGCTTTTTTGGGCAGTACCGCCGCGATTTTTTCACCCTGATCCAATCCCACAACGTTCACCACCGCTCTGCCGCGGGAAGTGCGGTTGGCTTCGGGAATCATATATCCTTTAATCGAATATACTTTCCCAAGCGACGTGAACAGCAGAATATCGTCGTGCGTGGAGGCGATGAACATCTTCTCCACGTAATCCTCGTCCTTAGGTTTGTGCGCCGTAATGCCCATGCCGCCGCGGTGCTGCGCCTTGTATTCCGTAACGGGCAGGCGCTTGATGTACCCCGAATGGGTAAGCGAAATCACCACATCCTCCCTGTCGATTAAATCTTCGTCTTCTATCGAGCCGAAGTCCACGGAAATCTCCGTTTTTCTGGGCGACGGGTAGCGGTTTTTGATTTCGAGCAAATCGTTTCTGATAATTGCCATCACGCGGCTTTCGTTGTTTAAAATATCCTTTAAATCTACAATAGTGGCTTCCAGTGCGGCGAGTTCTTCTTTCAGTTTTTCCACTTCCAGAGAAGTGAGGCGTTGCAGGCGCATTTCCAGAATGGCGTTCGCCTGCTTTTCATCGAGTTCGAAGGTTGCCGTCAGTTTTTCCACCGCTACGTTTTTATCCGCCGATTCTTTAATGACTTTTATCACTTCGTCGATATTCGCAAGCGCCAGCACCAGACCTTCCACGATATGCGCGCGCTCTTCCGTTTTATTGAGTTCGAAACGCGTGCGGCGGGTGATGACTTCTTTCTGATGCTGCAGATAGTACGAAAGGATTTCGCGCAGGTTCAAAGTTCTCGGTTCGGTGCCGTTTTCCACAAGCGCCAGCATAATCAGTCCGTCGGAAATTTGCAGGTTCGTCTTTTTGTACAGCGTGTTCAAAACCACCTGCGCGTTGGCGTCCTTTTTCACTTCGATAACAATGCGCATACCCGTTCTGTCCGATTCTTCGCGGATATCCGAAATACCTTCCAGGCGCTTGTCGCGCACCATGTCGGCAATCGTTTTAATCAGCACCGCCTTGTTTACCTGGTAGGGTATTTCCGTAACCACGATGCCCTGACGGGCGTTTCCGCCCGTGCCGTATTCTTCGATTTCGCACTTGGAACGAATGACGATTTTCCCCTGCCCCGTCTGATATGCTTTTTTAATGCCGCTTCTGCCCATAATCACGCCGCCCGTGGGGAAATCGGGGGCGGGAATGTATTCCATAAGTTCGTCCACGGTAATTTCGGGGTTGTCGATCATCGCCACCGTGCCGTCGATCACTTCCGCTAAGTTGTGCGGCGGAATATTCGTGGCCATCCCCACGGCAATACCGTCCGAGCCGTTCACCAGCAGATTGGGAAAGCGCGAAGGCAACACCACGGGCTCTTCTTCGCTGCCGTCGAAATTGGGAATAAAATCCACCGTTTCTTTATCGAGGTCTTTCAACATTTCCGCCGCAAGTTTGGTAAGCCGCGCTTCGGTATAACGCATTGCCGCGGCGGGGTCGCCGTCTACGCTGCCGAAGTTGCCGTGCCCGTCTACCAGAGGAAAGTTAATGGTAAAATCCTGCGCCAGCCGTACCAGCGCGTCGTACACGGACGAATCGCCGTGCGGATGGAATTTACCCATGCAATCGCCTACGATACGCGCGCATTTCCTGAACGCTTTGTCGTTATACAACCCCATTTCGTGCATGGAGTATAAAATTCTTCTGTGCACGGGTTTCAACCCGTCGCGTACGTCCGGAATCGCGCGCGATTTGTTTACCGCCATCGCGTAGGCGATGAACGAACGCTTTAATTCGTCGTCCACCTCCATATCTATGATCTTCGTCATTTCCAGCGTCTTTTTAAATTCTTCGGTCAATTCGGGACTCGTTTCTCTCTTTGCCATATTTTTTCACTCCTGTTTTCTTCGTGCCTGCCCTTAAATATCGAGATCGGTAACCAGCGAGGCGTTCTCTTCGATAAACTTGCGGCGCAGTTCCGGGCTTTCGCCCATCAGCATGGCGAACATTCTGTCCGCTTCCGCCGCGTCCTCCATCGTAACGCGCACCAGCGTACGCGAGGAAGGGTCCATCGTCGTAGACCAAAGTTGTTCCGTGCTCATTTCGCCTAATCCCTTATACCTCTGATATTCCACTTTGGAAGTCGCCTGCGCGTCGAACGCCGTTTTTTCCTCTTCGGAATACAGATACGAATCTTTTCCTTTGTAGGTGGCTTTATAAAGAGGCGGCAAAGCCGAATACACGTGACCGTGTTCGATGAGCGGACGCATATACCGGAACAGGAACGTATACAGCAATATACGGATATGCGCGCCGTCCACGTCGGCGTCGGTCATGGAGATGATACGGTCGTAACGCAGTTTGCTCTCGTCGAAATCGTCGAGAATGCCGCAACCGAACGCCGTAATCATCGCCTTGATTTCCTCGTTTTCCAAAACGCGGTTGAGTCGCACTTTTTCCACGTTTAAAATTTTGCCGCGCAAGGGCAGAATCGCCTGAAAGCGCCTGTCGCGCCCCTGCTTCGCCGTGCCGCCGGCGGAGTCGCCCTCTACGATGTAAATTTCGCAAAGTTCCGAACGGCGATCGGAACAATCGGCAAGTTTTCCGGGCAGCGTGGAATTTTCAAGTACCCCTTTCCGGCGCGTTAAATCGCGCGCCGCACGCGCCGCGTCACGCGCTTTCTGCGCTGTTAAACAACGCATAACCAGTTCTTTCGCCGCCGCGGGATTTTCCTCTAAAAACACGCTCATATGCTCCGTAACGCACTGACTGACGAACGAGCGGATAGAAGAATTGTTGAGTTTGTCCTTCGTCTGCGATTCGAACTGCGCGTTTACGAGTTTAACGGAAACCACCGCGGTAATCCCCTCGCGCACGTCCTCGCCCGAAAGTTTCTCGCTGTCCTTCATAATGCCCGCTTTTTTGCCGTAATCGTTGATGACTTTGGTTAAGGCGAGTTTCAGCCCCTCCACGTGCGTGCCGCCGTCCACCGTGTTTACGTTATTGGCGTAGGAATAAATCACTTCGCTGTACGATTCGTTGTACTGAATCGCCACTTCGCACACCGTGTCGCCGTCCGTTTCTTCAAAATAGACGGGTTGCGGAAACAATAACTGTTCGCGGGAGGAGTTGAGGTCTTCCACGAACGAACGGATACCGCCCTCGTAACAGAAAGAATCTTTCTGGTCCTGCCCCGCGCGCTTATCTTCCAGCGAAATGCGCAAACCCTTGTTTAAATACGCAAGTTCGCGAAGCCGTATTTTCAACGTGTCGTACACGAAGTCGGTGGTTTCAAAAATCTCTTTATCGGGCAGAAACGTCACTTTCGTGCCCGTTTCCGTCGTGTCGCCAACAATCGCCACGCTGCGCTGCGGCACGCCGCGGTTGTATACCTGCTTATAGATATGCCCGTTCTGATACACTTCCGCTTCCAGCCATTCGGAAAGCGCGTTCACCGCTTTCACGCCCACGCCGTGCAGGCCGCTGGATACTTTGTATCCGGAATCCCCGCCGAATTTTCCGCCTGCGTTTACCTTGGTAAACACCACTTCCAGCGTGGAAATCCCCTCTTTGGGGTGAATATCCGTGGGAATACCGCGCCCGTTATCGCGCACCGTGCAACTGCCGTCCGCATTGATCGTTACTTCGATATGCGTGCAATACCCCGCAAGCGCCTCGTCGATGGAGTTATCCACCACTTCGTGCACAAGGTGGTGCAACCCTTTCGCGTCCGTGGACGAAATATACATGCCGGGACGCTTTCTGATATGTTCCAGCCCGTCCAGCACCTGTATTTGTTCCGCGCCGTATTCTCCCTCTACTTTTTCCGCCATTGTTTCTTTTTCTCCTTCCCGTTGTTTTATTCTTTCGCTTTGTTTTTTACCTGTTATCTCTTTATCTCTTTTTGCCGAACCGTTTCCCGCTTCGCTTTTTGCGCTTGCCGTTTCACCGCGCAGAACAACCGCAACGCGCAAAGCCGCGAAGATACGCGTACGCACGCGCACGCGACAAAAAGTACTGATCCGACGGTTATATTATACCATATGCGCAAAAAAAAGTACAGCGTTTCACGGCGTTTTTTCGCTTTGTTTCGCGCCTTTTTTAAAAACAACGTTTCTCTCCCTTTAAATCGTTATTTGTTTTACGGCATAATCCGCGAAAAAAAACGCATACTTATTATCGGGTAAGCAACTTCTTTCGTTGCGTGCGGAGGACTATGAAAATTCACGGAACAATCAAGGGGACGTGCCCCTGTTGCAACCAGACCATGTCGCTTTTAAAATCGTATTACTGTCCCGACTGCGGCGACCGCGTATGCGATTCCTGTGCGAAGAAAAACGGCGGACTGTGCCGCCGTTGTTTTTCGCCGCTGAACAGGTTAAGTTGAAATCATCGCTCCGTGCGCGCGGGAGCGCTTAATCGCCGCAAAACCCGGCAAAACCGCCGACGTTACGTCTGCGCGAAAAAAAGGTTCGGAAACGATCTTTCGCGCAATACCGGGTAAAAACTTTTCACGTTAAACTTTTTTACCCGGTTTTTTATTCTTTACCGTCGTACCCTGCCATGTCGCGCGGCGTACCGAAATAAAACGCCGCCACCAGCCCGGGGCCGCAGTTTGAGCCGATGATTGTGCCGATATAAGTATAATACACGTCTTTAAACCCCGCCTCTTTTTTTAACGCCTCGCCGAATTCTCTCGCGCGTTCCGGCACGTCGCTGTGGCAGATATACAGCGTTTGCCCGCCCGCGTCCACCGCCGTCTGCTTTACGATTTCGAAAATACGCTTTATCGTTTGTTTATAGCCGCGCACGCGTTGTTGCACGATAAGGTGCCCCGCCGCGTCGAGGTTTAATATCGGGCAGATTTTAAACACGCCGCCGATCAGCGCCGCCGCCCGCGAGCATCTGCCGCTACGCCGCAGATATAAAAGTTCGTCGGTGGTATACCACGTGTTTACGTTGATTTTTTGTTTTTCCAGATAATCGAAACACACCGCGGCTTCCTCGCCGTTATCGCGCATTTCGGCGGCTTTCAGCGCCAGCATACCGTATCCCGTGGAACACAAAGTGGAATCCAGCACTAAAATATCGGCGCCGAGTTCCTTTTTCAGTTCTTCCGCCGCCGCCACCGCACTTTTATAAGTACCCGATACCGCGCTGCCGAGGCTGATATGGATTATCGGTTTTTTATCTTTTAACAACGCCAGAAAAAAATCTTTAAATTGCGCTTCGTTTATCTGACTTGTTTTCGGCACGGCGCCGCGGCGCATTTTTTCGTAAAATTCGTGGCAGTCCGCCGCTTTCATGGTGTCTTCCACAAGTTCGCCGTTCATCTCGTAACAGAGGCGAATGGGAATAATTTCCCGTTCGTTAAGCAATTCGATGGGCAGATCGCAACCCGAATCCGTGGTAACGATAAATTTTCGCATAAATTCGCTCCTTCTTTGTTTATTTTTTCTTACGTTTTCACGCTGCGTTTAAAAAACGCTATTTCCTGAATGATCCGGTTTTATCCCAATTCAACGCGGCGTATTAAAAACACAACGCCGGCGCCGCAAAAAACGCCGCAACGGGTACCGCCGCGCCGATACATAACTGCACGGGCGTTAAACGCGCGTTTCGTTTTTCTGTTTTAACGGTTGACAGTTAACGATACGGGTGTTATAATATTATTATACAATATAGCACCTTTTCAAAAAACGAGCAAATACTCTTTTGTCTCCGCTGTAAGATAACGTTACACAATTTTTAATTTGTATAATTATTTTTACGCGCCGCGCACCGTAAGGAGAGAAACACCATGGATAAACGGATCGTCAAGACGAAACGCAATATCAAAGAAACGTTTATAAAACTTCTGAACGCGAAAGCGTTCGAAAAAATTTCCGTAACCGAACTGTGCGAAAAGGGATGCGTGGGACGCATCACCTTTTATACGTATTACGACGACAAATACGCGCTTGTCGACGAGATGATGGACGATTATATGCAGGAGGCGCTGGATAATTATCACCGCCTGCAAAAAGAAAAAAATCCCGCGAACAATCCGTTCGAGGGATATCTGAATATGCTCAGCGCAACGCTCGATCTGTATTTTTCCCACGTTGATTTTTTTTCGCACGCGCAGATCGAAACCAATCCGTACCTGTACACTTCGTTTTACAACCGCGTGTTCGAAAATGCGTGTTTATACGTACAGCACCACCATGCGGGCATGAATCCGCGCTATTCCGCGCGCCGCACCACCATTTTATTATGCAACGGATTCTGGGGCATCGTTTCCGACGCCACGGCGGAAAAAAAGGACTTCGAACGCACGAAAAAAGAAATTTTCGATATGTACCGCGCCGTGCTCTCTTCCGACCTGTTTTGCAGATAAGCCTTATTTTTAAACCTCAGGTTTCTTAATATCATACAGCCGTTGAACTTTTCTTACAGCCGATCGGCGATTTCCGCGGCGAGGGAAATTACTTCCGCGGGAGTTTTACATTCGAACAGCCGCGCTTTATACGCCGAGGCGTTCCGCGCGCCGCGCAGATAAAACGCCGCCATTTTCCGCATAAACACCGTGGCGAATCTTTCGCCGTACAATGTTTCCGTCTCTTCCGTCTGCCTTTTTACCAGTTCGTAAAAAGGTTTTCTTTTTTCGCCCGAAAAATCGCAGAAAATCTGCGGATCGTACAGCGCCGCCCGCGCGATTGCCACGCCGTCCGCGCCCGTTTTATCCAGCATTTTTTCCGCGTCCGCTACGGAAAAAATACCGCCGTTGGCAATTACGGGCACGTTTACCGCACGTTTCACAGCCGCTATCGTTTTATAATCGGGCTCGCCCGAATACATGTCCTGCCGCGTTCTGCCGTGCAGAATAATCGCGCTTGCGCCCGCGCCTTCCATACGCTTGCAGAATTCCGTCGCCACGATATTCTCGCGCGTTACGCCGATGCGGCATTTCACCGTAACGGTTTTTCCGCTTTTGATTGTTTCCGCAACGATTTTTTCCGCAAGGCGCGGATTTTCTAAAAGCGCGCTGCCCTCGCCGTTTTTGTAAATCTTCTGTACGGGGCACCCCATATTGATATCCGCTACGGCAAACGGCGCAAGTTCTTCGCTTTCGGCGGCGCGGCGCATAAAAACGGGGTCGTTCCCGAAAATCTGCACTCCCACTCGCCCTGTTTCTTCGGGCAACACGCTAAGCAGTTGTTTGGTGTTCTCGCTGCCGTGGCAAAGCCCCTTTGCGCTTACCATTTCGGTAAAACAAAACCCCGCTCCGCTTTCCAGCGCGATTTTCCTGAGCGGAGCGTTGGTATACCCTGCAAGCGGCGCAAGCCATACGTTGTTTTGTATTTCCGTTTTGCCTATGCGAACGCTATGTAGCCGCACTTTATTGTCTCCTTATTTCCGGTGATAGTCATACCGTTCGCCGTATCCGCGGTTTCGTTAATGCGCATTTTGCCGTTAGTTCCGCCTATACCCCGCCTGTTTTTTATACAGCCGAAAAAGCCGCGACTATACCCCTTTCGTTTTTTCTTCCGCTTTTACCTTGGCGTAATACGCGTCGCGTTCTTCTTTCGTTAAAGCGTTTACATCTTTGTTATCCGCCAGCACGGCGCTTTCGTACGCCGTATAGCGGCGCTGAACCTTTTTAACGGTATCCAGAAGCGCTTCCTCGCCGTCCGCGCCTACCGCGCGAGAAAGCGTAGCCATGCAAAAAAGCGCGTCGCCGAGTTCCTCCGCAACCTTCTTTTTGTCGCCTTGCCCCGCGGCGTATTTTTCCGTTTCCGCTTTCAGTTCGGCAAGTTCTTCTTCCAAAGCGGCTTTCGCGCCTTCAAACGTCGGTTTGTCCCAACCGCCGCGCTCCACGCGCTTTGCAACCTTTTGCGCCTGCATCAGCGCCGGAAAGCACTTCGGCACGTCGCATACCGATTTGGAAAAGGTGTCCTGGCTCTTTTCTATCATCTTGTTTTTATCCCATACTTTTAACGCGCTTTCCGCGTCCGTCGCGGCGTCGCCGCCGAACACGTGCGTATGACGGGTGATGAGTTTTTCGCAAAGTTCGGTAACCACGTCGGTAAAATCGAAAGCGCCCTGTTCCTCTTTCAGTACGGAATGAAACGCCACCTGCATCAGAAGATCGCCCGTCTCCTCGCGGATTTTGTCGTCGTCTTTTAAATTGATTGCGTCCAGCAGTTCGTACGCTTCCTCCACCACGTTCATGCGAATACTTTCGCTCGTCTGCACTTTATCCCACGGGCATCCGTCCTCCGGGCGGCGCAAGCGGCGCAGTATGGTAAACACGTCGTATACCGTAAAGCGTTTCTTTTTTAAAAGTTCCGTTTTTTCCACCGCTACCGCGCAACGGCAGTCGTACGTTTTTTGCCTGTCCAACTCGAACAGGCGTATTTTTTTCGCTCTTTTCCCCTCTTCGCCGTTCAGGCGGATAAACAAAACTTCGCTCTCCTCGCCAAAGCGGCGGGAAAGCAATAATTTCACGTCGGCGGCAAGATCCGCCCCGTCGATATCATATACGATAAGCGGCGCGCCGAGCCCTTCGGCAAGCGCGGTTTCCTGCGCTTCGCTCGCCGCAACCGACTGATACGAACAAGTAGAAAACGCCGCCAGATCGGCTATCGCCGCCGTTTTGGAAACGCCGTTTATTATGCGCACGTTCTTCTTTCCCGCACGGCGAAGCAACTCCTTTACCGAATTATCCTCGCTTGCCGAGCCGTCCACCAGATACGCCGCGTTTTCGCGGTATTTCAGCACTTCGTCCGCCAGATTTTTATTCAGCGTTTGAAACGTGCGACTTTTTTTATACACGTAATCCAGCGTTTCGTGCGGTACGTTCAACGCCTTTACGCCGCCGTACGAGGGCGTTTGCGCCGTACGCACGAGTATTTTCCCGCCCGATGCCGCCGTTTTTAAAATCGCCTCTTCGCCCGCTTTGGTTAAATCTCCTTCTTTTACGCCTAAACCTATCACCGTAATCATTTTTTTCGCCTTCGTTAAACTTTGTTTTTTCGCCTTTTATACTTGATTTTTACGCATTCTTTTCCGTGCGGGCAACAATTCCGCCGCGCCGTCCCGCGCCGCTCTTGCGCTCTGCCGCGCGTCAACCCGCTGATTTCCCGACGTATTCTCCCCGCGTTTTTCACCGCGGAATACGGATAAATTATACAACAATATCAGCAAAAAAGCAAGGAAATATTCCCCGACTTCCGCAATCGCCGCGCCGTTTACCGAAAATTTTGCCGCGCCGACAAGCAGTAAATCCAGAAACAGTCGGAACAGACACGCCGTTCCCCAACACGCCGCGCCGACGCGCGGACGGTTCAAAGCGGTAAGACCGGCGGAAAGCGTTTGCGCCAACGAATAAAACAATACGCCCGGCAAGGCGGTTCTTATACAGCAAACAAGCACAGCCTGTTCCTGCGGCGTAAGCGACGAAAAAAGAATTTTTATTGCAAGCGGCGAAAAAGCAAACAGACACGCGCATGCAGGCAACGCTACCGCCGCGTTGAGAAAACACGCATACGCGATTTTTTTTCCGCACGCCGCCGCGCCGTTTTGTTTCGCCTCCGCCGACAGATCCGGAATCGCCGCGGCGGCTACGCCGCGGCAAAGCGTTGCGGGCAGAAGCGATATGCTTGCCGCCGTTCCGGAAAACAAACCGTACAACGCCGTGGGATTTGCCTCGTACGCGGCCAACAGGCGCGGCAACAACAAACTTTCGATAAACCCGGTAAACGGCAACGTTGCCGCCGAAAGCGTGACGGGCAACGTAAACGATAAAATTTTTTTTGCGCCGTATTCCCGCGATACGGGCGCGAAAAGCAGATTTTCTCCTATGGCGGAGGACTTCTTTTTAAAACAAAATAGCGTTAAACATTCCGCGCCGACGGAAAGAGTCGCGGCAAAACAAAGCATCGTTACCGCACGTTTCACGTCGTTTTTGAAAAGCAGACAAAACAACAAGGAAAAAATTATTTTTACCGCCTGCGCCGCCACCTCGGAAACGGCGGAAGGAAGCATATTGTCCGCGCCCTGAAAGCCGCCGTTTTGCACCGAGGCGATACACGCAATCGGTACGGCGGGCGCCAACGCCGCGTAAGCCGTAGCGCTTTCCCGTGCGCCGTTTACAAGCAGCGGAAATATCGCCAACAAAACGCCGCCGCACACGCCCACCCAAAAAAACAAGGAAAAATACGCTTTTACCAGCGGCTTTTCGTTTTTTTTCAAAGCGCGCAATTCCGCCGTCTGCTTGGAAAGCGCAGACGTTATTCCCGCCGAACAAAGCGTTACGGCAAACGCATAAAACGCATACGTACGTTGATACAATCCTAATCCGTAACACCCGATCAGAGTGATCAGAGGAATACGGAACATCGCCCCGAGCGCTTTTACCGCCACGCCGGAAACGCCCGCAACCGCCGCGCCGCGCACAAAAGTCTTTCGTTTCATATCCCTATTTTGCGCGTGTTCGCGGCAAATATGCGAAAAATATATCTCTTTTCCCGTCGCCTTTCTTTCAAAAAAACATTGAAAAAACGCGTTGCCCTTAACGATCGGGTAACGCGCCGTTAACCAATATATACGGTCAGCCTCTGTCTGTCAGCCGCAGCCTCCGCAGGTAGAGCAGTGCCCCGTGCAGTTCTTGCTGCGTTTGCCCGTGGAAGAATACATTTCGCCCGAGTAATCGCGTTCGGTCTCGCCGCCGCAATCGGGGCAGCATACGCTGTCGGTATACGTTTTTACCAGTTCTTCAAAGCGTTTTCCGCATTTTTTGCATTTGTACTGTAAGATAGGCATTTTTTTATCCTCTTGTTTCCGCGCGCGCCGCGCCGCCGTTTTTTTATTGTACGTAACGATATATACGTGCATATTATACTCCTTTTCGTTAAAAAACGCAAGCATTCAGCGTTTACACAATGGCTTTTCCCTCTAAAAACGAGGAAACCAGCCCCGAAACGTCCACGCCAGCCTTTTCGAACGCCGCCACAAGGTGCGCCGGCGCCGCCGTCTGATACGCGCATGCGGAATAATAATTTTTCAGCGCCTTCTGCGTTTTTGTTTTGCCCACCGAATTTTCCAGAGCGGAAAACAACATCAACCCTTTATCGTACGCAATCGCGCGGTATTCGTAATCGCCCACGTACTCTTTCAAAGAACGGCTCATACGCGTGTCAGCGCCGCCGAACACGCGCGTATACACGCTGTAATACGCGTGATATTCCTTTTCCGCCGCCTGCAAAAGCGCGCTTTTTTCAATGCCGTAATCTTTATGCGCGTCGAAAAAACACGCCGCGGAATACTCGGCAAGCCCTTCGTCCTGCCACGCTTCTTCCGCCTGATTGCTTCCCACTACGGCGTACCACCATTGGTGCGCCGTTTCGTGCGCGATAACGTAATTTTTGTTTTTACCGCTGAGTTCGCGGGAAATAAAGCAGAGCGCGGGATATTCCATACCTCCGTAACAAAATCCCGTCTGCACTACCGCGTAAGTAGAATACGGGTACTCTCCGTAACTGTTCGAATAGTACGTAAGCGCCTCGCACGCCGCCTGCAACGATTTTTCGGCGTCGTCATCGGCTACGTAACAGTATTTGACGGCAACGCTTTTCGTCTCCCCTAACGTTATCGTCTTTTCTTCCGTCCGGAACTTATCGGAAAGCACAAACGCGAAATCGCGCATATTTTTGCCTTGGTAACGACACGTTTTTTTGCCGTTTACGCTATCGCAGGAAATTTCCTCGCCCGAAGCCGCCGCCGTATACTCTTCGGGAAACGTAAGCGACACGTTGAAGTCGGCGCAGTCGGAAACGAACGGATCGCCGTCGTTGTAATATACCGTTTCGTAAAACGCCCCGTCTTTACCGCTTCTGCCGCAGACGATGGGAAAGAAATTCCCGAAATTTACCGCGCCTTCCGAAGATATGCCGAAGCGGTGATTGATTTTGGGCAAAACGGCGGTAAACGTCATGTGAATTTTTACGCTTTCGCCCTGCGCGATCGGCGCGGCGAGAGCAACGCAAAGCAAGTTTTTATCTTCGCCCTCCACCGCCCATTCGCCGCCGCCCGTAACGCTTTGCACCGTAATGCCGCCGTACGACTTTCCGGCGTAAAACGCCGCGCTTTCCGCGCTTTCGCTTACGGGCCGGTATACGGCGTCCTCGCGGTACGCGTTGGGCCAGAGATTGAATTTCAGCGCGGAAAGCGGCGTTTCGTTGCGGTTTTCGAATTCCACGATCTCTTCGCCGGAAAGCGTTGCTTCTTCCGGCGAGTATTCTAAAGTCAGATCGTATTTTATCGCCGCGCTTTGCTCCCGTTTTTTACAGGAAGCGCCCCACGGCGCTATGACTAAAATAAATAAAAAACAGAAGATAACACGCAATTTTTTCATAAAAATAACCTCCCGAAATATTTCTTCCGGCAGGTTATTTTATGAAACGCGCGCGTTGAATATGCCGCTTTTTTCGTCTCTTTTTTCTTGCGGGTTATGCTTATTTTTCCTCCATCGTTAAAAACGAAGCGGGGTCTACCGCGGAACCGTTCTGCAATACTTCGAAATGCAGGTGCGCGCCTTCTTTGTATTCCGCGCCCGTCGCCGCCGCAACCGTACCGATCGCCTGACCGCGCGTTATCGTGTCTCCCGCTTTTAAATTCGCCGCCACGTCCACGTATTCGTACACCGTGTATACGTTATCCGCATGACGAATCACGATTTTCCCTCCGCAGAGCAGATCGGAAGAATACGTTTCTTCCACCACGCCGTCGTCCGCCGCAAATACGGTATCTCCCGCCGTTGCCGAAAAATCGATGCCGCTATGCAGATGATAACAATTCAGCGTTTTATTGTAATAAAATTCGTACTGATTTAAAACGTTCATCTCCGCCACGGGCGAATAAAACCCTTCGGGCTCTACGATTACCGGTTCGTCCGGCGTTACCGGGTCTGCGGGGCCGACCGGATCGTCCGGCGTTACGGGTTCTTCGCTCTGCGAAGGATCGGGCGCCTCGATAACGTTTTGCTTTTTACCCGACAGCGCAATCGCCGTAATTACGATTGCCGCCGCAAGCAATACCGCGATACAACCTAAAATCGCATAAAAATACGATCTCGTACCTTTTTTTTCCGTTTTTTCGTGTTCTTTCATTATGTTTATTTCTCCTTTAAATATTTTTTCTATGTAGATTGTTGCCTCGTTTCCTTTATTTTATACAATCTCGTTTTACTTTCTTTTATGCCGCCGCGCTTCAATATCCCCCGAAAATCAGCGGAACGCCTGCGCGCACTTCGTTATCTTTTACGAAAATATGAAGATTTACCGCTTCTCCGCCGACGATTTTACATTGCGCCGAACCGATTTTCGGCGAATAACAATAGTACGAAACGCCGCCGCCCGCGTTTTCCGTAATGCGCGGTTCTGCGCCGTAAAAAGAGAGAATCCGCCGCGCCGCTTCTTTCCCCGTCTCTTTTCCGCCCGTTTGAATAATTACCGTTTCGCCGCTGATAAACGGCAGATCGGCAAGGGTTTCGCCGCGAGTAAAACGCGCCGAGGAAGAATCGGAATACAGCGCGTATTCCCGCCGCGTTTTTTCGCCACCCGCCGGGGACAACGAAACGAGCGGACGCGACAGCGGCAAGGAAAGCGCCGTAATCACCGCGAAGGAAAATGCCGTTGCAAGAAACGCCCACGTTTTTACGCATACGTTTTTAATAAAAAGCCGCATAAAAAATCCCTCCGCTTTCTTTGAAGCGAAAGGATTATTGCCGCAATCTTTTTCTTTTATACGTTTTTTATTTTTTTTCGCGCGAAAGCGAAAAAACGCTTACATTTCGGGCAGTTTTTCACCTCCCAAAAGATGAATGTGCAAATGATGCACCGTCTGTCCCGCGTCGTCGCCCTGATTGATAATTACGCGGTATCCGCCCGATAAGCCCAGCGAATCTTTCAATTCCGGGATTTTCAAAAAGCATTCTTTCAACGTTTCCGCGCGCTCCGCGTTCAGATCGGCAAGATGCGCGTAATGCTCTTTGGGAATACAAAGATAATGATATTTCGCTTTCGGCTCCACGTCGCGGATAACGATCATCTTTTCGTCCTCGTACAAACGCGGCGAAGGAATTTCCCCCGCGATAATCTTACAAAATACACAATTTTTATCCGAATGTTTATTCATATGTTTTCGCCCTCCTTACGGCGTTTATTATTTCTTCCGCTTCCCGTTTTTTCATTCCGTCGGCTCGCCGAGAAGTCCGTCTTTATACAAACCGACGGCCTTTGCCCTTACGGGCGTTTTGTCTTTCAGACCTTTTATATACACTTTGGCGTACGTTTCCGCATGACCGCAATATTCCCCGTTCTCCTTCGTTTCGGGTATAACAAGGTACGTTTTGCCGATACAGCCCGTAAGATATTTCTCCTTTTGCGCCGCCGCCGCGGCAAGCATGCGCGAAAGACGTTCCTTTTTGACGGGCGCGGGTAAATCCGTATATCGTTTTGCGGAAAGCGTGCCTTTGCGCGGAGAATACGGAAACGCGTGCACCTGCAAAAAATTCGCCTCGGAAACGATGGAAAGCGATTGCCGAAAATCTTCTTCCGTCTCCGTGGGAAACCCCACGATAATATCGGTGGTAATCGCGGCGTTATCAAACGCATCGTAAATCATGCGGCATTTTTCAAGATACTCCGCGCGCGTATACTTTCTGTTCATCGCTTTCAAAACGGCGTCCGAACCGCTTTGTAAAGACAGATGAAACTGCGGCGCAAAGTTTTTCAACTGTTTCGCCGTCTGTAAAAAGCGCGGCGTAATCATGCTTTCTTCGATGGAACTGAACCGTATGCGCGTAGGCGCGTCTTTCACGGCATATAATAAATCGCAGATATCCTTATCCCCGTCGCGGTAATCGGAAACGTCAATGCCCGTAATCACCGTTTCGTACGCGGTGGATTCATTGATTTCCGCCGCCGCGCTTTCAATCGTACGCGAACGGCTTCGTCCGCGCAGATACGGAATAAGGCAATACGAACAAAAACGGTTGCACCCGTCCTGTATTTTAACGAAGTTGCGCGTCTTCATGCTTTCCGGACGCGGCGCTTCTTCGTAGGTTTCCGCCTGAAAAGCGTCGTTCTCTTTCGCCCGTTGCACTGCAAGCGGCGAAAAATCTTCCGCCGCAACGCTTAAAATGCGTTGTTTGCTCTTTGCCCCGAATACGCAGATCACGCCCTCTTTTTCCGAAAAATCTTCGGGAGCATTCTGCGAAGCGCAACCGCACACAATCACTTTCGCGTTCGGATTGTCTTTCAGCGCGCGCCCTACCGCCTGACGGCTTTTGCGTTCCGCTTCCGCCGTAACGGCGCAAGTATTGACGATATATAAATCGGCGTAACCGTGTTTATTGCTTACTTCGTATCCCAACGCTTTCAGTCCCGAAATCAGCGAACCGCTCTCCACGTCGTTCACCTTGCACCCCAGCGTTAACACCGCCGCCGTCTTTTTCTTAGCCGCGCCGCTCATTGCCATTCCCCCGCCTGAAACGCCACAACCGATAAAAGCGCCACCGCCGCCGTTTCCGCGCGAAGAATACGTTTGCCCAGCGATACGAAAGTACAGCCGCTTTCCCGCGCGAGTTCCGCCTCGCGGGAAGAAAACCCGCCCTCGCTGCCGATAAACAGCGCCGCGCCGCGCGACAGCCGCTCTTTGTTGAACGAAGAAAGCGGTTCGTCGCTCTTTTCGGCAAATTCGCAGGCGAAGAATTTCACGCCGTACTTTCCGGCGTCTTTCAGCGCCTCGCCGAAAGAGGAAAAACAAACGATTTCGGGATACGAAGAACGCATGCACTGTTTCGCCGCCTCGCGCGCCACTTTCTGCAAGCGCTCTGCCTTATTCTTTGAAAGGAACGCCGAAGAATAGTCGGAGGTAAACAGCGAGATTTTCGCCGCGCCGAGTTCCACCGCCTTCTGCACCGCGAATTCGTTTTTATCCGCGTTTTTCAAAAACCCGAAATACAGGGCCATTTCCGTCTTTGGCTCTTTGTCGCACTCGCGCGAAGAAAGCACGTGAAAAACGATTTCCTTTTTGTTTACGGCGACAACCACCGCCTCGTATTCTTTGCCGCCGTTATCCAACAGCACCGCTTCGTCGCCCTCGGATAAACGAAGCACCGTTCCGGCGTGCTCGAATTCCTCGCCCGTCAGAACGCACTCGCCGCCCACCCGAATATTTTCGGCAAAAAAACGTTTTAAACCGCTCATTTTATTTTTCTTCCTCTCCGTCGCCGGCACCGCTTACGTTCGTTTCGGCGGCAGAAGAAGCAAAGCGCAACACAAGGGCGAACCAATCGCCTTTCTGCCGCTGTTTCACCACCTGCAACCCCTGCGATAAAAACGCGTCTTTCACCATGGCAAGGCGGCTTTCTATAATGCCGCTTAAAATAAGCGCGCCCGACCGTTTCATGTTTTTAGGTATATCCGGCGCCAGCCGTACCAGAATTTCGCCCGTGATGTTGGCAAGCACCACGTCGCCTTTCACCTGCGTGTTTTCCAAAAGATCGGCGTGCGCCACCACGCATTTCTCAAAAACGCCGTTCAGTCGCGCGTTATGTTCGGCGCTTTTCACCGCTATCGGGTCCACGTCGGTTAAATAGGCTTTTTCCGCGCCCAACTTTACGGCGGATATGCCTAAAATGCCGCTGCCGCAACCTACGTCGATACAGATATCGCCGGGGCGCAGAACGTTTTGCAACTCTTCCACGCACATCGAAGTGGTTTCGTGTTCGCCCGTGCCGAACGCCATGTTCGAATCGAGAAGCACCGTTTCTTCGTTTTCCGCTTTTTCGTATTTTATCCATTCGGGCACAACCACTATGCGCGAAAGATGAATGGGGCGGAAATGCTTTTTCCACACCTCTATCCAGTCGTCGCCGTCCACCTGCCGCTTGGTTTCTTCCAGAGTGCCGAAGTAAATCGTGCCCGCCGCGCGCTCCCTGGCAAGAAAAATATCGCGCATGATCTCGCCCGCCGTTTTTTCCGCCGAATCTTCTTCCAGATAGCACTTCACCAGCACGTCGCCGCGGGAGGTTTCGCGCAGAGTTTCGTCGATATAATCCCAGTACCCGTCCTTGGCGTTCTGCAAAGCGATTACGTCGTTTACGTCGCACACGCTCACGCCGAAATTTGTATAATTCCACATAACGTCCGCTACAATCTCGCTCGCTTCGGTTGTGGTATGCACCGTTAATTCCGTATATTTCATGTCTGCCTTTCTCTCCCGTTCCGTCGGCGCCTTGCGTTTATCGCGCTCCGCGCCTTTTTCCGCGCGCCTTTACTCTTCTCTTCTGAGTATGCGACGTTCGCTTTCTCCGGTTGCCGCTTCCGCCTGCGCGCCGTTTTCAAACCGGGATTTCAACACCAGATATTCTTCTAAAATATCGTCGAATTCGTGATAGCGAAATACGGAATGCACCTTTTCCACGTTCCATTGCTTGATATTATCCGTATGCGGAAAAGGAAAGTAAAACAACCGCTTGCTGAAATGACGCACCACCGTGCTCTTGTGTAAAAACTTCTGATCGTTGAATTTCTGCGGCAACATCTTCTTTTTACTGGTACTGCGGATAAGCGCGCTCTGATCGGCAAAAAGCAGTTTGCGCGATCTGATCAGTTCCCGCGCTTTTACCAACGCGCCCGTTTCACGTATCATCTTCATGTTTAAAAGCAGTACGCCCGCATTGATATAGTTGTAATATAATAAAAATTTTCCGTAATGATCGCGCGCCGCCGCATACTCCACGTCCGATACGTCGATATCGTAAAGCAACGTAAAATCGCGGTTAAACATAACGTCGGCGTCCAGATATAAAATTTTATCGGGAATCTCCGCGATTTCATCGGCGAACAACCGCAACAGCGTATACGGCGAACAGTACGCGCCTTCGTTGGGGCAGCGCCAGAACTGCGATGCGTACAACTCGGAAACGTCTATTTTTTTTACCTCGCTTTCTTTGTTATACGCGTGCATTACGCCCCGCAAAAAATCAATCTGTTCATCGGTGACGGGCACGAAATCCTTGTTGATATACGAAACGTCCATCGTAAGTATAAACGCCGTGATCGGCTCTTTCGTCTGCGTGCGCTTCACTACCGAAAGCAAACACGTAAGAATTCCGTCGAACACCTTGTAATTTCCCGCAAAAAGCAAATATCTCATCGTTGCGTTTCCACTCCCCCTTTTTTTATTTGTTCCTCTTTCGTATACCGTTTTTCCTTAGCGTCTTGTTCCTCTTTATCCTCCGTTTGCTCCGCGGGCACGTAGCGTATAAATTCCTCGTCCGAAAGCGCGCTCCGCGCCGTCATCGCGCCGTACGCCGCCTCGCGAAGAAGCGCTTTCGCCTCTTTTACGGGCAACGAAGCATCGGGGTAAAACGGACCGTCCACATAGGTTACCAGCCGCGGCGTTTTAAATATCCTGCGCTTTTGATAAGTGTTGGTAAAAGCGAATACGGGCGCGCCGTACTGCACGGGGTAGCGGAACGAAGTATCTTTGAACGGGCGGATTTTGGTGTAATACGGCCAGATATGCGCTTCCGGATACACGGCGAGCGCCGCGCCCTGCTTCACCCGCGTATCGACGGCGCCGAGAAAGTTTTTCGTAGCCTGTCTGTCGCCCGGCAGAGGCAACGCGCCCAATGCGGCGATCATCCTGCCCGCCACGGGAATGGAAACGTTGGCAGGATGCACGATGACGTATGCCCGTTTTCTGCCCGTAAGCAATGCAGGCACAAACGGATCGGCGGCGGCGTTCGTGTGATTCCCGTAAATAAAATACGCGCTTTTTTTATCAACGCTTTTCAGCGCTTTACGGTTTTTCACCCGCCAGCCGAATTTGATTTTTAAAAAAAGATATGCCAGCGGCTTTACGATACAATATAACGCCGCCGAAAAAAAGCGGTAGAACGGGTTATCGTGTACATAACGGTACGTTTCGTCGATGGCACGCGCCTGTATTTTTGCCGACGAAAATTCGTCGTTCAATTCGTCTTTGTAATAAATAACTTTTTTTTCTTTCATTCGCCGTTTGCCCGTTTCCATCCGTTTTTCGTCGATTATTTCCGCGCGCCTCCGGCCGCCGCCCGACTTGTATACAAAAACTTCATTACCGTTATTATACCCCCTTTCTCTGCAACTTGTCAACCGTTTCCGCCCGTTTCTCCCGTTTCGCTTTCCGCCGTTGTTCGCGCGGGAAAAAAATTGCAGAGCCGGGCGCGCCCGACTCTGCAATTTTTTCTTATTCGCCTTTTGATTTTCCTTTTCCGCCGTTTGATTTTCGGGATACGGGGCGCGCGCGTCTTTAATAGGGTTTTGCGCCGTACAGCGCCTCCACGTTATCGGAATATCTCTTGCGCTTATCGTACTGTTTCAGATCCACGGCGGAATCCGCCTCTTCTATGGCGCGTTTCTGCTCGCGCGTCAAGCGCGAAGGCACTTCCACCACCACTTTGATGATAAGGTTTCCCGTAGCGCCGTTCGCGGATTTTATTCCTTTGCCGCGCACGGTGAATATCTGTCCGCTCTGCGTACCCTCGGGAATAGTGAAATCAAACGCGTCGTCTACGGAAGGCACTTTCACCGTGCCGCCCAGCGCCGCCGTTTTAAAGGAAACGGGCACATCTATCTTCAAATCGAAATTTTCCCGCACGAACATCTTATGCGGCTCTACTTTAAATACAATGATCAGATCGCCCGGCGCGCCGCCCTGCACCGCGTTGCCGCCGCCGCGTTTCCTGATATAACTGCCGTTATCCACGCCTGCGGGAATGTTAAAGGTAATTTCCGTTTCCTTGCGGGTATACCCCTTACCTTTGCAGTCTACGCACTTATCCGTAATGATTTTGCCGCTTCCGCCGCAATCGGGGCAGACGCCCTGCCGGATAGTTCTGCCGAATACGGTGTTCTGCACGCTCTGCACCACGCCTTTCCCGCCGCAACGGGAACACGTTTTAAACGCCGTTCCGCCTTTCGCGCCCGTGCCGTTGCACGCCTCGCAAGGCGCGTTGCGCATGTACGATACTGTTTTTCTGCAACCCTTCGCCGCGTCCATAAACGAAAGCGTCATTTCCTTTTGTATATCTTCGCCTACTTTCGACTGCGCCGCGCTACCGCCGCCAAAACCCGAAAAGCCGCCGCTGCCGCCGAAGAAACTGCTGAAAATATCCTCGAAGCCGCCGAAGCCTCCGCCGTCGCCGCCAAAACCCGAAAAGCCGCCGCCGAATCCGCCCATACCGGGGTGTTCCAGTTCGTAATCGTACGCCGAGCGTTTCTGCGGATCGGAGAGCGTTTCGTTCGCCTCGTTGATCTCTTTGAATTTCTCCGCGGCTACCTTATCGCCGGGGTGCAGATCGGGGTGATACTGTTTGGCGAGTTTCCGATACGCCGCCTTTATCTCTTCCGCCGACGCTTTTTTATCCACGCCGAGAATTTCGTAATAATTTTTTTTACCGTCCGCCATAATATTTTTTCTCTCTTTCTCCGTTGCCGTTCCGGCGGCGCAGACGTTTACCGTTCAGCCTGCGTTTTACTCTGCGCCCTGCCGCATGCAACGAAATATTCGTTAAAATACGCCATACGGGTCTGGCTGTTACGCCAAACCCGATAGCGATTTATCTTTTTTTTTCTTAAGCGCGGTTTTTCCGCGCCCCACCGTTTAAAAACGCATTCAAACGGCTTTGCAAAGCGTTACTGATGGAATTCGGTATCGTCGCCGTTCGCGCCCGGGTTAGCGTTCGGGTTTGCCCCCGCCGCGCCCGCCGCGCTTTGATACAACTTCTGGAAGATAGGTTGCACCGCGTTCATCAGCGTATCGTACGCCGCTTTGATTCTCTCGTCGTCGTCCGATTCAAGTTCCTTCTTCGCCGCTTCCACCGCCGCGTTCAGCGCGGCTTTGTCGTCCTCGGAAAGTTTGTCGCCGGAATCTTTCATCGTCTGCTCTACGGAGAAGATCATGCCGTCGAGTTTGTTCTTGTTATCCACTTTTTCCTTTCTCTTCTTGTCCTCTTCGGCAAACTGTTCCGCTTCTTTCACGGCTTTATCGATTTCCTCTTCGGAAAGGTTGGTGGAAGAGGTAATGGTGATATCCGTGGATTTGCCGGTACCCTTATCCTGCGCGGTAACGTGCACGATGCCGTTCGCATCGATATCGAAAGTAACTTCGATTTGCGGAATGCCTCTCGGCGCGGGCGCGATGCCCGTCAGCATAAAGTTGCCCAGCGTTTTATTGTCCTTACAGAACTCTCTTTCGCCCTGCAACACGTGAATGTCCACGCTCGTCTGATTATCCGCCGCCGTCGAGAACACCTGGCTCTTCTTCACGGGAATGGTGGTGTTACGGTCGATAATTCTGGTAAACACGCCGCCCAGCGTTTCGATACCCAGCGAAAGCGGAGTAACGTCAAGCAAAAGCACGTCTTTCACTTCGCCCGTCAACACGCCGCCCTGAATCGCCGCGCCGATCGCCACGCATTCGTCGGGGTTGATGCCTTTGAACGGTTCTTTGCCCGTCACTTCGCGCACCTTTTCCACCACGGCGGGCATACGCGTGGAGCCGCCCACCAGAATGACTTTGTCGATGTCGTTGTAGGTAAGCGACGCGTCTTTCATCGCTTTCTTCATCGGCTCTACCGTACGGTTTAAAAGATCCGCCGTCATCGCTTCGAACTTCTGCTTGGTCAGCGTTACGTCGAGGTGCTGAGGTCCGTCCGCGCTCATCGAAATAAACGGCAGATTGATATTGGTGGAATTCATGCCGGAAAGTTCGATTTTCGCCTTTTCCGCAGCCTCTTTCAAACGTTGCATCGCCATCTTGTCTTTGGAAAGATCGATGCCGTGCGATTTTTTGAATTCGTCTACGAGGTAGTCGATAATCTTATTATCCCAGTCGTCGCCGCCAAGATGCGTATCGCCGTTGGTGGCAAGCACTTCGAATACGCCGTCCGAAATTTCAAGAATGGAAACGTCGAACGTGCCGCCGCCGAGGTCGTAAATCATTACCTTGCCGCCCTTGTCTTTATCCAGCCCGTAAGCAAGCGCCGCCGCCGTGGGCTCGTTGATGATACGAAGCACGTTAAGCCCCGCGATCTTGCCCGCGTCCTTCGTCGCCTGACGCTGCGAATCGGAGAAGTATGCGGGGCAGGTGATTACCGCCTCCGTTACTTTCTGCCCCAGATACGCTTCCGCGTCCGCTTTTAACTTGGAAAGAATCATAGCGGAAATCTCCTGCGGGGAATATCCCTTGCCGTCGATATCCACTTTATAGTCCGAACCCATATGCCGTTTGATGGAAATCACCGTTCTGTCGGGATTGGCAACCGCCTGACGTTTGCCTGCCTGCCCCACCACGCGGGAGCCGTCTTTCTGAAACGAAACCACGGAAGGAGTAGTTCTTGCGCCCTCCGCGTTGGTGATTACAACGGGCTCGCCGCCTTCCATCACCGCCACGCACGAATTGGTTGTGCCCAAATCGATACCTATTACTTTGCCTGCCATAATATATCACGCTCCTTTATATAACCTGTTTATGCCCCTTGCCGCGGATCCGCATTCAAACCGATGGATTTATCCGCGCATTTCGTACGGGATTTTTCTTACAGTTTATATTTAACCCGCCGCCCCTTATCTTAAACGCTGAATAACAAAAAATTTTCGCCACAAAAAAAACCGTCGCTTTTACAAGAAAAAACAACGGTTTTTATCGCTTTATTTCTTTGTTCCGCCTGTTTTGGGCAACATTTAAACCCGTTTTAAAACGGCGCGAGGATTCCTTTTAAATTCTGCCTATGCCCCGGTGCCGCCGCGTATACGTGCCGATCCGCTCTTTTAAAATTTCTATCGCTTCTTCGGGCGCGGTTACCCCGAACACCTTATCGTCCGGAACGTTTTCGTACCGCACCGAACTGTCCAGACGGGTGTTCGCAAGTTTTTCGCTCCACCCGCCCGAATTTTCAAACGCGATAATCAGTCGGTTGAACGACCAGGCGAACGCGTATTCGCACAGCGTACCCGCGCCGCCGCCGATGCCGATCACCGCGTCCGCGTTGGCAACCATCGCGTTGCGCATCACGTCAAGCCCCGTCGGCACCGAAATATCCGCGAATTCGTTGGCGATTTCCGTATCGAACGAAGGAATCAACGCAATCGTATCGCCTTCCTTATATTTTTCGGAAGCGCGCGCGCCTTTCATCGCCGCGCGCATAATGCCGCTTAATCCTCCCGACTGCACTCTGTACCCGTTATCCACCAGTAATTTGCCCATATTAAAAGCAAGTTCAAAACGAAGGGAATCTTCTTCTACTTCTCTGTTCCCGATAATCGAAACCACTTTTCTTCTTTCACTCATATTCTCTCTCCAAAACGTTTATAACCCGCGCGCCAAAGCGAACGCGCCGTATACGCCCGCGTCGTTGCCCAGCGAAGCCTTTTCTATTTTCAGCGGCACATACTTTTCGGAAGTATACAGTTTTTTCCACACAGCCTTGCGCAAAGGCGCGAATAAAAATTCTCCCTCGTTGGAAACGCCGCCGCCGAGGAGTATCGCTTCGGGGCGCAGTACGTTGGCCAAATTGGCAAGCCCCACGGCAAGGTGTTCTACGTATTCGTTTACGATTTCCTGCCCGCGCGCGTCGCCTTGCCGCGCCGCGACGAACGCCGTCTTTCCGTCTACGTTCTCCAATTTTCCCTCCGCGATTTCCCACATCTTCGTGGTAAGATCGAGTTGCATCTTCCACTTGGTCAGCCGAATCAGAGCCGTCGCGGAAGTATACGTTTCCAGACAGCCGTGTCTGCCGCAGGTGCACAGTTCGCCGCCTTCGCAAATCACCATGTGCCCGATCTCCGCGCCGGCGCCCATGTAGCCTTCAAACAGTTTTCCGTCCACGATGATACCGCCGCCCACGCCCGTGCCGAGCGTAACGAGAAGGCAACTCTGATACTGCTTTCCCGCGCCGAATTTCGCCTCGCCCAGTGCGGCGACGTTGGCGTCGTTGGAAATTTTTACGGGTTTTCCCGTCAGGGCGTTCAATTTCTCCACAAGCGGCTGATTTTCCCAACCGAAATTCGCCCAGCGCACCACCACGCCCGTGGCGGAATTCATATATCCGGGCACCGCCATGCCTATGCTTTCCACCGCGGAAAAATCCACGCCTGCCCGCGCGGCCGTCTCCCGGCACAAATCCGCCAATTTCGCCACCGTTCCTTCAAACCCGTCCCGGGGGCTGGTGGGCACGGACTGCTTTATCATTAACGTGCCGTCCTCCTTAAAAAGCGCGCCTTTCGCGCTCATGCCGCCCAGATCGATACCGATGATATACTTTTCCATTATGCTCTCCTTATCGGCGGTTTATGCGGTTTTCCCCGCAGAACCGCCGGATTTTAATTTTGTTTTCGTTTGATTTCTTCCGCGCTCAACGCACGAAGTTCGTAAAAATTTTGTTTTCCTGCCCGGGCGTTACGCCCTGCGCCTTTCCTGCGGCGATACATTTCATCAGCCACGCCATGTTGTAGCCTAAAACGCGCATGGTCTGCAGCCCTTCTTCGTCTTTTTCCGCTTCTTCCGCGTTCGCCCCGTGCACTTCGTTCCAATAGTTCGACGATACTACGGGCATACAGTTAATGGTGAAATACTTATTCAGTACGTCGAACGTAGTGCTTGCGCCCGCTCTTCGGCAACATGCAACCGCCGCCGCAGGTTTGTATTTCATCGCGGCTCCTCCGCTGTAAAACGCTCTGTCCATAAACGAAATCAACGTGCCGCCCGCAGAAGCGTAATGCACCGGCGAACCGAAGATAAACGCGTCGGCGTTTTTTGCCTTTTCGGTGAATACGTTCACCTTATCGTCAATCACGCACCTGCCCGCTTTTTTACAGAATTTGCATGCGGTGCAGCCGGAAACAGGCGCTTTGCCCACCTGAAAAATCTCCGTTTCTATCCCTTCTTTGTTCAACGCCTTTTCCGCCTCTTTCAAAGCGCGGTACGTACAGCCGTTTTCGTGCGGACTGCCGTTGACTAAAATCACTTTCATCGCGCGCCCTCCTTGTTTCGTTTGCGTTTAAAAATGTGAATATCGATTTTTGTATATTGTATCATACTTTTATGAATTTTTCAAGACGACGAAAGGAAAATTTCCCCGTTTTTTGTTATTTTTTTTCGGCGAGACCCCGATTCCTCGCGATTCCGCGCGTTTTCGTTTACGTAAACCGCTTTAAAAAAGAAAGATCCAATCTCCAATCCTGCGTTTCGTTGAGCCGTTCGTGCCGCTTCGCCGCGCGGGCAAGCGCCGCGTGAAATTCCGCCTGCGTACAAACATTCACCTTCATAAAATGTTCCTGCGCTTTTTCCGCGCCCTCTTTCCCCTCGCACAGCGCGGTGCGTTGATAGTGCGCTACGGCGTGGCAATCATGGCACAGCGCCAATACGTCCTCTAATTTCTGCACGCGCGTCTGCGGGTTGAAACTCCACTTTTCGTGCGCTTCCAGACGGCAGTTCCCCCTGCCGCATATACTGCACTTATGCCCCGCGCGGGCGTATGCGTCCCGCCGCACGATATCCCACGCCGCCGGCGATAACAAATGCCGCAGATTGTATTTCCAACTCTCTTCGGGAATAAATTCAAAATCGAGTTTGTATTCTTTTACTTCCGTTTTTTCCGCCGCCTTCGTCGCTCTCATTCTTCCGCACTCTCCCGTTTTTTCTTTTCGCCCTTTTATCTTTCAGTAAATCGATACAGCGGCGAAACGCCGTGGGAAAAGCCGTCTCTCCGATCAGTTGCGAAAATGCGTATTCGTCGAACGGAGAAGATTTCGCCCGTACGAAAAACGCCGTTACCTCCCAACGGACGTGCGTAAAAATATGCGTATATTTTTCAACGCTTTCCGCATGCGGCTCCTCCACGCCCCAATCTTTTAAAATCTGCTCCGCGCGCGCCGCAATACCGCCGTCCGCGTCTCCGTCCGCGCCGCCTTTTCGCGTCGTTTCGCTCTGCGGAACAACCAGCGAGGGAAATTCGTTCATTCCCTTCAATACGCCCGCATCGCGTTTTCTCACCGAATAGCCGCGCGGCGTTTCTATTACGAACGCCCATACGTTTTCCGCGCGTTTTTCTTTTTTTTCGGGCATAACGGGGTATTCTTCCGTTTTTTTCAATTTTTCCGCGCGGCAAAGCGCGCGAAGCGGACATTTTTCGCAGGAAATCACGCGCGGCGTGCAGATCAGAGCGCCTAATTCCATCAGTGCCTGCGTAAAGTCGGAACAGCCTTGCGGCGTATTCGGATAGGCGTTTAAAAGCAACGCTTTCAGCCGCGCCTTGTACGTTGCGTCGGAAATATCCGTGCCGTCGGCGGCAAGGCGTGAACAAACGCGCAGCACGTTGCCGTCTACGGCGGGAGAAGGCAGGCCGAACGCAATAGAACGGATCGCGCCCGCCGTATAATCGCCTATTCCCGGCAGGGCGCGCAGACTTTTTTCGTCGGAAGGGAAGTTTCCGCCGTATTTTTCGCATACGATTTTTGCGGTTTTTTGCATATTCCGCACGCGGGAATAATATCCTAAGCCTTCCCACAGTTTCATCAGTTTTTCCTCGTCGCACGCGGCAAGGTCGCTTACGGAAGGCAACGCCGATAAAAAGCGCAGATAATACTCCCGCGCCGCCTCAACGCGAGTTTGCTGCAACATGATTTCCGATACCCATACGCGATAGGGCTCGGGATTATGCCGCCACGGCAGATCGCGCTTGTTTTCGTTAAACCACTTTACGAGCGGCGCCGTAATTTTCTCAAACGGAAAGTTCTCCGCGCCGCGCGCCGTTATTTCTTCCGCGGCGTATGCGCCGTCCGCGCTTCCCGCCGGGGCGCTTTCCGCCGGGGCGCTTCCCGCCGGGGCGGTTTTCGTCCGCGCCGTTTTTTCCTTTTCCATGCGTGCGCACCTCATATAATAGCCGAAACCTTCTCCCCGCCGTCCGGCCCGGAAGAAGGTTATTCAAATCGTTACGCCATATGTTACAACAGCCATGAATTACAACAATTTAAACGAAAAGATAAATTCGCCCTCTTTTTCCACGCGGTATTTTTCCGATAATCCGGGGCCGCAGGAATTAGAGCCGACGCCTTCCGTCGCGCCCACGAATACATACGTTTTCTGCGAAGGGCGTAACGCGAAATCGTGCGTTTTTTCCATAAGTTGCTTTTCGGAGTAGGGAATTGCCGAAAAATCGAACGGTTCCGCCGCTTCGATATACATATCGGGCAACGATACGCGTTCCGTCTGCGTGTGATTGCCGCTCTCCTGCGGCTTCACATAATGATGGTAACCGTCTTTCGGCTTATAGGAATAGACGTCTTTCGCCGCCGCCCCGAACGTATCGCGGTACGTTTCCTGCGGTCCGTACCCGAAATATTCTGTTTTTTTATCCGATTTTTTCACCGCGAAGCGCAAGCCGACGGAAGGCAGACGGTTTACCTTGTCGCCGAACCGATACGTAAGCCGCACCGTAAAGCCTCGTTCCGTCACCGCGTACGAAAGAGCGTAGTCGAGTACGGCGCTTCTGTATTCGGGCGTCATCTTGCCTTGCAGCGCCAGCGCTCCGTTTTCTGTTTGCGCATTCCTCCTAACCCGGGGCAGAGCGTCGTAAATGCCACGCTTTTTGAATTCCTCTTTAACGCTTCTCTCGTTATCGGTCGGCGCGCGGAAAACGCTTACGCGCATGGGCGCGGCAAGATATTCCTTCTCGCCCGATTTTACGGAAAGCAGATTGCCCGTTGCTTTATCCACCGTAAGCGTAACGTTTTCCCCCTGCAACACGTAAGAGAAATCGTCCGTTTTAAGTTGCGCTTTTTTTGCCGGAAGCGCCGCGCGCTTTTCCGATTCGTTCAAAACGATAAAATCTGTGGAAGTAAGCCCCTCGCCGTCGGTGAACGATACTTTCAGCGCCGCGAATTTAACCGCGTTATCCCCCGTAAAATCGGGCGCGGAAAAGCCGAATTTCTTTCTTTCGCCCGCGGGGATATCCGCCGCTCGGCGCAGATAACTCACGCGTTTTCCGTCCACCTTGATCTCCGCTTTTACCACGCCTTTCAGCGTTTTGAAAAAATAGCGGTTTTTCACGGACAACTTGCCGTTTTTATAGGAAAATTCCACGGGCTGGTAGGCGTGTTTCATACACAAAGTGCCCGCCTTTTCTTTGCGGTCGGGCGAGACGATGCCGTCGATGCAGAAGTTGTCGTCGTGGAACTTCTCGCCGAAATCGCCGCCGTAATAATAATTTCCGTCTTTTAATACGCCGTGATCCGCCCACTCCCAGATAAAGCCGCCCGTCAGCCTGTCGGAAGAGCGGATAACCTGCCAGTAATCTTCGAGATCGCCTGGTCCGTTGCCCATCGCGTGGCAGTATTCGCACAATATCATCGGGCGCGCTTCTTTCTTGTCTTTCAGATAGTTGTCTTTCAGCCACGAAACGGGAGCGTACATACGGCTGACCAAATCGATCGGATCGTTATAATATTCGTCCGTTCCCGCGATATACTGATGCTGTTCGTAGTGAACAAAACGCGTATCGTCTATGCTTTTTACCGCCAAGGCCGCTTTCACGAAGTTTTTGCCGTAATACGATTCGTTCCCCAGCGACCAGAAGAGTACGGACGGACGGTTCTTATCCCGCCGCACCATCGTTTCCGCGCGCGAAACGATGGCTTTTTCGTATAAATCACCGTCCGCAAGCGCTTTATAATCGCCGGACGACCAGCCGCCGTCCGTACAGCAGGCGCCGTGGCTTTCCACGTCCGCCTCGTCCATCACGTAAATACCGTATCTGTCGCACAGACGATAAAACTCGGGCATATTCGGGTAATGAGAAGTACGCACCGCGTTCACGTGGTACTTTTTCATGAGAATAATATCGTTTTCGGCGTCTTTAATAGAAATCGCGGCGCCCTTTTCCGGATGAAATTCATGGCGGTTCACGCCGCAGATTTTTATCGGTTTATCGTTCAAATAAAATACTTTATCGCGAATTTTCAACTCGCGGAAGCCGACCTCTTCGTAGATCACCTCGTCGCCGCTTTCGATCAGAACGGGGTATAAATCGGGAATTTCCGCGCTCCAAAGCCGCGGTTTTTCAATGAAAAATTCGCCCGTTTCGCCCGATTTTATCTTTTTTCTCTCGTTTTCGAAGGTAACGAAACAGTCGCCTCCGCGCAAGTTTTCAAACGAGAGCGCCCAGCCGTTATCGCGCTTTTTTGTTTTGATAAAATAATCTTCCACGGCGTTTTCGTCGCGGTATAATACGTACACGCTGCCGAAAATCCCCGAAAAACGCCATTTGTCCTGATCTTCGAGATAGGACGAGGCGTTCCATTTCAGAACGATTACGTCAATGACGTTTTCGCCCTCTTCAGCCGCCGATAAGTCGAATTCCGTAAGTCTGTGCGTAATTTGCGAGTAGCCTAAAAGTTCGCCGTTCAGAAACACGTAAAACGCCGAATCCACGCCTTCGAACACCAGCCGCGCGCGCTTTCCCTCTTTTTTAATCTCCGCTTTACGGCGATAATGGAATACGGGAATATCCTTATCGATAAACGGCGGATCGAACGGGAACGGATAGCGCACGTTGGTGTATTGCAGATAGTCGTAGCCTTTCATCTGCACGCAGGAAGGCACTTCTATCGCATCGGACAATTCCTCGTTTATTTCGCACGTTTCCAATCTTTCGTGCGCCTTAAACGCCCATAACCCGCAAAGCGAATAAAACCGGGAAGATTTTTCCCTGTCTTTATCGTAAACATCCGTTTTATCAAACGGCGTATAGTAACATCTCATCGGCAACATGCCGAAATCTTCCGTTCTTTCCCATTCGCGATTGTTTTTGAACATCTTGCTTTAATTCTCCTTGCTCCCGCCGCAATTCGTCCGCTTTGTCGCCGTTTATCCTGTTATATAGTATGTGCGCGGCGTCGCCTTTCTTCCGGCGGCGCCGCGCCGTTCCCGTCTTTTTTTGTCGATTTTTAAACGAAAATTTCGCCTACGTTCAAGGGCATTTTTCCGCCGCGACGTCCCCTTTTTCTTCCAGTTTCTTCACGTTTTCCCGTTCGATTTTATACGGTCTGTCGAAACTGTTGTTTTTAAACGTCGCCTTTTTTACCCCCGCCAGATAAATTCTGTGCTCCTCGTCCTCGGGGTTAAAGAAATGGTTCTCCTTTAAAACGAGTTTGCCCACCGTTTTTCCGTCCGCCGTTTTGCAGCCGCCTTTTTCGTCCGCGTCGGCCGTAGGAAAGTACGCCACGGAATATTTTTCCTCGTAGGCGTTTCCGCAACCGTCCGCCACGTTGTTTTCAAACACGATTTTTTTCACGTACGCGGCGCCGTATTCCTTGCAATCACGCGCGCAGAGCGCCGCGCCGCCCGTCTTTTTGAAGGTGTTGCCCGCCACCACGGCTTTGCCTCCGGCGGCATAATATACGCCTCTGCCCGCGTTGTTTTCCGCATAATTGTTTTTCACGATTAAATCGCACCGTCCGCCGCCGCGCACGCCGATAAAATCGCCCGCCGCCCCTGCGGCGCGCGCCACGCAACTTTCCGCTATCGCTTTGCCCTTACAGTTTTCAAAGCGGAAAAACCCGGCGCAATTTTTTCCGTCGCCCTCTTTTAACAAACATTCCGTTTTTTTCAGCGCGACGTTTTTGCAATTTTCCGCATACACGCCTGTTCCGCGAAAACGGCGGAAACGCACGTTTTCGAATATGATATTTTCGCTGTCTTTTATATAGGCGGCGTAAACTTCCGCGCCGTTTTCCGCCCCGTTTTCCGCGCCGTCTTCCGCGATAAAATCGGCCGTCAGGTTTTTTACGCGCACGTTTTTGCACCCGATCAGCACGAACGCCGCCGCGCCGCCGTAAATTTTCAGCGCCGAACCGCCGCCGTCGATCACTACGTTTTTTCTGTTCGAAAGAAACGCCGCCGCGCTTTTTTCTCCGCCGCACTTTATTCCCGAAAGATCGAAAGCGTCCGCAGCGTATACGCAGTATTCTCCGCCGTGTTCGAGTACGATTTTACCGCCGTCTTTCATTTCCGAAATCAAATCGCTTAATTCGTTCATTGTTCTCCCCGTCGGTTTAAATGAAATTTATAAACGAAAGGTAAACGCAAAGCGCCGTGATTCAAGCGTGTGCAACCGCCGCTTTTCTTATGCGCATTGCGACTTTTCTTTGATAATGATACCATAATCAACGCCGCTTTGTCAATCTTTTGCCGCGATTTTTCCCGTTCTTTTCGCCTTTTGTCGCTCTTTTTTACCGCTTTGCGGCACGAAAAACGCCGCGCGGACGAAAATACGTTTGCTCCGCGGCATAATTCCCGAAAGAGCCGTTGATATTCGGGCGGAAATTATTCGAATAACGCCGTTTTTTTATCGCGGCGGCGCATACAGAACAGCGTGAGCGGCACGCCCACGGCATACACCCAGATCGCTTCGGAAAGCGCCACTTCGCCGGCAATAGAAAAATACGCCGCCAAAGTAATCGCGCTTACGCCCCCGCCGTCCGCTAAAAGTACGATAAGCGGCACCGCCGCCGCGTTGAACAGCACGGGGAATATCCCCCCTGAAATAATTTTAAGCGGCTTGTTTTTAACGAATTTTCCCGTAAAATACGTGCACAGCGCGGCAAGCAACGTGGCGCCCACGCCCACCGTTATATCAAAAATCGCAAACGGCGAAAACAGGTTGGATAAAAAACACCCTACGCAAAGCGCCGCAACCGCTTCCGGATACAAGAGCGGCAACATACATAAGCCTTCGGACGGACGCACCTGCATGCCGCCGAAAAAAGAAAGAGAGCCGAACGAAACGGTGAATACCACGTATAACGCGGCTATCACCCCCGAACGGCAAAGACGCTTTGCGGAGAAAATTCCCTTTTTCATGTTGTTTTACCTCGGTTTTTTTTATTAAGAAAGTGTTTTCCGAAAACCTTTCTTTTTATTTTGTTTTTTTCATCGGGCGCAGCCGCGCCCGGTTTTTTACCGCTTCAATCGATTATTTTCCGATCCTTCAACGCGGAAAGAATGCTTGCAAACATAGTCTCGCGACTCTGCCTCCCGTCTATCACGACAAAGCGTTTTTTATTCTTTTGCGCCTGTTTTATAAAACCGCGGTACACGCGCCGATGAAATTCCGCGCCGGCAAGTTCCATTCTGTCGTTTTCGTCGGCGCCGTTCTTGCGCAAAAACGCCTCTTCCGGCGGTAAATCTATTAAAAACGTTACGTCGGGCGTAAACTTTTCGATGGCGTAGGCGTTGATGGAGGCAACGAATTTGTCGCCCAGTCCTCTCCCTTCCGCCTGATAGGCAAACGACGAATCGAAATATCTGTCGCATAATACGAGTTTACCGCTTTCCAGCGCGGGCTTTACGGTATCGGCAAGGTGTTGCACGCGCGCCGCAGCGTATAAAAGCGCCTCGCATTCGTCCGTCATTTCGGCGTTTTTCCCGTCTAAAATCACCTCGCGTATCGCCTCGGAAATTTTTCCGCCGCCCGGTTCGCGCGTAAATACGTAATCCGCGCCCCGATCGTCAAGGTACGCGCAGAGCATCCGCGTCTGCGTGGTTTTCCCGCACCCGTCGCACCCTTCGAATGTAACGAATTTCCCTTTTGCCATAATAAATCCTTTGCCGATACGGCGGTTCGCCTTATCTTTTCCGTTTCAGGCCGCGCGATACGTTTCCACCAGTTTGCAGATCAGCGCGTAATTCTCGTATAATCCGTAGCCGTATTCTTCGCCCAATAAATCCAGAAGTACCAATTGCATGTTTTCCGCGGTGTAATTCCCGTCGGCGGTTTTATAGCAAATCAGTTCTTTCAAAGCCGACATTCTTTCGTCCGGGCAAAGATTGATGCTGTAATACCCCGTGTATTTCACCGTGGATTCGGAAGAAGAGAGATATATATCCGTCTTTTGCAACGCAATGATTCCCTCGCTGAGGTAACCTTTCACCGCCAGATAATTTTCGCGATATCCCCGAATCCGCGCCGTTTCGTCCGCAATGCCCTGCGCAATCTGCGCTTCGTTTTTATAACGCTTGTCCTTCTGCGCTTTAATGCGCGTACGGAACGCCTCTTCCACTTTTTTCACGTTTAACGTATCCGCATTGCTTATATCGGAATAATAAATTCCCAAAAACGCTTCCGTCCGATCGAAAAACGAAGATTTGGGGTTGCCTTCCGCTTTTTCGGGCGTAAGAACGCCCGAATATAACCGCGTTATTATATCCTGCAAATAGGTGGGCGTATATTCCTCGCCCTGATCGTTTTTATACTTCGCGCCGGAAATTTCCATGGGAGACACGAACGCCGCGTTGCCCTCCTGCACGCCGGAACGCGCTTCCAGCAGCGTATACGCCTGATCGCCCGCCGCGGTTAAATCGACGACGGAAGTTTCAATCACGTCGTACGAAAATTTTTCGGCAAGCGCCGTTCTCGAACTGATTTTTGCCGAAAATTTATCTGCGGGCGCCGTACCCATATACGCGTAGACGGTAAACGTCTGCGCGGGATTGAGCCGCGTTGCCGTAGTTGTAAAAATCAGACTCCACAACACAATGCCGGCAACGACGCAGGCGATAATCTTTATCCAATCATAGGATAGCATCTGCCCCAGTCGTTTTTTGGTAATTCGAGCGTCCATAAATTTTTCCCTCTTTATAACGTGCGGTATAAGCAACTTTAAAGCGATTTTCGTTGCGGATTCGTTCCGCAACTTCGTATCAGGCTACTTCTGAAACGGAAGCCCCTTTAAAGCGATTTTCGTTGCGGATTCGTTCCGCAACTTCGTATCAGGCAACTTCAGAAACGAAGTTTTTCGCAGGAGTTTTTGCGCAAGACAAGGAGTGCGAGTATTTTCCGACGGGAGTTTACCGAGCGTAAACGACCGAGGAAAAGCGGAGCAGGACGCAGTATTGCACAAAAAGAACAAGAAAAACTACTTCTTGGGTTTCATTGTGGGAAACAAAATCACGTCCCTTATCGTGGGACTGTCCGTCAGGAGCATCACCAGACGATCGACGCCCATGCCGAGTCCGCCCGTGGGGGGCATGCCGTATTCCAGAGCGTTGATGAAATCTTCGTCCACCCTGGCGGTAGTGTTCCCCGCTTTACGCTTTTCCTCCACCTGTTTTTGCATACGTTTCAATTGGTCGATAGGGTCGTTGAGTTCGGAAAACGCGTTGCCGTACTCGTGCGCGCAGATGAAGTATTCGAAGCGTTCGGTAAACGCGGGATCGGAAGGTTTACGCTTGGCAAGCGGAGAGTTTTCCACGGGATAATCGTAAATAATGGTAGGCTGAATCAACTTGTCCTCCACGAAAGTATCGAAGAAGTCGATAAGCACGTAGCCCTTGGTGGAAGTTTCGCCGTGGGTAAGTTCCACGCCCTTTTCTTTCGCCGCCGCGCGCGCGTCCTCGTCGCTTTTCCAATCGTAGTAGCGCACGCCCGCGTATTTTTCCACCGCTTCCGCCATGGTAAGGCGCGTCCATTCGCCCATGTGAATCAGCGTGCCCTGATAGGTGATATCCAACGTGCCGCACACGTTTTTCGTCACCGTTTTATACATATCTTCGATTAAATCCATCATGCCTTTGTAATCGGTATATGCCTGATACATTTCGATGGTGGTGAATTCGGGGTTGTGAAAGGCGTCCATCCCTTCGTTTCTGAAAATTCTGCCCACTTCGTACACGCGGTCCATGCCGCCCACGATCAGGCGCTTTAAGAAAAGTTCCGTTTCGATGCGCATGTACATATCCAGATCCAACGCGTTGTGATGCGTTTTGAACGGCCGCGCGTCCGCGCCGATTTCCAACGGCAACAATACGGGCGTATCCACCTCCAGATAACCGCGCGAATCGAGATACGCGCGCAGTTCTTTTAAAATTTCAGAACGCTGTACAAAAGTTCTTTTCACGTCCTCGTTCATGATTAAATCGAGATGACGCAGGCGGTATTTCATGTCCTTATCCTGCAAGCCATTGTATTTTTCGGGCAGGGGTAAAAGCGACTTCGTAAGCAACACCAGAGAAGTGACGTGCACCGTCACTTCTCCCGTCTGCGTTTTGAACACAAAGCCGGAAAAACCGAAAATATCGCCGATGTCGTAATCCTTTTTATAGGCGAGATAATTTTCTTCCCCGATATCCTGACGGGTAACGTATATCTGAATATTGCCGCTTTTATCGGCAATGTGCGAAAACGACGCCTTCCCCATAATGCGGCGCGACATCATGCGCCCCGCCATGGAAACGGTTTTGCCTTCGTATGCTTCGAAGTTCGCCTTTATAGCGGCGCTGTCCGCGTCCACGGGGAATTTAACCTGTTCGTACGGATTTTTTCCCTCGCTTTGCAGTTTTGCAAGTTTTTCTCGTCTTATCCGCGCCTGTTCGATCAGCGTTTCTTCCGATTGCTCCGCATTTTGCGCCGCGGACGGAGTATTTTTATTCTCTTCCATAGTCGTGCGCCCTCTCGCCTTTGTTTTTTATTTGTTTCTTCGCCGACGTTGCCGCGCTTTTTTACTTTTGCGCCAGCGTAATCTCTTTTACCACCAGAACGTACGGTTCCGCGCCGTTTTCGGGCTTTACGGTAACTCTGTCGCCTACTTTCGCGCCGATCAGCGCCGCGCCCACGGGGGATACGTTGGAAATTTTATTGTGCATGATATCCGCTTCCGTGCTCCCCGTGATCTCGTACGTATCCTCTTCTTCCAGATCGGGATCGTATACTTTTACCACGTTGCCGATGTTCACCTGACTGGTATCGTTGTTTTCCGCTATGATTTCGGCGTTTTTTATTTTGTATTCGAGTTCCTCTATCTCCATCTCGTTGTTGGATTGTTCCGTGCGCGCCGCGTCGTACTCGGCGTTTTCGGAAAGGTCGCCGTGACTGCGCGCCTCCGCGATTCTCGCCACAATCTCCTTGCGCTTTGCGCCCTGTAAGTATTTGAGCAGTTTTACCGCTTCGTCGTACCCCTTTTGCGTCATTTGAAATTTCTCTGCCATTGCCGATTACCTCCCTGTGCTTTCCTGCTTATCGTTTCGTTTTCCCTACGCCGTGCGGCGTCGATTAAGGTCTACCGAGTGCGGAAAAATTCCGGTTAAGATATATTATCGTATTCGAAAATTATCCGCATATTCGCGTCCGCAGTAAAAAAACGGTTTAATAGCAAAAAAACCGCCCTTTTTCAAGGAACGCAAAAATACAACCGTGACGGCGCGCCTTTACGCGTGAGTCACGGTCTTTATTCGGTTTTACGATATTATATCTCATTTTTCGGGTTTTGTCAACCAAAAGCCGCGCCTTTACGTGAAAATATTTTCTAAAACAAGTTTGTCGTACGGAAAATTTTCGACAAAATCGCGCGGAAGAAAATTAACGTGATTGAATTTTGCAAAATTGAAGATATGCGTTTTTAAAAGAACGGGCGTCGGCACGTCAAGGGTGGCGCAGATCTCCGAAAGATAGGTGAAAAACTGAGAATACACCACCTTCCCTTCTCTTTCGTACACCGTCTGTTTACGGATCTTTCCGTCTTTCATCGCCTTTGCCCAGATACGCATATTTTTTTCGCCCCGTTTCCCTCGCCTTTTTTCTATAATTTTCCGTTCGGATCAGAACAGACGAATAAGTTCGTCTACGTCGCGATCGGTTGTGGACCAATCGGTGACGAAGCGCACGACCAGTTCGTTTTCGTTTAAAATCTGAAAACGGCACACGCGCATATGCTTTTCCCATTCCGCGCATTGTTCGTTGGATACCACAACGAATTGCTGATTGGTAGGGGAAGTAAGATAGGGTTTATACCCCTTTTCTGTCAGCGCGCTCATAATGCGCCGCGCTTTTAAATTTGCCTCTTTCCCGATTTTATAATACAACCCGTCGGTAAACAACGCGTCAAACTGTACGCCCAGAAGGCGTCCCTTTGCCAACAACGCGCCGCGCTGCTTTACGGAAGTTAAAAATCCGCGTGGTTTTTTCATGCCGCAAAATACCACTGCTTCCCCCGCCAGCGCTCCCATTTTGGTTCCGCCGATACAAAGCACGTCGCAAAGGCGTACGATATCCCGCATGGTTACGTCCGTCCCTTCCGCTTCCAATCCGTACCCCAGCCGCGCGCCGTCGATATACAGCGGCAACGAATACTTTTTGCATACCGCGTATAAATCGGAAAGTTCCTTTTTAGAATACAGCGTGCCGTATTCCGTGGGATATGTAATATACACCATGCCCGGCTGCACGCAATGATCGTAAATCTGCTCTGCGTAAAAATCGCGCAGATACCGCGCCAGAAACGCCGCGGAAAGTTTTCCGTTTTCGTGCGGAACTTCTATCACTTTATGCCCCGTGGCTTCTATCGCGCCCGCCTCGTGTACGGCAATATGCCCCGAAGTTACGGAAATCACCCCTTCGAACGGCTGTAAAAGGGAAGAAATCACCACCTGATTCGTCTGCGTGCCGCCCACCAGAAATTCCACGTCCGCTTGCGGCATACCTGTTTCCGCGCGGATTTTCCCGCGCGCCGCGGCGCAATACTCGTCGGAGCCGTATCCTTTTTGCTGGGTTTCGTTGCTCTCGATCAGCGCGCGCAACAAAAGCGGATGCGCTCCCTCGGAATAATCGTTTTCAAAAGAATGCATGCTTTTTACTCCTTTTTGCCGCGTGGTAACAATGTTTTCAGTAGCGGAATACGGCAACTTTTCGTGTGATTTTCTCTTCTTTTTCCCCTCTTGTCGTTTTGTTTTTTAAGCGTTCTGATTTTTTTCGTTCCGTTTTCTTTAAAGCCTTATTTCAAGCCGAAATGAAACGAATTTTCAGTATTATACTACACTTTTTTGCTCTTGTCAAACGCATTTGGGCAAATTCGCCATTTTTCGCGTTTTTCGCGTTTCTTCGCTTTATACGTTACGGTTTACGCCTTTCAGACGCTGCAAAATACGGCGTTACAAAACGTTACAAAAAAACCGCCCCGACTTTGGGCGGCTCTTTTTCGATGACAAACATTTTTCGCGGTTAAATCTTTTCCTTGACTTTCGCCGCTTTTCCCGTAAGATCGCGAAGATAATACAGTTTCGCTCTTCTCACTTTACCCTTTCTCACTACCGTAATGGAAGCGATTTTGGGCGAGTGAAGGGGATAAGTCTTTTCTACGCCTACGCCGTAAGAGATGTGGCGTACGGTGAAACTTTCCTGGATACCGCCGTTCTTTCTTGCAATAACGATACCTTCGAAATTCTGAACTCTTTCCTTGCCGCCTTCAATGATTTTATAACCCACCTTTACGGTGTCGCCTACGTTGAATGCGGGAAGATCTGTTTTCATGTTCTCCGCGTCGATCGCTTTGATCAGTTCGCTCATTTGACTTTACCTCCTTTTACAAAAACGTAACGTTCACGATCTGCTGCGCGGGTCCTCCCCGCGCCCTTTTTGCTTTTAGGTCGGCGGAACGTCCGAAGTCGTTAACCATTATAGAGCATATCCGCTTTTCCGTCAAGCGTTTTTGCCGCGATTTTACGGAAATTTTTTTTGCTCTGCGCCGCGCGGCGCTTTTTACAGCAGCATAACAAGCGTACCGCAAAGCAGCAGAATCAACCCGACAATCGATTTTGCGGATAATTTTTCTTTCAGCGCAAAACAGGAAAAGAGCACCGCAATCACCACGCTTAATTTGTCTATGGATGCGACGATTAACGTATCGCCGCTTTGCAGCGCTTTAAAATAGCATAACCACGAAGCGCCCGTGGCGATACCGGAAAGCACGATAAACAGCAATTCTTTTTTCGGCACGCGCCGCACCTTATCCGCCGAGCCCGTAACGAACACCATGCCCCACGCAGTAATCAGAACCACCACGGTGCGTATCGCCGTGCCTAAATCGGAGGGCACTCCCGCGATTCCTATCTTTCCGAGCACGGAAGTCAGCGAAGCGAACACCGCGGAAAGCACGGCGTAAATCAGCCATCCGCCTTTTTCCGCGACGGAAGAGGGCTTTTTGACAATCATTAAAAGCGAGCCGATCAACGATAACGCCACGCCCGCCCCCTTGCCGGGAGTAAGCGGTTCCTGCAAAAACAGCGCCGCGAACACCGCGGTGAATACCGTGCTCGATTTATCCACGGGCAATACTTTATTGATATCGCCCGTCTGCAACGCTTTAAAATAGCACAGCCACGACGCCCCTGTGGCAACGCCCGACAAAATAAGAAAAATCCATGTTTTCGCGCCGATAGCGGGCAGGGTCTTTACCGATCCCGTAAGAAACGTCATGCCCCAGGCGCACAGCAAAACCACTCCCGTGCGCAACGCGGTAGCCACGTTTGAATTCGTCTGTTTCACGCCGCACTTGGCAAGCACGGAAGTGATCCCCGCAAACAACGCCGAAAGCAGAGCAAATACTATCCACATCGCTTTTTTCTCTCTGTCATGTTTTTCAAATTTATTATACTACCCGATATTATACTACCCGAAATAGGAAAAGTCAACGGCAGAATCGGTAAAACGCAGGTTTTGCCTCAGGTTTTGCGGCAATGCGGCGATAACTTTTTTCCGCAGACTGCTTTGCAAAATTTTTTTCCGCGCGCAACGCGTTTCTTGTTGACAAAACCGGCGCGAAAGAATATAATACTTTTGTAACCTCAGCAGGGAGTAGTCGGGGCGGAAACGGAAAACTACGCGCGACAAAGCGCGGAAAAAAGCCGTTTTTCCCGTCGGATATCGATAACACGGTCGGTTCCGTTTCGGTTTTGCGTTGTTTTTTGTTCGCTTTCCGGTGAAGAAACTTACAAATACGCACAACCGGCGTACGGCGCCGCGCCCGGATCCGGACTAAACGGCAAGACTGCGACGAAAGCGTAACGCATCGCTTTTTTGTCGCGGTTTTTCTTTTTCTTAAATTTTTTATCTTTCGCGCGGTTGCATAAAAACGCGGCAAACAACCGATACAAATAACGCCCTATAAAAAACCTTATTTTCAACGGAGGGTTTTATGGATTTTTTAATAGAAACCGTTAAACAAGTAACGCCGGAGCAAATCGTAATGTGGCTGATCGGCGGATTGCTTATTTATCTGGCGATCAAAAAGGATATCGAACCGGCGCTTTTACTGCCGATGGGGTTCGGCGCGATACTTGTGAATATTCCGAATTCCGCGGTAATTGCAAGCGACGGCGGCATTATCGCCTCGCTGTTTAAAGTGGGCATAGAGGCCAGCGAAGCAATGCCGCTTTTGCTGTTTATCGGCATCGGCGCCATGATCGATTTCGGTCCGCTGCTTTCCAACCCCAAACTGTTTATTTTAGGCGGCGCGGCGCAACTCGGTATTTTCGTAACGTTGATATTAGCGACGATAATAGGATTTCCGTTAAACGACGCGGCGTCCATCGCGATTATCGGCGCGGCGGACGGCCCCACTTCCATTCTTGTGGCGTTGAAACTCGCTTCGAAATATTTAGGCGCGATTATGGTGGTGGCGTATTCGTACATGGCGTTGGTGCCCATCGTACAACCCGCCGTTGTAAAATTGTGCACTACCAAAAAAGAACGCCGCATTAAAATGAAATATCACGCGGCGCAGGTGAGTAAACTCACGCGTATTTTATTCCCCGTCATCGTCACCATTATTTCCGGACTGATCGCGCCCGCGTCCCTCTCTTTGGTAGGCATGCTGATGTTCGGTAATCTGCTCAGAGAATGCGGCGTTTTAAACACGCTTTCGGAAACGGCGCAAAACACCCTTTCCAATCTGATCACCCTGCTTCTCGGCATCACCATCGCCTTTCAGATGCAGGCGGAGCAGTTCGTCACCTGGGAAACTCTGATGATTATGGGGCTGGGACTGTTTGCCTTCGTATTCGATACGATCGGCGGCGTGATGTGCGCAAAACTGATGAATTTGTTCTCGAAAGAAAAAATCAATCCCATGATCGGGGCGGCGGGCATATCCGCCTTTCCCATGGCGGCGCGCGTGGTGGAAAAAATGGGCGTGAAAGAAGATTCCACCAATCACCTTTTAATGCACGCCGTGGGCGCGAACGTTTCGGGGCAAATCGCCTCGGCTATCGTAGGCGGATTGATTATCGGGCTGGTACAGGCTCTGTAACCGGAGCGGCGTTTTTTCGCGGCGTAAAGTTTTTACTTTATCCGCCGGGCGGAACTTAAACGGAGACAAAAAAATCATGTTATCTTTATTATCGGCAAATACTCTGGACCCTTTTAACTGGCAAAACATAAAACACACGTTCACTATTTTATGGCAGGGGCTTCTGGCGATTTTCGTGGTGATCGGGTTGATTATTCTGGCGGTACAACTTGTATCGATATGCGTTAAAAAAGCGGAAAAAGCCAAAAAAGCGCGCGAAGAAAAAACAAACGCCGCGCAGGCCGGTCCGGAGGGCGAAGAACGATGATTAACGCGTTGCTTCGTCTGTTCGGCTGCGTAAGCGGCAAGGGCGAAAACGAAACGGTTAACCGCAACAAATGCGCCTCTTTCGCTACCGGCACGGGCATAGTTTTAAATCTGCTTTTATTCGCCGCCAAACTGACGGCGGGAATTTTAGCCGCGTCCGTCGCCGTGATTTCCGATGCGTTCAACAACGCTTCGGACGCAGGCTCGTCGCTGGTAGCCCTGATCGGGTTTAAAATGGCGGCGAAAGCGGGGGATAAGGAACATCCCCTCGGTCACGGCCGTATGGAATACGTAACCGGCTTTATCGTGGATATGCTGGTGATATTCGTCGGAGCGGAACTCATCAAAACGTCGGTGCAAAGCATTATAACGCCCGAACTGCCCTCGGCAAGCGCGCTTACCGTATGCTTTTTATGCTTTTCTATCCTGGCAAAAACGTGGCTGTTCGTCTTTTATAAAAAGGTAGGGAAAAAAATAGAATCCGTCGCCTTGCAGGGCGCGGCGATCGACAGCGTTTCCGACGTGGTAGCCACGTCCGTGGTACTTATATCCGCTCTTTGCGGAAAATATCTCGGCTGGAAAATCGACGGCGTCGCGGGGCTTTTAGTGGCGTGTTTTATCCTCTTTTCCGGCTTGAAGGCGGCAAAAGAAACGGTGGATTTACTGCTCGGCGCGCCGCCTAAGAAAGAATTTATCGACGACATTTACTCGTTCGTGAAAAACTACCCCGAAGTTCTCGGCATTCACGACGTTATCGTGCACGATTACGGCCCCGGCAGAACGATGGTTTCGTTTCACGCGGAAGTTTCGGCAGAAGACAATATCAATTACGCGCACGAAGCGGTAGATAAATTGGAAGAGGATATGCACAAAAAATTCGGCTGCCTCGTTACCGTACATATGGACCCTATCGTTATAAACGACGAACACGTCAACGAACTTCGGGAATTCGTTGCGCGCACGGCAAAGGAAGTGGACGATTCCTTTACCGTGCACGACTTCCGCATGACTTACGGGAAAGAGCGCAAAAATCTTATTTTCGATTTGTGCGTACCGATGGAAAGCAAATGTTCTCTTGCCGAAGCGCAAAGCGCCGTTGCCGATAAAATACACAACGCACGGCCCGATTGTTACGCAGTGATCCGCGCCGAACACCCTTTGATTTAACTTCGTGATTTCACTTTTCCTATCGTGCGAAAGGCGCGGAAGAAACGGCATAAACAAAAAACGCGGAAAATTCGTTTTCTGCGTTTTTTTCTATGCGTGTATATTACGTTTTCCGTTCGCCATACCGCGTTCTCAGCGGCGCGGCGCGTTTCGATAAGGTATAATAAATTTCGCAAATTGAAGAAATGCATACAAAAAAATAGACATGTAAGCAAAACTCTGATAGAATGGAATAAGCAAAAAAAACAACATTCAAAGGAGTATTGCAACATGTCTGATAAAATTATACAACT